>CAYLXS010000026.1:0-11088 GCA_964387765.1 uncultured Syntrophaceae bacterium
CCCTATTTTTCATCTTTATCACTGATCACCTTATAAAAAGAGGTAAAACCGGGGACCGAGTCTATGAGCCCCATGCTCTTCAGGCCTCGCGCAACGCGGCTGTAATCCTCAATCAGAAGTCCTCCCATGCCTGCATCCTCACCTTTTTCTGGTAAAATTAAATCTTTCATTCTTTCCAGCATCCACTTCTGATGAACTAGAGTCGTGGGAATGTGCTCCTTTTTGAGGTTCCTCATGGTAACAGCCAATGCCTCATCGGGATGATCAAAGGCATACCGCCACCCCTCGATAGAAGCCAGGACAAAGGCATTACACAGCGCCGGATCTTTCCTGTATGTCTCTTCGAGAACATAAATACCGTCTTCAGGAAAATTGAGGCCATGTTCATGAAAGAAAAATGTGGTCAGTTCACCGGGATCGATGCCGCAGTTCAGAATCGTATGGTACTCGTTGTACCACATTGCCGAGGCCACATCGACACCGCCTCTCAGGAAGAGATTGACGGAAAAGGACTGGGGAATAACCTGCATCGTAAGATCATATTTTCTGAAAAATGCCCGGGGTTGAAGCTGAAAAACCGGGCCCCATAACCCCACCTTTCTGCCATTCATGTCCTGGGGCTTTTCAATGCCATTCGCCTTTTTAGCCACAAGCATCAGCGCCGATCGCTGCATTATTTGTGCAATGTTGAGGATATTCTCTCCTCCGGCCCGCATCTGAATTCCCGTAGACAGCCAGAGCGAAGCAAAATCAGCCCTCCTATCTGTAAGGAGATCAGATGGTGAATAGTCCGGCCCGCCGGTAATTATTGTAAGATCTATACCGTGTTTCTTATAAATACCCTTTTCAAGCGCCATATAGTAACCTGCAAACTGGGCCTGTGGAACCCATTGGGGTATGAATGATGCCTTTTTCAGGATATCGCCTTCGGCAGGTGCCCCGGATATAATAATCAGGAAAAGGGTTGCAGCGATTATTAATTTGCACTTTTCTCTCATTTTTACATTAACCATATTTTGTAATCGTTCATGGTTATCGGTTCACAGTTTACTGTTTTTTACCGTGAACGGTTACCATAATTATATCTTTGAAATTACCGATAGGGGATTAACCACACCTTACACCAGAAATACTATAGTAAGGATATTCATGTCATTATTGCGACTGTATCGCACATCATCCGCCACTTTCTTAATAAAAAAGATTCCCAGCCCCCCGATTTCCCTGTCTCCGATATCAGCCGTTGTATCGGGATCGGAACGGGAAAGGACGTCAAATGGAATCCCCTCGTCACTTATCTCTATTACGAATTCCTTGCCGTTGTTCAGGGTGCAGCACATTTTCACCTGCCCCTCCCCTTCGGGATAGGCATAGCTGAAAATATTAACCAGGGCCTCCTCCACGGCAAGTTCTATCTCCATCGCCCTTTTGCCCTCAAAACCACATTCTTCGGAGCATGCATGGACAAAAGAGATGAACTGATCAAGATTTTCAATAATGGCTGTAAGCTCTAAAGATTTCATGAAATGCATCCATATTTATGCCTGTAATGACTGTATGATTAAAGCCAGGCAATCTTCCCCATGAATTACAGGACCGCCATTGCCTCTTCCACAGATTCGTGAATCGGAATAATGGTACTGAATCCCGAAATCTCAAAAACTTCTTTGACGACAGCCTGGAGAGAGGCGAGCAATATCTGTCCGTTTTTCCCTTTGAGCTTCTTGGCCGTTACCAGAACACTTCTGAGGCCGGAACTGCTTATATAATCGAGTCCGGCCAAATCGATGACAAAATTTGCATTTCCCTCATCGATCAACCTGCCCAGTTCCTTTTCGAATTCTGGCGATGAGGTGGCATCCATTCTCCCCGTGACGCATACCAGAACCGCTTTCTCTTCATTCTTTACATTTAACTCCATAAGACTCTCCTCTTTTTATGGTCATAAATATCGCAACAAGATCGACATATTATCCTGAAAAAATGAAACATAATCATTCCGCCGGCCACGCCTGCTCAAGGCGCCGCGCACCTTTAAGCAGATCAGCCTACAGAATTATTGAAAAACCGCTTTTTATATGTAATAAACAGGCAGAAATATCAAGCAATATATTATCAGGTACGTCAGGCATTGTTATACCTTATCTATTTTTGCTGACCGTAAGGAGCTATCACCGAACATAAGAAGTTCACAGGGAGGTAAATCATGGAGATCTATGCAGCAGAATACCGGGAAAAGCTGACTACGCCGGAGAAGGCCATCGCGTTTATACAGAACGGCGATATTGTTGTCCATGGACTGACTATCGCCGAACCGCCCGCCCTGCTTTCGGCTATCGCCGGCCGGGCCCGGGCCGGCGATCTCAAGGACATCAAGATCTATTCGCTGCTCCCCTTCAAATATGCCGCAACAACGGTGCTGGCTCCCGATCTTAGCGATTGCATAGAAGCCTATACCTGGTTTGTCAGCGCATATGATCGAGGAATGGTTAAGGTGGGACTCAACAACTTTGTTCCCAATTACTTTCACCAAATCCCCCGGCTCTGCCGCGATTTCATGGAGATCGACTGTGTGGTGACGACGGTGTCTCCCATGGACAAAGCGGGTTTTTTCAGCTTCGGAACGGCAAACGATTTCACCTCGACGGCGGCCCGTCACTCCAAACGACTTATTGTAGAGGTCAACGAACGGATGCCCCGCGTTTTCGGGGATTCCCTCCTTCACATCTCCGAGGTTGATGCTCTGGTGGAAAACAACCAGCCCCTGCTGGAGATGATCCCCGGTGCTCCTAAACCGGAAGCGGAAACGATAGGGCGCACTATTGCCGAGATGATTCCCGACGGGGCAACAATTCAACTTGGCTTCGGAGCAATCCCCAATGCCATCACGGGCTATCTTACCGACCATAAGGACTTGGGCATACATACTGAGCTTTTCACTCCCGGTATGGTTGACCTGATTGAAAAGGGAGTGGTGACGGGGCGGAAAAAAACTCTCCATTCTCTAAAACATGTCTTCACTGTAGCCCAGGGGGATACCCGGATGTACGAATTTATGAACGACAATCCCAGCATGGAGAGCTACCCCGTCTCTTATACCAACGAACCTTCCATCATCGCGCAAAACGACCATATGATTTCCATCAATTCAATACTGGAGGTGGATCTTCTGGGACAGGCCAATGCCGAGTTTCTTGGAGGATCACAGTACAGTGGCACCGGAGGACAGCTCGATTATGTCCGCGGCGCCTTTAATTCCAAAGGTGGAAAGTCCATCCTTGCCTTCTACTCCACGGCGGACAAGGGGACAATTTCACGCATTGTTCCTCGATTCGAGCTGGGAACAGTGGTTACCACGCCGCGGATGGATGTACACTATCTCGTGACCGAATACGGTACAGTCAATCTGAAGGGAAAATCCACCAGAGAACGAGCACTCGCCATTATCAGCATTGCCCACCCCGATTTCAGGGAGGAGCTCCTGCGCCAGGCGGAGGATCTCTATCTCGTATAAGCGGAGAGCTGGAAAATATCTTTTTTATGCTTTTAACAAGCCAGTAAGGCATAAAGGAACAGACTATTCCCGTGATCATCATTGAAAAGGGATGACTCAGATAGATGCCGTGGGCCTGCCGCAAACCAGAATATTTGCTAATGCAATATGATTATGAAGAAATAGAGAAACAGGGGACAAGTCAGCTCTTGGCGCATGTTCGCTGACAATGGGAAAACAAATCGGTTCCTCGCTGTTTTCTGTGGGCAGCCTGTTTTCTGTGTTCCTTTAAAGCCTGCATAACTTATTTTTACACGCTTTAACGCGCCTTGAAAACAAACAAAATTATAGCGTAATCTGTAACTTATTTTTACTTGCCCCCTGATTTTGTTAAATTACAATAAAAAGGTTGATAATTGTTACTGATACGAGTATAAGCGGCAGCAAAACTGGTCTGGAGGCTGTTCAGATTTGTCTGAGCGGCTTTTTTTATGTGTATAATAACATTCATTCGGGAGCAGTAGATTTATCTGCTTCCGAATATTTTTTTGAGGGAATGAACTTAATGGATTTTAAACTGATGGGACTCAGGGATGAACTGGTCAGGGCAACTGAAAGTCTGGGCTTTCAGTCTCCGATGCCGATTCAAGAAAAAGCAATACCAGCACTGCTTTCAGGCGAAAAAGATTTTGTGGGACTTGCTCAGACGGGAACAGGGAAAACGGGGGCCTATGGCCTGCCTCTTATTCAACTGATTGATTCAACTAAATTCAATACTCAGGGAATCGTGATATGCCCGACCCGTGAATTATGTCTTCAAATTACAGAGGATCTGAAACAATTTGCCAAATATATGCGCAAGATTAAGATTGTCGCGATATATGGCGGGGCCAGCATATCAACCCAGATCAAACGGCTTAAGGGCAAACCTCAGATTATTGTAGCTACTCCGGGCAGGCTTATTGATATGATTAACCGCAGGGCTGCCGATCTGTCACAGGTTTCATATACAGTTTTAGATGAAGCTGATGAAATGCTTAATATGGGATTTAAAGAGGATATTGATAATATCTTAAGGAAAATACCGGATCATAGAAAAACATGGCTTTTTTCCGCAACCATGCCTCGAGGGGTCGCCGAGATTGCCCGCAATTATCTGACGGATCCGGTAGAGGTGCGGACGGGGAGTAACAACCAGGGCCCGAAAAATATCAGGCATATATGTCATACAATTCAACAAAAAAATAAATATCTGGAGCTAAAGCAGATTATAGATTCTTCACCTGATATTCTGGCTTTAGTTTTTTGCAGAACCAGAAGAGATACCCAGGCCCTGGCTGAATCGTTGATGCTGGATGGTTATCAGTCTGAAGCACTTCACGGCGCCCTGTCCCAGACTCAGAGAGATTCTGTAATGCGGAAGTTTCGCAGGGGTTCAGTCAGAATTCTTGTGGCAACTGATGTTGCGGCAAGAGGTCTGGATGTGGATGATATTACGCATGTAATTCATTATAATCTGTCGGATGGAGTGGATATTTATACTCACAGAAGTGGAAGAACAGGGCGTGTGGGGAAATCAGGTATTTCCATTGCGCTTGTCAATTCAAAAGAAATCAGCCGTATTCATATGCTGGGGAAAAGGCTTAATATACGTTTTGAATTTAATAAAGTACCTGCCGGTAAAGCTATCTGTGAAAAACGATATGCGGATGATATTAATGCAACCACTAAACCCAGATCGAAGACCAGACCTGAATCTAAGAACGTGGATGAGTTCAGAGCAAAGCCCAAACCTGTAAAGAGAAAAAAGCGTCTTGAGTCAGGAAAAACCCGGAGATTTTTTATTAATGTGGGCAAGCTGGATAAAATCAATAAGGGCGCTATTGTACGTTTAATCTGCGACAAATCTGGAATTGACTCAGACATGATCAGGGAGATTAGTCTTAATAGGGAATTCTCGTTTTTTGAAGTTGAAAAACAGGCAGCCGGAAGAGTGCATAATTCCTTAAATTATGCAAGGATTGGCGGCCGAGCTGTTCAGGTTCATGAGGCTGTTTAAAAGAATATGTCTAATTTTAATCAAAAAGAGGTTGACCGGAGACGAACATTCGGGATTATCAGTCATCCTGATGCGGGCAAAACCACGCTGACGGAAAAGCTTCTCCTTTTCGGCGGAGCGATCCAGCAGGCGGGGGCTGTTAAGGCAAAGAAAGCTGCCAGACATGCTACCAGTGACTGGATGTCGATTGAGCAGGAAAGAGGTATTTCAGTTACAACTTCTGTAATGAAATTTAACTACAGGGATTTTGAGATTAATCTGTTAGACACACCGGGCCACCAGGATTTTTCAGAAGATACATACAGGGTGTTGACTGTCGTCGACAGTGCCCTGATGGTAATTGACAGCGCCAGGGGGGTGGAACCTCAGACCGAAAAACTGATGGAGGTCTGCAGGATGCGCAACACCCCGATCATTACATTCATAAACAAGCTTGATCGTGAAGGTATCGCGCCTATTGATATCCTTGATGATATCGAGAATAAACTGCAGATCGAATGTACGCCGCTTTCCTGGCCTATTGGGATGGGCAAGCGTTTTAAAGGTGTATACAATCTTTTTCACAAACAGCTGCATATTTTTGAACCGGGCAGGGAAACTCTCGGACAGGAGGGGATCGTTATTAATGATCTGTCTGATCCTGTTCTGGATGAACTTTTAAAAGAGCAGGCCGATGAACTGCGGGAAGACATTGCGCTGCTTGAGGGCGCCGTCGATCCGTTTGAGCGCCGGCATTTTTTAAAAGGAAGTCAGACGCCGGTTTTTTTCGGGAGCGCCATCAACAATTTCGGTGTCAAAGAGATGCTGGATGCATTTGTGGAGCTGGCTCCCCATCCAGGTGCGCGACTGTCTGTTTCCCGTGAGGTTTCACCATACGAAAAAGAATTTTCAGGCTTTGCTTTTAAAATACAAGCTAATATGAACCCTGCCCACAGGGACAGAATTGCGTTTGTCAGGATCTGTTCAGGGAAATTTACAAGGGGAATGAGAGTTGTTCACCACAGGATTGGAAAAGAGGTAATTCTTGCCAACGCGACAATATTTATGGCACAGGACAGGGAGAATGTGGAGGAGGCATTTCCTGGAGATATTATTGGTATTCATAACCATGGAACCATAAAGATCGGCGATACGTTTACCGAGAAAGAACCTTTGAAATTCAGAGGGATTCCCAATTTTGCGCCCGAACATTTCAGGCGTGTGCGTCTGAATAACCCGTTAAAGGCGAAGTCTCTCCAGAAAGGATTGATCCAGCTCGCGGAAGAGGGGGCTGTCCAGGTTTTCAGGCCTGTTACGGGCAGAGCCTATATTCTGGGAGCAGTCGGTGTCCTCCAGTTTGAAGTGATCATGGCCCGTTTAAAGGCGGAATATGGTGTGGATGCCATATATGAACCGGTGAATTTTAATGTTGCACGCTGGATCAGGTGCAGTGATCGCAAAAAAATGGCTGAATTTGAGAAAAAAAATGCATCCAATCTGGCAAGGGATGCTGAAGGCTGTCTATCTTTTCTGACAACAAGTGAATGGCAGCTCGACCACCGTATGAAAGAGTGGCCGGAGATAGAGTTCTTTAAGGCACGGGATATTAACTGACGCAGTAGGCAGGGGACAATCCGTTTCAACCGGATTGACCCTGCTATACCGTATCTGTTGCCGCTAAGATCTTAATTCTATTTTGCAGGTCCGAAGGAGTCTTCAAAAAGCTGGTGAATTGCTTTACGGCCTTCATCACTAAGATTTCTGGTTCCTGTTCCAACAAATGTTTTATCAGTTATAACCGGCATTTCAGCAACCCATTTGTTATCCTTCCATGAAAACCACCCTTTGCGCTCCTGGTCATATACGCTGACTGGACGGTTAAAGAGCTTTGCAAGCTCAACGCCCCAGCCGGTCCCTCCTTTGACAGTGTCATCCGGCTGTATCCATCCGACTGCTATTACGTGGTAGCCATTGTTGACCATGTGAAAAATAGACTGTATGACCTTCCGTATTGTTTCAGCCTTCGAATAACTCCGTCCCATGCGGGCAGAGACTATTTCCATGCTGACATCACCTTTGGCAAGCTCTTCCTGGCTCAGTTTCCGCACACCTCTGGTGCGTTCGATATTGTGTCCCTCGAACGAAAAATTAACCTCCTGAATCCCCCAGCGCTCCGCGAGTTTTCCGAACTCGGCCTCGGTTCCCTTATGCCCGCCGCTGTAAAGAGTAAAATGCATTATTTTCATCTCCTTTTATGCTTCTGTTTATTAATGGTCTTTTCATCCAATCTCTGCGTTATACTCAAAAAATAATCCTCGGAATATCAACTATATAACTGCGGTTATCTTTTTCGCACGCCTTGATCTTGAACGAAGATTCTCATAAATAAACAGAATCTTTTATTTTCCGTCTTTATTTTGTTAATATAATATTGTTATATATTAGTTACTTATATTTCATATCTATGTATTCTTGTCAATGTAATTGTTGTCGTATTTTGTTACAGGAAAGATTTAATCCAGGTACCTTCGTAAAAACTCTATTATGCCGGCAATTAATAAGACATCGGTGTTGAGGATATCAATGATCTATAAACACATCCCTTGAAATTCCTTGATTTTTTCTTTATTAAAGCTTACACATAGCACGTTTTAGCGGGGATCAGGTAAAACAATCGGCCCAGCCGGTTTTGCAGGTGGCAGTTATTATCTATTACAGAATTAAAGGCGCAGCTATATATGATATTTCATAAAGACAGTTACTGCTTTTTTATGAAAAAGCATAAAATGGCGCGGTGCCAATCAAAATCTGTGACCCTCTTTCTTGTGGGCATTTTCTTTCTCATCAGCGCGATGAATCCCGTCACAGGATTTGGGGCAAATACGACTGATGAAACGATATCCTTCATTCCTGATTCTCTAATTTGTTTGCCGGTTGGACATGCCATCGTCATAGACAAGACAATGCAGCGACTCTTTGTATATTATTTTGATGGGGTTTCCTTTCAGCGTACGTACGAGACGGTTTGTTCCACCGGCAAAAACAAGGGAACAAAAATCAGATCAGGAGACGCCAGAACACCAGAGGGTATCTACTTCCCAATAAAGTTTTTCCCCGATGGGGACCTCAGTGCCATCTATGGTCCCATGGCTTTTGATCTCAGTTATCCAAATATTCTCGATAAGAAAGAGGGGAAAGACGGCAACAATATATGGATACACGGTACCGACAAACCGCTGAGTCCCTACCAGTCAAATGGCTGCATTGCCCTTGAAAACGGGGACATTAAATATGTTTCTCGATTTATTACACTTAATGAGACGCCCATTATCATTGAAGACTACATTAAATGGGTGCCCGCCTTAATACGCGTCTCCCTTGAAGAAGACCTGATATCTTTTGTCGACAGATGGGCGGATATCGTATCCGACGGCAAGGTCCAGAAGCTTGACAGCCTCTATGGGAAGGATTTCATTTATGATAAAAAGAGGGAATATCAACTCGCCAGACAGATAAGAACATTAAAAAAATACGGAGGGGTCATTACCTTTACACCAAAGAACCTTTCGCTGTTAAAACACGACAAATACACAGTGGCTGTGTTTCAGCAGGAATTTACTGTAAACGGGTGTCCTTACGAGGCGGGCCCGAGGAGGCTGTTTCTCAAGAAATGGCGCAACAAATGGCATATCGAAGGAGATATAGTATTAAGCCCCGAAAAGGAACATCGGCTTATCGCAGTGCTTGAAGAGACTAATAATGATTATGCCAGCCATGATGAAATAATAGAACTTGTTAATAAATGGATTGTCAGTTGGGAATCGGGAGATATGAAGGATTATGCATCCTTTTATACTGCGGATTTCAAATCCAAAGGGATGAATCTTGATGACTGGCTTGCACATAAGCTGATCCTCTACCGGTTAAACAAAAATATTCATATCGGTATAAAAAACCTCAAGATGTCACATCGTTCAACTGGTAAATTGATTGCTACATTCGAACAGCACTATAGCTCATCGCGTATAAACGATGTGGGGACCAAGGTTTTATATTTTAAAAATATTGATGATTCCTGGAAAATATGTAAAGAAACATGGAAATCAAAGACCGCGAAATAGATTTCGAATGATGGAAAATGATAAAAAAACCAAAAGCTGGCTTGTCATCATAATTGGAGACAGGAAACGTCATGGACCTTTTAAGGTTACTAAGAGGTCCCTGGTCCTGTTATCCATATGTTTTATAGCAACTCTTTTTGCCGCAATAGCCTGCAGCCTCTGGCTTTACAGCAAACCCTGCACTGTCAGCACCAATAAACTGGCTGGAGAGCTTGCAATCGCCAGGCAGCGCACAGACCTCATCAGTCAGGAGAAAGATGAGCTTTCGGAAGAGGCTGAAATCCTCAGGGCGGAGATAAAGACACTTCATAAGAAACAGAAAATTCTCGCTACCGTCGAAAAGAAGAAGGAAACAAAGCCGATCATTGCGAAAAGTGATAATGATACGAAAGGGGAACTATTTGTTTCCATCGAAGAAATAAAGACAATATATGATAAAAACAACAAAACATTCAAAGTCAGATTTATAATAAGAAGTCAGGATGCTGACGGGGATTACATTTCTGGTTATGCGTTTGTCATCCTCAACCCCGCACCCGGTTCTTCCAGTCCCTGCAAAATCTACCCGAATACGTCGCTCGTCAACGGACTCCCTGAGACGTATAAGCAGGGGGAATACTTTTATATTGCCCGTTTCAAGCATATGGAAGGCGTTTTTACTCCAATATCCGGTAAAAGCAGATACGGTTCGGTTTCCATTCTAATTTATGCAAAGGATGGAACGCTCAGATTAAAAAAAGAACTGTCACTATAAACAAACAGAATCATAAATTTGCCCAACAATCTGGCAGAAGCATTGAGATATATTATTAATGACACCAGCACGTTTTCTTACAAAATTCAAATCAACATTTATCATTTTCTTTATTCTCTCCCTCGTGGCCCTGGTATGTTTGCCGGCAATCTGCCACGGCAGAAATACAGTAGAGACTTTTTTTCATAATACAGACTACGAATTGAACATTTACAGGATAAACGGCAAGATTCCCGGTAAAACAATACTTATAATAGGTGGCATACAGGGAGACGAACCCGGCGGATTTTTGTCAGCGGACCTCTACGCGGATATGGAACTTGTGCGGGGAAACCTCATCGTTGTTCCGCGCGCGAATTATTACTCCATAATCCTCAACCGGCGGCAGGTCAATGAGGATATGAACCGCAAGTTTTCCGGATCTTCACGGAAAAATTACGAGGCACAGGTCGTTTCCATATTGAAGCAATTGATATCGGAAAGTGATTGTCTGCTGAATCTTCATGACGGATCGGGATTCTACAGGGACACCTGGCAGAACGAGATGAAAAACCCCAAGAGGTACGGCCAGTCGATAATAATGGACTGCGAAAACTACAGCGATCCAGGCAGGGGGAATATAATAGCTCTCGGCAAGCTGGCAAGGAATGCCATTTCAAAAATCAACGAGCACATCGACAAT
>CAYLXS010000026.1:11188-13711 GCA_964387765.1 uncultured Syntrophaceae bacterium
TCTCGGCAAGCTGGCAAGGAATGCCATTTCAAAAATCAACGAGCACATCGACAATCCCGACCACCTTTTTCACATCAACAATCATCGTACCAGGGCCAGCGATTCTCTGCACCCGGAACAGAGAAAATCGGCAACGTATTATGCCCTGTATGAGTGCGGCATACCGGCATTCGGCATTGAATCGAGTAAATCTCTTCCATTGGAAACGAGGATATACCATCACAATCTCGCAATCAACGCCTTCATGGAAATGTTCAACATTATACCGGAGGTACCGGGCATCGGCCTGAGTACGCCTCAGATGAAATATGCTGTGGTGAAGATTAATGACAGTTCACCCGTTGTTGTGGCCAACGGTGAGACACTGCATATCTATCCGAATGATACTATAAAAATCATCCATATAGAGGGGAATTATGCACGCGGATTCAGCGCCGACATAGAGGGATATGGATCGGTGAATGATGTGAATAAGCCATTTTCTCTGACCGGACCCACGCACGTTTTGATCAGAAAAGACCACATTCTCTGCGGCGCATTCAATATCTCATTCAGTGAGAAACCTCCTTCCGGTCATTCGGTAACTGTCAATCCCGGCGTTGTCTTTTTCAAGATCAAAATCAATGGGAAAGAAGGATATTATCCGAACGGTTCCCACGTGGATATAGTAAAGGGCGATCTCCTTGAACTGGTGGACGCGGAGACCAACCCCGGTTCTCTTGCCGGGGTGACATGCAACTTCAAGGGCTTTGTGGGGAATAGTCGCGTCAATACCGGTGAAGACAGGGGATATATAATCGACACGGCAACAGACCTGTGGGAAAGATATTCTCTTTATAAAAAGGGAAGGGTCTACCAGGTAATTGTCTCCAGAGACAAAGATATAATAGGACGTCTGTTCTTCGATATAAAGCCCCCTCTCTTCGAGTATATGCTGTTGTCTTTCAACGGAACCGACAAGAAATGGGTTTCCGATGGCGAAGTAATAAAACTGAAGCTGAGTGACTCGATGAAGATTATGGATATAAAGAACAATGTGGCTCCCGGCGGACTAACGATAGTTATCAGGGGAGAGAGCGAGTCTATTCCGATAAAAATGGGCGAACGTGTTGCCGGCACAAGGATCGCGACGCTTCTCGGGAGAAACCATGACGGATGCAATATCCGAGTCAGCCGTGGTAAAATCTCCCTTGCTTTGATGCCTGTTAATATTGTAGATTACAAATCCACACCCGTTGACTGATGAGAGGCGAGGCGAAGGCGATTGAGGAGATCAGGAGTGAAAGATAAAGAGAAAGACAAGGATATCTCTATTATTAACAAGGGTTGCAGTCTTAATGGAACCCTGGATTTCAAGGAATATCTTATTGTGGCAGGCACTGTAGAAGGTGTCCTCAATGCCGAGTCAGTTATCACGGAAGAGGGAAGCTTCATCAAGGCCGATGTCACATCAGAGAAATTTACCATTGCCGGCAGATTTGAAGGGAACATCATTGTCGCAGGAACGTTGACGCTTCTTGGCACTTCGAATGTCCGGGGAACTATCCAGTGCGGTAATCTGGTTGTAGAAGAAGGGTGCATTCTGAACGGCAAGATTACACCCCCTGAGCTTTGCCATTGATGAACATCTAATGCCGCAGGCCACGATAGAATACAAATCCAGCTGTTTTCCATTATAATGCCATAATATGGCACAGGGGAGCTTCAATTAGCGGAAAGAGCAGCCCTGTTTCTGTTCATGAGGTTGGTGATGAAGACGGCGGCAAGCACCAGGGTTCCACCCGCCAACTGAAGCAGGGTCAGACGTTCGCCCAGAATAACCCAGGCACCCAGGGCCGTTACCACGGGAATACCGTTGATGAAGATAGAAGCCCGCGAGGCCGGTATCTTGGTGAGGGCGTAGTTGTAGAACAAAAAGGCGGCCACCGTGGCAAAGACCGTCAGGTAAAACAGCGCTACCAGTGATCGTGGGCTGATTGCCGCCCAGGAGAGGGTTGGAAAATCCAGGAAGAGGGCGGGCGCGAAGAAGACAGCCCCGTAAAAACACTGCATACTGGTGATCTCCCGTGACGAATACCGCATGCCGAGGTTCCGGGCACTGACAATATAGAAAGTCGCCGAGATCACGGCCCCGAAGACAATGAGATCACCCTTCAGAGATCCGCCCAGGCCCCAGACGAAATCGGGATCGCCGGTGACCAGGATGGCGATTCCCACAAGAGAGAGCAGGATGCCGATGATACCCAGGCGGTTCGTTTTCTCCTTCAGTATGATTGCCGAAAGGATCATGACCGTTATGGGGATGGTGGCAATAATAAGCGATACCTTGGCCGCTGAAGTGTACAGGAGCCCATGGGTCTCGCAGAGAAAATAGAGGCCCGGCTCGAAAATGGCCATAACAAAGAGCTTCAAATGATCTTTTGGTGTAAAGGAGGGTACGCCATGACGGATCATCAAGGCGGCGAAGAAGAGGAATGCCAGCATAAAGCGGGCAAAGATGAGCGTAAAGGTGGGGATGGTTTC
>CAYLXS010000027.1:0-13422 GCA_964387765.1 uncultured Syntrophaceae bacterium
TCACCCGGTGTTTCTTCCAGCCTCGCGCCGATTTCTCTCATTGCCTCGGCCCATCTTGATGTTGAGTCGGCCACGAGAAGGACATCATATCCCATATCCCTGAAATATTCGGCCATGGTGATACCGATAAAGATGCTTATCTCTCGGGCAACGACCGGCATATTAGATGTGTTGGCAATAAAGATCTCTTTTTCCTGCAGAAGGCGGTCGGTCGCAGGATCTCTCAGTTTTTTGAAACTGTGAAGGACATCCGCCATTTCGTTTCCCCTCTCACCACACCCTACATAGATGTTCAACTGTGTCTGGGACCATCTGGCCATCTGTTGCAGGGTAACGGTCTTGCCGGTGCCGAAGCCTCCCGGTATGGCTGCCTTTCCACCGAGTGCCAGAGGAAACAGATAATCCATAATCCTTGTACCGGTTATAAGAAGATCTTCGGGATTAAATCTTTGCTTGTATAGTCTGGGTTTTCTTGCCGGCCATTTCTGCATGAGAGTCAGAGGTTTTTCTATGCCTTCATGTTCCAGCAATGCAACGGTTTCTTCTATGGTAAAGTCCCCTTCCGATATCTCCAGGATTGTGCCCTGAGTTCCTATCGGCACCATTATTCTGTGCTCTATAAGACCCGTTTCCGGAACGCTTCCGATGATATCACCCTCCTGTACCGTGTCACCGATATTGACGGAGGGGGTAAAATGCCATTTTTTCTTCCGGTCGAGGGGATCTGTACGCACTCCACGTACAAGAAAATCGCCGATGTCGTCCATCATGGTGACAAGGGATCTCTGAACACCGTCATAAATGTTTCCGACAAGCCCTGGCCCCAGTTCCACCATGAGAATTTCGCCTGTTCCCGTTACCGGTTCGCCGACCCTGAGCCCTATGGTGTCCTCATATACCTGAATGACCGCTTTATCTCTCTCAAGGCCGATGATCTCTCCCGTAAGTCTTTCATCACCTACATCGACAACCTCGTATACCTGGGAACCTCTCATTCCTTCGGCGATTACAACCGGCCCCGAAATTTTCCATATTTTACCCATCGATCATGCCTCGCTTTGATATTTAGAGTGAATTAAAACAATTACAGCCTCACCGCAAGTAGCAGTCTGTTTTCCCCTTTACCGGGGCTTCTGACAGGCTGTTTACATGGCTATCAGGCCGTACCCGGCAACATCAGATATTTACGTTGAAGCCTATAAGTTTTTTTGTGTATGCCTTGTAATATCCTCTGATATCCCGTTCCTCTGTTGTAAATCCTGAAGGAATTTCTATTACAATTGCCGTTCTTTTTTTACTCTGTCTTATGTACTTCAGTACATCTGCCGCACCCCCGGTCCATTCTTCCGGTATCATTATTATTCCTACAGAACTGTCACCAGAGAGATCCATAAGGGCCTCCTTGACCTTTTCATTAATGTCTTCCGAATCTTCTATTATCCGGTACTTCTCGACACCGGCAAGTCTCGCCAGCGCTGTCTGATCCCTGTTTCCTATTATGGCTATGTCTATCTTTTCAGGTTTAGTCATGTCGCAATTACCAGTTCCCTTATTTCTGCTGCCGGTATTCCGTCTGAAAGTATCTTAAAAATCAGTCTCAAATTTCGTATCTCCAGTTCCTTAAGCAGCAGGTACCACAACATATTCGAAGTAGATAATACCCTGGGGGAGAGCAGATCTTTCAACAGCCTGAATCTGTATTTTTCGGTTACCTTGTCTACAATCGTGATTTTCCCATCCTTTTCATAGCCTTTGGCTACATCCTGTGACATCATATGGTATCCTGTATTTTCCAATTTTCCTGTTATTTCTGTTATCCTCAGCGTGAGCAATTCTCTTATGGTATCTTCCGGGAGCACGCGGCCGCCGCTGAGCACCGGCGCACTCGCGGTATAACTGCCTCCCAGGGATAACCGGAAAATTGTCTGTAAATTTGCTGAATCGATAATGCTTTCAAAGGCATGTACGAGCAAATGTCCGTCGCTCATGTTTTTGAGAATTTTCAATACCTTCTGATGGTAGATGTTTTGCAGTTTAACTTCCCCTTCGGATACAGATTGCCGATCTTTTTCGTTGATATCCTCCATAGTCCGGATATAGTCGCCAAGATTGCATCTTGCAAGGATTTCGGATACTTTATCCTTTTCCCTTGCGGCAGACATTTCTTCCAGATATTCCCTGTCATGAATCGTACCCAGGGGTATCATGGAGGATATTGCTCTTCTTGAGAACATCCTGAGCGCTATTCTTATATTCAGGACATCGTACTTCTCAACGTACAGGCTTATTATGCGTGACATTTCGGGGGGTATACTAAAGCCCTCAAGACGTTTCAGGCATTCGCCCATATATATCCATAAGTAATTGTCGGCATCATCAAAGGTTTTGATCGGCTGGTCCAACAGGTATCCGCCAATATCTGTGTCACTTATGATTTCCAGGGCGTCTTGAATATTTGCGGATCTCTGCAGTATCTCGTTGATATGTTCGCGGTTTACACTCCTGGTCTCTTCACCTTTGAGGTAGGCCGATATAAATGCATAACGTGCGCTTATCAGGTTCACTATTCACCAGCCCCGAAAAGTTCTCTGCCCAGTCTGGGCAGAATCTTTGGTGTAAGCATCTCAACTCTCATATCGAACGTGTTGTCAATGCTGATCATGCCGTCCATTGACTCTGCCATAACGCCCCCCATACAATCAAATTCACTGACTTCCGCTATCTGTTCCTTCAGGGTGTCATCTCCTTCCACGACTTTGCGGACGATGGAGATATCTTTTTGAGATACGAGCAGCCTCAGTTTATCTTTTGTTTCAAAAGCTTCCAGTGCTTCATTGATAAGGTGGAGGAATACACCTTCATCAGTTGCCTCCTTAGACAGATCTTCTTTTACCTTTGTTATAATCTTGTTGATGACGGCATCTCTTTCCCTCAGTATTTCCTGCCGTGCCTTGAGGGAGGATTGTGCCAGTATCCTCGATGCCTCGCGTTTGGCCTCTGATATAATCCGTTTTTTCTCCTCCTCGAACCGTTTTTTCTTTTGTTCGTTTGCGTTTGTTATCAGTTCCTCGGCTTTTAACCTGGCACTGACTGTGATCTCTTCCGCCTCTTTTTGCGCTTTATCGAGGATAGCCGCTCTTATTTTGTCGGTTTCCATAATTGTCACCTTTGATTATCATTACATAAGCTTGAGTATGCTTAGCGTCATAACGGAGAAAACGAGTCCCAGAACTCCGATAAGCTCGACGAAAACGGCAAGCATCATCGCTGAGGTAAGGATCCCTCCTTTTGTTTTCGGGAGAAGGGCTATACCTGAAGCACAGACCGACCCCTGGAAAGCGCCGGAGAAACATTCAGCCAAGCCGCCGATGACACCGACGGCCAGTACTCCTATGCCGGCACCTCCGGTAGCGGGTAGTCCCGGAAGTACGACAGTCAAAATCATAATCAGAATAATCAATCCATAAAAACTCTGTGTCATGGGTAGCGAAGCCAGTACGATAACGTTTCTCATCTGGCCGGGTTCTTCAGCTATTGTTGCAACTCCTGCCGATGCTGCCATTGCTATTCCGATTGCTGAACCGGCGAGTCCACCCCCCAATGCGATAGCCCCCCCAAGCGTAGCCAAAGCTTGTATCTCAGTCATTTTCTCACCCCTTTTTAGATTTTTTTGCCTACTATTATTTCTCTTTGTGCTCTAAGATGGAATGGATTATATTCTTTTCCACCTCCTTCATAAAACTTCAACAGAAATTCCACGAAGCAAAGTCTGAGAGAATGTATGAAAGCAGCCAAACTGCTGAGCAACAAATTTAAGACATGGAAGACAGCAAAAAGAATAGTACCGATAATAAATCCGAGAGTTATGCCGATAATGCCCGGAATTAATCCTGAGATACCAGTCGAAATCCAGTTAGCCAGGAGGTTGAAAGCAGAAGCGAGATAAAATGTAGCGAGACCAACCCCTGCCAGTCGCGAGTATGACATAATGTCACCGAGCAAACCGGTCAGCTCAAATATCCAGAAAATTCCTCCCAGACCACCCATTTGCATAAATCCCGATATAACGATTAATATCAGGCCAATAACCATAGGATAAACCATAAATGCATATATTGAGGTACTGAGCGGAAGGAGATTAACATGTAGCAACATTTTAAAGATGTAAGGTATTCCAAAGATTTCTATAATGAGGATACCTATCTTACTGATGACTAATCCTTTGTTTCTTTCTTTTATTCCTTTTATGAGGGAAAGAATATGAGCTATGTTCACGTGTACAAGGCCGATTAAGAGCGAGATGATAATAAATGTAATCGGGTCTGAGAGTTGATTTTGCACCCACTTCGCGAGAGCGAGCTTTTGTAACTCAACACCGAAATACATATACAGAAAATCCCCCAGATATGTTCCTGAAAGTATACCGAAGATGAGAGCAACTCCTCCGCTTATATACAATACCTTTCGGAACAGCTCGACTCCCTCGGCGGAGGGGTCATCGACGAGTTTATCAAGGGCAAACTTGGCAAGGATCAGCAGACCTACGGCGTAGACAACATCGCAGAGCATGAGACCAAAAAAGAAGGCAAAGAAATAGGCCACGCTTGGTGTCGGATCCCACCCGCCATATTTAGGCAGACTGAAGAGATTTACGATAACCTCAAATGGTCTGATGATGCGCGGGTTTTGCAGTTTTGTTGGTGGTTCATCCAAAGGTCCTGGCTGGCTTGAATCGACAAATGTATGGTCAAAGGATTTCCTTATCTGTGATACTATGAAATCCGCTTTGCTCCGGGGAACCCAGCCTTCAGTCAGTGAGACATATCGAGTTTCAGCTGTCTGCTTGATAGCAGACAGCATTTCATCTTCCTTAAAGACGGTTTCTCTGTAGAGTATGATCCGCTCCAGGTTTTCTGAGGTAATAGCTTCTATTTCTCTTTCTAATTCAGTGACCGCTTCCCCTTTTTTTCTGATTATGTCATCTTTCTTCGCGGCAAATTCTCTTAAGGCTAACTCTTCGTCAGGTATCTCAAGGGGCAACACACCGAGATCTCTCGCCAGCGTTTCCACTATATTTTGACTGGTGGTTCTGACAATAGTATAGATTACCGTTTCCGTTTTGTCTTTTGAAAAGGCAGTTATGTGTTGAAGAAGGTACTGGCTGGCTTTTTCTGTAAATATCTTGCAGGTTTCTGCCGGGAATACGAATACCCTGGCTGACAGGTAATTTCCGGAATAGTTCAGATCTCTCAGCGAGAGGTTTATCTCATGTGACAGAATATCCAGATATCTGCCCAGACCTTCCATGTTGGAGATATTTGCTTCCAGTTTTGCTGCATCTTCCCGGAGACGGGCGCATTTATCACGCAGCCTGCTCGTCTGGTGTAATATCTTATCCAGAGGCTGAGTTTTCGCGCCTTCCGGTATGAGAACTTTATGTTCTCCCTTCACATACGACAGGATATCATTGATATTGGCAGATATTTTTCTTATGAGATTTCGTTTTTCTTCTATTGCTGTTCTGTCGGTGGGATTTAGTTCCCGGGGTTCTTCTATGTGGAGGACGCCTATCTCCTGCAAACGCTTCAAAGTTTCTGCGGAAGAATCCCTTGCAGTTACCACCCTGATTTTAAGCATTGCTTCAGGTGTGTTTAGAATTAGCGGTATCATCTGGTGGAACCCTCCGTTCAAAAACAATCGCTGACGAAGCTAAAGGCGCGCTCATTGAAGGTACGTTCAGTATACTTAACAGATTTCCAAGCTCCCTCAAGGAGGGTTTATTCTTTGGCGACTTGTTTCTCTCTTTGCTGATATTTTAGATAAATAATCCTTGCCAAATTTCTCGCAAAAACACTTGGATAACAGTCTAAAAGGAAAATATGACAGATGTCAAGATTTTTTTTATTTTTATTGCCGGTCTGTTATTACATCGCAATTACTAAAGATATTTCCTGTTTGCGTGAGGTCTGATTTTCGTGGTAAAGTAACAAAATGTGAATTACAGCGTTCGTTGACGCTCATTTCTTTAAAGGATACTCCGGGAGGGAAGGGGTTTTGCCAAGGGAAAAAAGTACAAAACTTTATCTGCATCTCAAAAAGTGGCTGGAAAAGGCTGCTGTGGATTATAATATGATAAAAGAGGGTGACCGGATACTGGTTGGCGTTTCGGGTGGTCTGGACAGCCTTGTGCTTCTCAATCTGCTCAACACTTCCATGGTGTTTCTCCCGCAATTTTCGATCCTGGCGGTTAATATAGACCTGGGTTTTGATGAGGAATACAGGGGGTATGCTGAGCTGGAGAATTGTCTGAGGAAAAACGGGCATGAGTATATAATGGAAAAGACCGATATAGGGCCCCTGGCACACAGCGATTACAACAAAAAGAATCCCTGTTTTCTCTGCTCAAGGATGAGGAGAAAGAGGATATTCGAAATAGCAAACGAAAATGGGTGCAACAGGATAGCCTTTGCCCATCATAAGGACGACATCATAGAGACGCTGCTTATAAATATCTTCTATGGCCGGGAGATCAGTACGATGATGCCGGACCAGTCTGTGTTCGGAGGGAAGTTTCACATTATCCGTCCTCTAGCGTATATCAGGGAACCGCTGATCAAAAAGTATGCAAGGGAGAAAAATATTCCCGTGATAGAAAACGGGTGCCCTACGAGCAAAATCTCACGCAGGATGTATATAAAGAGGCTCCTGGATGACATGGAGAAGGATAATAAAGATGTGCGCGAGAACATCTTCAAGTCTATGAGTCATGTGAAGATGGATTATCTTCCGGGACATGACGTGGATGGTAGCGCTTTATATAAAATGTCCGCGGAGAGATAAGGAAGTAGCATAATGGCAAAAAAAAATGAAACCGCTGAAAAGATTATATGTCAGAACAAACTGGCAAGACGCAACTATTTCATAGATGATACCTATGAGGCTGGGATTGTCCTTGCCGGGACCGAGGTGAAGGCTCTCCGCGAAGGCAGGGGAAACATGAAGGACAGCTACGCCCATGTGAAAAATGGAGAGGTCTTCGTCTATGATATGCACATAAGTCCCTATTCCCACGGGAACCGTTCCAACCATATCTCCCTGAGGGTCCGCAAACTGCTCCTGCACAAACGAGAGATAAAAAAGCTCTACGGAAAGTCAAACGAAAGAGGGCTGACACTTATTCCCCTGAAGATGTATTTCAAAAACGGAAAAGTGAAGGTAGAGATCGGTGTCGGAAAAGGCAAGAAGCTTTATGACAAGAGGGAAGATATCAAAAGAAAGGACGATATGCGGGACGCGCAGAGAGACATGAGCGCGCGGAACAGAGGCTGGTGACAGGCCCCTTTGCTTTCTTGACTTGAGCGATGAAGGTGTCTATACTAAAGCCATAATTACCGATCTTTTAAATGGGGGCGTCACGGTTTCGACGGGGATAGGTGAAGCTGTAGCCGCGTGCCGAGGTTCCTACAGGCCTCGTTAAACAGGTAGGAAAACATAATCGCAGACAACTACGATTACGCTGTAGCCGCTTAGACGGCTACCGGTCTCCCGACCATGTCTGCCGGGTCGGATGAGGGCGTCATATAGGCGGGCTGGCCGATCTCTCTTTCCTGGAGGGAGTGAGGCGAGAACTAAACAGGATAGTACCTGATCAATCCTGCCTCTGGGAGTTTTCAGGCGCGAATCTAAATCAAAGGCTATGCACGTAGAAACTCCAGTGGAATATTTTCGGACGCGGGTTCGACTCCCGCCGCCTCCACCAAAACCTAATCCAATACAGTCCAAAGAAGTACAGAACCCGCTAGAAATAGCGGGTTTTTTCTTGTTGGAACGCGATCTTTTCCCCTGGATCGGCAATTACCCGATCAATCAAATCAAAGCGCCTGAATTGCTTGCCGTCCTTCGCAGCGTAGAAAGTCGGGGAGTTCTTGAATCAGCCCTTCCTTTAAGTGTCGTTTTATACATTGTTGATGGTCTCCTTGATTATGAACCGATCTTGGCGATCATCTCCAACGCGAATTTTTTTGCATCCTCAAAGTCTCCCTGGTCGGGGTGTCCTTCAGCGCTTTGGGCCTCCTGGGCCCATGCCCTGTGTTCCGGTTTCTGCATCAGGGTTTCGATAATCTTTGGGTCCACACTTCCCCGGCAACCGAAGTGGCCGAGTATGGTTGCCTTGGAGGCGAGGCTGATGGCGTGTTCGAACGCCTGTTTTGGCAGTTGGCCGCCGCGTAGAGAACCGTGGGATGAGAAGAAGGCTACCTTTTGCCCCCCAGGGAGTTTCTTGATGAAGGGCTGAACCTTTCCCGGTACGCTGTGGGCAAGAACCGGGAATCCACAGAATATGATGTCATATCCGGCGATGCTTTCCACATCCTGGACGGGCTTGAGCTCTTTTGCGATGGGGATCGTTTCGTATATTGCACTGGCTAGCTTTTCCGTGTTGCCTGTTTTCGAGTAGTATGTGACCAACGCTTTCATATATCCTCCTTGCTACAGTGATTTGTCGCATATGGTACACAAAACTAGAGGGTCTTGCAACTTCACTTACCTCAATATCGAGATGCATATAATATTTTTGAAAAAAACAGGCTGGAATGATAGGGTATGCTTTATCTGACTGATTGGTGATGACTATGTTCAAGATTGCCACCTACAATGTGAATTCCATCCGCTCACGCCTCCATATTGTCATACCGTGGCTTCGGGAGAACCATCCCGATGTCCTGTGTATGCAGGAGACCAAGGTTGAGGATGCAAAATTTCCGGTGGGGGATTTCGAGCAGGCCGGTTACCATGTGATCTTCAGCGGGGGGAAACGGTACAGTGGCGTAGCCATAGCATCCCTGAAAAAGCCGGAGGAGGTCTCTTTCGGTATGGAGGATACGGAGCCGTTTGATACAGACCGCCTTATCCGGGGCGTATTCTCCGGCATATCGGTATTGAACCTGTATGTACCTCAGGGACGCGGCAGGGATCTGCCCCAGTTTCAGTACAAACTTCAGTGGTTTGACCGGCTTCGCAATTTTCTGAAAAGGCATTATTCCCCGGATGATATGCTTGTCTGCTGCGGGGATATTAATGTTGCCCGTGAGACAATTGATGTCCATGATCCCAAAAGACTCCTGGGACATGCCGATTTTACGCCGGAGGTGTGGGACGCTTTCGACTCCATCACTTCGTGGGGCCTGTCCGATGTCTTCAGAAAACATCATCCTGGAGAGGCCGGACAATACGCGTTTTTCGACTACAGGGTTCCGGCGGCGGTAAACAGAGGACTGGGCTGGCGGGTTGATCATATACTCGCGACCTCTTCGCTGGCCAACTTGTCGGTTGACTGTCATATTGATCTTGAACCGAGGCTTGCCGAAAAACCGTCTGACCATACAGTGATGGTTGCCGAGTTTGAAAACCTGCCATGAAATAAATACACTCACGTATCTAATCCGGCTATCTTACATTTTTCTTGAGAATTACCGCGGAATCAAGTAGTAAACCCGAATGCAGGGGGGGATGGGTTCGCTATGCTTGTGTCATATGCCGGCATTTTAAGAGAGGGAGCATTCTTGTATGTTCTTCCAGTACTTGCAGAGAGATGAGCCAGTACGTCTTGTAAATATTTTTCAAGGAGCTGATATATATATGGGTGATAACGCCAAAACACGATTAGCGGAACTTTCCATCAATACGATGCGTTTTCTTGCGGTTGACGCGATACAGAAGGCGAAATCGGGACATCCGGGGCTGCCTATGGGTGGCGCGGCGATGGCCTATACCCTGTGGACGAGGCACCTGAAACATAATCCTTCAGATCCGGGCTGGGCGGACAGAGACAGGTTTGTCTTATCGGCAGGACATGGTTCTATGCTCCTCTATGCGCTTCTATATCTAACCGGTTACGATCTGTCACTTGAAGATATTGAGAAATTTAGAACGTGGAACAGTAAAACCCCGGGACATCCCGAATTTGGCAGGACGCCGGGCGTGGAGGTTACAACCGGGCCGCTGGGCCAGGGCATAGGAGACGCGGTGGGCATGGCTGTTGCGGAGGCCCATCTCGCCGCTAGATATAACCGCGCCGATCTGAAGATTGTAGATCATTATACCTACGTCATTGCAGGTGACGGAGACCTGATGGAGGGAATATCCTGCGAGGCCTGCTCGCTGGCGGGCCACCTTAAACTCGGCAAGCTTATCGTCCTGTATGATGATAATCGTATATCGCTCGCAGGTTCAACAAGGCTTTCATTTACCGAGGACGTTGGAAAACGGTTTGAATCTGCCGGCTGGCATGTACAGCATGTCGAAGAAGGCAACGATGTGGACACCATAGACCGGGCGATCGGTCTCGCAAAAGAAGAGCAATCTCGGCCTTCGATAATCTGCATAAGTACAATAATAGGTTATGGATCTCCCGGTAAGCAGGGTAGTGCTTCCTGTCACGGATCGCCGCTCGGAGTGGAGGAAGTTGCCGCCGCCAAAAGGAATCTTGGCTGGCCGGTGGAGCCGGGATTTTTTGTACCGGAAGATGTTCTGAAACACATGCGCGGCGCCGTAGAGAGGGGGCGGAAACAGGAGTCTGAATGGAGATCCACCCTTGAACACTACAGGGAATTTTGTCCGGAAGATGCCGCCGAGTTTGAGCGTGTAATGGATGGAAGGCTGCCCGCGGACTGGGAATCGGCCCTCCCTGAATTTGGCAGTGACCTGAAGTCTCTCTCCACCAGGAAGGCGTCGGAGGCAGTTTTGCAGGCGCTTGCGCCCGGTATGCCGGAGCTTATGGGGGGGACAGCCGATCTGAATCCTTCCACGCTTGCGTGGCTGAAGGGTTTTGGAGATTTCCAGCCTGCTGGAACGGGATCGGGAGATGTTCCCGGCGCGGTAGGCGGTGAATGGAGTTACAGGGGACAGAACGTGCACTTCGGTGTCCGGGAGCACGCAATGGGAGCAATTGCAAATGGTATGGCTCTACATGGCGGGATTGTTCCCTTTGTCGGCACATTCTTTGTCTTCTCCGATTATATGAGGCCTTCGATGCGCCTCGCTGCCCTTATGGGTGCCCGTGTTATCTATGTGTTTTCCCACGACAGTATCGGTGTGGGTGAAGATGGTCCAACGCACCAGCCCGTGGAACACCTGATGAGCCTGCGCAGTGTGCCCGGATTGACGGTTATACGGCCGGCAGACGCGTCGGAAGCGGTGGAGGCGTGGCGCTTTGCCCTGAACAACGATAAAGGTCCCACTGCGCTGGTCTTTTCCCGTCAGAATATTCCGATCTTGGATCGTTCGAAGTATGCCCCGGCAGACGGCCTCCAGCAGGGGGGATATACAGTGTGGGAATCATCGGTCAACACGCCGGATGTGATCCTGATAGGCACGGGCTCAGAGCTGCAAGTCGCGCTTGATGCCGGCAAAAGCCTGAGCGAAAATAATGGCATAGCGGTTCGCGTAGTTTCACTTCCATGCTGGGAAATTTTTGACGGGCAACCGGAAGAGTACAGAGAAAAGATTCTCCCGTCATCCGTGAAAGTACGTGTGGCGGTGGAGGCGGGGATCAAACTGGGATGGGAACACTATGTGGGTCTGGATGGCGCGGTTACAGGCATGGATGGATTCGGGGCCAGCGCGCCCGCGCCGGTCCTGTATGAAAAATTCGGCATTACCGTACAGCGCGTCATAGAAACGGTCAAAAGTTTAATGAAAAGATAGAAATCTGCTGCTTTGAACTGAAGGGTTGATCAGATATGGATCTCCAGATCAACATTGGCAATTATCGGCACTTGCTGGATGCCGTTCTTGTTAAATTAGAAAAGGACCGGATAGTGGATCGCATCTGGTCCGGCGACTATACGGTCTGGGGGCCTGAACCTGCCGAAATCAGCAATCGTCTTGGCTGGCTGAACAGCCCGCAGGCGATGAGCGGCAAAATTGATGACCTACGGAAACTGGCCTTCGAGCTGCATGAAGAAAAATATACCCATGCCCTTCTTCTTGGCATGGGGGGGTCCAGTCTGGCTTCCGGGGTTCTTAGAAAAATCTTTGGTTCTCGTGACGGGTATCTGGACCTGAGCGTGCTTGACAGCACCGATCCGGGTGCCGTACTGTACCATGCGGGTCGGCTCGATTCTGCCAGGACACTCTTTATCGTTGCCACCAAGTCCGGTACTACCACAGAGACCATTTCATTTCTTAAATACTTTTATAACCGGGTATCTGATCGTTTAACGGCAGAGGTGGCCGGGGACCATTTTATCGCCATTACTGATCCGGGCTCGCCGCTTACCGAAATGGCCGATCAATACTCTTTCAGGGCCTCCTATCTGAATGATCCCGATATTGGTGGGCGCTACTCGGCTTTGTCTTATTTCGGATTGTTGCCCGCGGTTCTCATGGGTGTAGATGTAAAATCTTTACTTAACCGTTCTTTTGATATGGTTGAGAGCTGCAGAAAGACCGGTCTTTCGGTCGAAGACGGCAATCCCGGCGTTATGCTCGGCGCTGTCATTGGCATGCTGGCAGAAGCCGGCCGTAACAAACTGACGATTATTGCATCTCCGCAGATTGCGAGTTTCGGTAACTGGGTGGAACAGTTGATAGCCGAGAGCACCGGTAAGAAAGGGAAGGGCATTTTGCCTGTAGTGGGCGAACCTGTGGGACCGCCCGGAGTTTATGACGATGACAGGGCCTTTGTTTATCTGAAAATGGTGGGGGACGATTTATACGACGAAGCAGTAGATGCCCTAGAAAATGCGGGAAATCCCGTTGTAAAATTATACCTTGATAATCTCTACGATCTCGGCGGACAGTTTTTCCTGTGGGAGATGGCAACCGCTGTCGCGTGTCACCTGTTGAAGGTAAATCCCTTTGACCAGCCCGATGTTGAGTTGGCCAAGTTACTGGCCCATAAAATGATGGCGGAATATACAAAAAATGATCTTCTACCGCATGAAGTTCCGGTATTAACTTCCGGTGGAATCACAGTTTATGGCAGTGTGAAAGCTGGCAGTCCTGAAGAAGCCCTGGCCAAATTTCTCGGCCATACTAGACCGGGCGACTATGTGGCTATTCAGGCATATCTGCAGCCGACAGATAAAACCGATCGTGCCTTGGATGAATTAAAAACGACAATTCGCGACAAATACGGGCTTGCCACGACCGCCGGTTATGGTCCCCGCTATCTCCACTCAACCGGCCAGTTGCACAAAGGAGATGCTGGCAGGGGCCTGTTTATCCAGCTTACCGCCGATGATGAGCGGGATGCACCCATCCCCGATGAGATAGGATCCGGGAATTCCTCCGTTTCCTTTTCCGTGCTTAAAAGGGCCCAGGCCATGGGTGACCGGAAGGCCCTGCTGAATGCGGGGCGCCATGTGATACGCTTTCATTTGGGTGCTGGTGTCCCTGTATCTTCGGTTCGCAGGTGGTTTC
>CAYLXS010000028.1:0-13307 GCA_964387765.1 uncultured Syntrophaceae bacterium
TTCCGGTTACCGATGAGGCCCTTGCCAATACACTTGACGAGGCCATCGGCTATGCCCGTTCCATCGGGTATCCGGTTGCCCTGAAAGTATGTTCTCCCTATGTCATGCATAAGACAGAACGGGGGATGGTACACCTTGGCATAAAAGATGATGAATCGCTTGAAAAGGCATTCAACTCAATAAGGGACAATGATGGAAACTCTCCTATACTGGTGTCGGAGATGCTCGCAGGAGACAGGGAATTCATGGCAGGGATGACCTATGCACCTGGATTTCCCCCATGTATTATGTTCGGGCTTGGCGGAGTGTTTACCGAAGCCCTCAAGGATAACACAATACGCCTCGCGCCCCTCAGTCATAACGACGCTATCTCCATGATGGAAACCCTCTCTTCGCGCGTCCTGCTTGGTCCTTACAGGGGCATGAAACCTGTGGATATGGATGCGGTTGCCTCGATGCTCGTAGCCCTTGGCCGTCTGGCACTGGATTTCCCGCAGATAAGAGAAATAGATTTGAATCCCATAATAATAACAGATGGCATGCCGAAAGTGGCAGATGCCCTGTTTGTCAGGTAACAGGGGCAGAGACAATCGGGGGTTTGTGCTGTTCTTGCCCGAAATTAAATGTGAACCTGCCCCCAGTTTTCTTTATAGCAGGAACGAAATGATGGCCTTTATACCTTTCGCACGCGCCGTAATCAAAGCAGCAAGTGAGCTTAAGAATTCAGGCCTGTGAGCTTCAGGGACTTTATCCCCATGAGTCATTTGGGATAGCCTGTAATCTCTCTGATACGTTCGTAGAGTGGTTTCAGATGCTTATACATCTTTTGATAGACATCGTTGTAGAGCTGTTCATAGAGATCCTGATTTTTCTGATCAGGTTCGAATACCTCACCGATATGAGTCATGGTCGTTACCGCCGATTCGAAATCGCTGTGCAGGCCGAGACCCACAGCGGCATCTATCGCCGCTCCGAGACCAGATGTTTCGTAGATGTGCGGTTTGGCAGTCGGTAATCCGAAGATATCCGCCGTCACTTGCATGGCGTTTCTGCTCTGCGAACCTCCTCCTGATACCCGGAGACTCGTTATGGGAATATGGGTCCGTTTTTCTATCCGTTCCTTTCCCTCTCTGAGGGCGTAGCCAAGTCCTTCGAGAATAGCCCTGTAGACATGTCCTCTCGTATGCACGTCGCCGAAACCGATTATGGCACCCTTGGCCTCAGGCCCGGGGAGTTTTAAACCTGGAGTCCAGTAAGGCTGCAACACCAGCCCCATGGAGCCGGGAGGAATGTCGTCAACAAGTTTGTCAAACAGTGTTTCCGGTGTCACTCCCTGCAGGGACGCTTCCTGTTCTTCCAGAAAACCGAATTCCTTTTTGAACCAGCTTACCATCCAGAATCCACGGTAGATTTGAACCTCTATGGTGAAGTAATCCGGCACGGCGGAAGGGTAGGAAGGGAGGATGGGAATCGGTTCCACGTACTTTCTGCTCGTGATATTTATGGTGGCGGTTGTGCCGTAACTCAGACAACCTATGGAGGGATCGAGACTGCCCGAGCCGATAACCTCGCATGCCTTGTCCGTGGCCGCCGCTATCAGAGGGAGGCCTTCCGGAATTCCCGTTTCCCCGGCGGCCTTTCGGCTGATGCTTCCCAGCGGTTGGCCCGGGGGAATGAGGTGGGGAAGCATTTCGCGCTCCACGGGGAGAACCTTCCACTTCCAACTCCAGTCGGGAGCCCAGCGCAGGCCCTTGTAGTCAAAGGGTATCATGGCCACCTGGCAGCCTATGGAATCCACGAACTCCCCCGTCAGCATATATGTAAGATAACCGGAAAGGAGGAGATACTTATGTGTTTTCTCCCAGATATCGGGCTGATATGTGCGGATCCAGTTTACCTCCGCCTCGGTCTGAAGATAGGATATCGTATCGCTGACGCGGGCAAGTTTGAACAACAGGCCCCATATTCCCCCAAGGGGCGGCAGCCCGTATGTCTTGCGCTGATCCAGCCATATCATGGCCGGACGAAGGGGCTTGCCATTTCTGTCGATATTTATGAATGTGCTTCTCTGTGTGGTGATGGATACACCGGCAATACGCTCTTTGTAGTTTCCCTGCCTCCATACTCCCTGACATGCCTGGCACAGTGCCTGCCAGAAGACATCGGGGTCCTGCTCCGCCCATCCCGGGTTTTTTGAGTAATAGGGCTCAAAAATGATCTGTTCCTTCGCGATAAGCTCGCCCTTCAGGTCAAATATCAGGGCCTTCAGACTCTGCGTACCGTTATCAATGGATAGAAGCAGATCCTTGTTTTTCATGATACACCCTCCCGGTTTCTGGTTTTTCGTTAATCCATGGGCGCTATTTTTCCCTGCCCGGAATTGAATAGGACTGTCTACACAGATCAAGATAATCCTTTATCTCCCGCCTCCAGCGTTTTCTATCCCACGGAAGCGAAGATTCACACAGTCTCTGTATACGTTTAATATACTCTTTACCTCCCATGGGTGTCAATAATCCTATACGCACCCTTCTGAGGAGAAGGTCGGAAAGGTGTTTTACCTGTTCATGCTTTGCCGTGAAAGGCAGCTCTGCCCACAGTGTAGAAGTGCCAGGAATAACTGTGAGATCAGCGGTTGCGGCCGTTTTTACGAGTTCCTCCGCAGCCTTTCCATACCAGCCGTAAAGTCGCCGCCACGTCTGAGCGGTCAGTCCGAAATCTTTTTCAGGGATTGTGTCGGGTACCGGGGAAAAGACCGGGTCGTGTCTCCCGATAAATCTAACCGGTGGCAGGAAAGCCTTGGCTGCCTTAAGCGTGTCCCATGCCATCTTCCGAAATGTTGTCAGCTTTCCACCAGTCACAGTGACGAGTCCCTTATTTTTCCAGACGACATAATCTCGTGATTCTTCCGAAGGAGAAAGCTTGCCTTCGCTGAGCACCGGTCTAATGCCGGCAAATGTCGATATGCAATTATCAGCAGATACATCGAGAGAGGGGAAGAAGGTATTAATAGCCTCCAGCAGGTATGATATTTCTTCTTTTGTAATAGAAGGCTCTTTTTGTATGTCTTCCTTGTAGTCTACATCGGTGGTTCCGACGAGTACGGCCCCTTCCCACGGGATTGCGAATACAGGCCTGTTGTCGGCGGGATGAACCATAGTCACAGCCCTGTCAATGGGAAGAACTGAAGAGGGAAAAATAATATGGCTTCCCCGCAGGGGGCGCAGGTGCCGCTTTTTGTCAGGTGAGGGGTGCAGTTCTTCTCCCCAGACTCCGGTTGCGTTGATAACAGCGCCTGTTGAGATGGTTTTCTTCTTAAGAGTTTCTGTATCCTCTATCACTATTCCTGTGACCCGCCCGTCACCATTGCGGAGTATCTCTCTTGCTGCCGTGTAGTTGAGAGCGCAGCCGCTGGACGCGATGGCTTCATTGATCAGGCGCAGCACGAGTCTCGCATCATCAGTCTGGGCGTCGAAAAAGAAAAAGCCTCCCGCAAGACCCTTTCGCTTAAGATGGGGTGTGAGGGTGGAGAACTCTTTAGTGTCGTAAAACCGGTGTTGTTTCTCACGCGCCATGAGATCGTAGAGGATAAGACCGATATCGAGCGACCATTTGCCGGGTGATATACCCCTGTAGACGGGCATGAGAAACCCTACCTGCTCAACCAGTCCTGGCGCCTCTTTGAGCATGCGCTCACGTTCTTCAACGGACGTCTTCGTCAGAAGCGGATGACCATCCTTGAGGTAGCGCAGGCCCCCGTGAACCAGTTTTGTGGAACGGCTCGATGTCCCCCATGCGAAATCCATCCGTTCCACAAGGAGCACCTTAAGACCCATGCGGGTGGCTTCCCTGAAAACGCCGGCCCCTGTTATGCCACCCCCTATCACAACCAGATCCCAGTTTTCCTGCAGATTTTTCATTTGCATCTTCCTATCCCTTCTTTTGTTTCTACATTTTTCCAGATGTTGATACTCTTTTCCATGACCGAGCGGACAATCTGCTCGGTGTTTCCTTTTCCCTGCTCAATCGAACGCAGGAGCGCGAGATAGTAGTCGCGGGATGACTTTCTTCCCTCTTTCAGGCCTATCTTCCTCGCTACGAGATCAAGCTTGGCTTCCTGTGCCTGGTCGAGTGTCTTTGTGTCTTTCCAACAGGCACATGTGTAAGTCAAACGTTTGTCGAGCATCGATTTATAGAGTTCATTGCCCATATCATAGTGGTGCTCGCCAATATGAAACGCTTTTGATTTCCTCTGCGGGTTGAGGAGACTTGTCCTTATGTGTTGGATGAGTATTTTCCAGTCCCTGACTTTTTTATCTAATCCTCCAGGCAGGATCTTATAAAAGAACTCATCAAGCTTATCACAGTCCCACCAGTCATCCATATAGGCCTCGCCGAGGCTCATGGAGCCCCGTGAAAGAACCCTGTGAATTCTTCATTATGTACTTTGATATCCCAGGGCCGGGAACCGTTGATCTTTACATCCACATCGCCAAGAAGTGTTTCTATCTGATGATTGAAGGTTTTCATCTTACAAACTCCCTTCACTTGACAATCTTCCTGCTGCCCCCTTGAGACATTATAATAATCTGTCTCTGAATAGTCAATACCAAGAATGTATAATAACCATCCACGGTTATCGGTTCACAATTCACGGTTTTTCCAATAAACTGTGCAACAATGAGCGAAGCTCAGGGATTGAAGGATTTTGGATATTGGGTGTAATCCTCTGTTTTTCAACCGTGAATGGTTACGGTGTAATAAAGGATGGGAAAAGATAAATTAGAAAAAATGTCAGGATGCTTCGTTGTCCGAGTCTTCGCTTATGAAATCAAGAACTTGACTGTATATTTCTTTTCTCGGCATATCTATCTCTTTCGAGAGGGTATCTATGATGTCTCTGGTGGAGGATTCGGGGTCTTTTCGTGCTTCCTGAAATCTTGCCCGTATCTCTTCGGTGGATCGACCTGTTCGGTCTCTTGCGGCTCCCGAAATTACCAGTGTGATTTCTCCCTTTATCTTCTTTCCCCGGAGAGATTCGCTGACCTCACTTACTGTGCCGCGCAGGGTTTCTTCGTATATCTTTGTCAGTTCTCTGGACACGGCAATCTGTCTGTCACCGAGAATTTCACTGATATCCTGAAGGGTAGCGACAAGCCTGTTGGGTGATTCGTAAAACACCATGGTTTTTGTTTCTTCTTTGATGGATTCCAGCAGTTGTCGTCTCTTTCCGCGGCGGGAGGGTAGAAACGCGAAGAAGACAAAACTGTCCATGGGAAGACCGGAGACATTAAGAGCGGCAACCGCGGCGACCGGTCCCGGAACAGGAACAACCCTGATCGATTCAGAGATGGCCTTTCTAACGAAGATATACCCCGGATCAGATATTCCGGGTGTGCCCGCATCGGAAACGTAGGCTATATCAATCCCCTCATTCAATCTGGCTATCAGGTGGATGCTCTTTTTCAACTCGTTCCGGTCGTGGAGACTTGTGAGAGGTGTATCAATCCCATAAGCATCAAGCAGGATTCTTGTCCTGCGTGTATCTTCCGCCGCGATCAGCCGGACTTCTCTGAGGGTGCGAATAGCACGCAGAGTTATATCTTCCAGATTACCTATGGGAGTGGAAACAATGTATAATATTCCTTTTTGCATGATGGTTTTTGATCAGCAGCCCAGGTCAAAGGCATCTATTATGATTTTCACCCGGTTACCCTGCGGCATGGATCTTATAGCTACAACGTCAAATCTCGCGTTATGGTCAGCAAGTCCCTTTTCCTGCAGATAGTTGAGGGCCACTTTTGAAATTTTTCTCTGTTTGGTTATTCCGACCGCCTCTTCAGGTGATCCGAACTCATCTGATTTTCTGCTCTTTACCTCGACAAAGACTATATCCCCGGAATGCATGGCGATAATATCGATCTCCCCATAAATGCATCTGTAGTTTCTTTCGATGATTCTGTAGCCTTCTTTTCGCAGGCGGGCCGCTGCTATATCTTCCCCTTTTTTGCCTTTTTCTATGTTATTTGATCCTGAAAGATCTCCTGTGGATCTTGCATCGGCCATATCTCTTCACTGCCTCTCGATGTTCCTTTGTGCCGTATCCCTTGTTCTTGAGGAAGTTATACTGGGGGTACAGGACATGATATCTGTCCATGAGCTGGTCTCTTGACACCTTGGCTATTATGGAAGCTGCTGCCACGGAGACACTCAGGGAATCTCCCCTGATGGTTGCTTCCTGCTGGATGGGGATGTCGATATTATTTATTCCGTCTATGAGGATATAATCCGGTTGGGGGGAGAGATTCAAAACGGCTACCTTCATTGCAGCCAGTGTTGCCTGAAGAATGTTAATTCTGTCTATGGTGGAAGCTTCTATAGCGCCCAGACCAATTGAAATGGCGTCACTTCTTATTATCTTGTACAGGGCTTCTCTTTTCAGGGGAGTCAGTTTTTTCGAATCTCTGATCTCCCCGTTTGTGTAACCTGAAGGAAAGATTACCGCTGCCGCGAAAACGGGGCCCGCGAGAGGTCCCCTTCCGGCCTCATCGACGCCGGCAATCGCGTCAAAACCCTGGAATCGGGCGCGCAGTTCAAATCCATACATCTCATCTTCTGCCAAGTTCCTTTATCCTTGCCTTCTTGCCCTTTATTTCCCTCAGATAATACAACCTTGAACGTCTGACCCTGCCACGCATTACTATCTCTATCTTGTCAATGATGGGGGAGTGAAGGGGAAACGTTCTTTCGACCCCTATGCCGGAGGATATTTTTCTTACGGTAAAAGTGGCGCGGTTTTGCCCGGCCCTCTTGCGTATAACGGATCCCTGAAAGACCTGGATTCTTTCCTTCTGGCCCTCTATAATTTTTACATACACTTTCACGGTATCACCCGGCTTGAATCCGGGAATATCTGCTCTCATCTGTTCTTTTTCAAGCATGTCAAGAACATTCATAGTTCAAAATCCTCCTCTGAAAAATCATATTTGTATTTATTGTCTACATAATCTGTCCAGCGTGACGGCTACCGCCGACCGGACGGACAGGTGATTATAATCCGAGTTCCCTCTTATAGATTCCACAGAAAAGTCAGCCTTCTCAATAACCTCTTCTGCTATCCCCCAGCCCGTTCCAAATACTATCAGAAAAGCCTCTCTGCTTCCCGATATTTTTCCTTTCAGATCTTTAAAGGTCAGGTGCTTCTTTCGGGATGAGGCGCTTGTAACCACCACATTGACCTTACCCCCGGTCTCCTGTGAGATGGTCATTATTGTATCATCAAGAGTGCCTTCCAGCCTCACAATGTCGAAGGCCTGTTTTCTGGAGGGGTTATAAGTAGTGCCATATCCCTTTTGCCAGTGGTACAGAATACGTTCGACAAACACCTTTTGTTGCTCTATTGGTGTTATGATGTAAAAGCCTCTTACACCATAGGTCCTGGCGGTTCTTGATATATCGTGTATATCCATATTGGTTACCGCCGTTGTCACAACATCACCCTTTTTATTGTAAACAGGGTAGTGTAAAAGAGCAATATAAAGATTTTTATACAAGTTCAGGATCTCCTGCAAGCTCTTCGAGCATCTTTTTATCCTCTTTCGCAAGATCAACCTGCCTGAGCATGTCAGGTCTTCTCTGCAGTGTTCTTTTGAGAGATTCCCTGCGCCTCCATTCATCTATCTTTTTCTGGTGCCCAGAAAGCAGCACTTCCGGAACCTTCCAGCTCTCATATTCCCTGGGCCTCGTATAGTGGGGACCTTCAAGGAGTCCGGTCGAAAAAGAATCGTACAATACCGATTTGCTGTTTCCTACAAAACCTGGCACAAGACGCGAAACAGCGTCCACCACAATCATAGCGGGCAACTCTCCACCGCTCAGGACATAATCACCTATCGATATTTCTCTATCAACAAGGTGTTCCCTGATTCGTTCGTCTATTCCCTCATAGTGCCCGCATATCAGGGCAATTCTGGAATATTGAGCAAGCTCTTCCACGGTCTTCTGTTCGAATGTTTCTCCCTGCGGTGAGAGGAGGATAACAAGCGTTTTGCCTCCGGCGGAGACAATGGCTTTCAGGGCATTTGCGACAGGCTCTACCTTCATCACCATTCCACCACCCCCTCCGTAGGGAGTGTCGTCGGTAGTTCTATGCCTGTCACTGGCATAATCACGAATGTTATGGAGGTTTACTTCAACTAGGCCATTTTCTATGGATCTTTTTATAAGACTGCTGCCAAGAGCGGATTGAAACATCTCCGGAAATACAGACAAAATATCAAAAACGATCATTTTACAATCCTTCGGGCAGTTTCACAACGATAACACCGTTTTTAATATCGATCTTCTTTACCACGTCATCGAACGCTGGAATAAAGCTTTCTCTCTCGCCGTCGCTGCAGATATAAACATCACTGCTTCCTGTCGGCAGAATAGTTGTTACCCGTCCCAGTTTCATGCCATTTTCCGAAACAACATCAAGTCCTATGATATCTTTCCAGTAGTACTCGCCGTCAGGAAGATTTTCCGAAGGCACAAATATATATAGACCGATCAGCTCGCCGGCTGCCTTCACGCTTTCCACGCCTTCAAGATCAATGGAGAAAGACCCCCGTTTAATGCCTGTAGTTCTGACACTAAAGAGAGATACGTGCTCGCTATCTTTGCCTATGAAGACATTCTCCAGTGTTCCAAGCGTTTCCACCGATTCACAATATGAAAGAACCCTAAGCCGGCCTTTAAGACCGCTGGTTTTAACGATTTTCCCTATCTCAAGCAGGTTGTCCACTTATTCTATAATCTCAAGGACCGCCCTCTTGTGAATCTTGGATGATGCGGCGCTCAAGATGGTCCTCATCGCCTTTGCAGTTTTCCCCTGTTTTCCTATAACCTTTCCCAGGTCGTCCTTTGCAACCCTCAGTTCGATGACAGAAGTCTGTTCGCCAACCACCTCGCTACACTCAACATCATCAGGATAATCCACTAAAGCCTGAGCCATATACTTGACCAAATCTTTCATCGCAACAACCTCCACTGATTCTTAAGAGTAAATGGGATACAGATTGTCTATTGCCCTAACCCTCTATCTGTGTCTTCTCCGGTCCGGGTGTAATGAGCCCCTCTTTTTTAAGGAGACTTAATACCGTCTGAGTCGGTTTAGCCCCCTTTGACAACCAGTTCATTACCCGGTCTTTCTTGAGGTTTATCTCAGCCGGATCCTTCATTGGATCATAATTTCCAACGATTTCGATGAACCTTCCATCCCTCGGTGCCTCATTCTCAGCCACCACAATCCTGTAGAAGGGTTTCTTTTTTGCGCCCATTCGCGTCAATCTTATTTTAACTGCCATTCCCGGGGTTATTACCTCCTGATAATAAATTTTCGCTCAATTGTTGAATTTCTGCTCTTAACATATATTTTATTTTATTTAAAGGGCAAATTGCCCCTCATCATTGATTTCATTCCTCCCTTTGTCAACTTTTTCATCATTTTCCTCATCTCTATGTAATTCTTAAGAACCTTGTTGACATCCTGCACGGTAGTGCCGCTTCCTTTAGCGATCCTTTTTCTCCTTTGTCCATTTATAATTTTGTAGCTGGAACGTTCCTTTTTTGTCATGGAATCAATGATGGCAGTTGTCTTTACCAGTTCGCGTTCATCCGGTGTCGCGTTCTTCAGGGTCTTTATCTTCCCAATCCCGGGTATCATTCCAAGGATGTCCTGAAGCGGCCCCATCTTTTTTATCTGCGCCAGCTGTTTTTTCAGATCGTCCAATGTAAATGAATTTTTCCTGATTTTTTTTCCCAGTTCTTTCGCGGTTTTTTCATCTGCTGTCGTCTGGGCCTTCTCGACGAGGGTCAATATGTCACCCATGCCGAGGATTCTGGATGCCATACGTTCCGGGTGAAAGATTTCCAGTGCGTCGGTCTTTTCACCCATACCGATGAATTTGACAGGTTTTCCGGTCACCTTTTTCAGAGACAGTGCCGCTCCTCCACGTGCGTCACCATCCATTTTTGTCAGCACAATGCCATCTATACCTAACAGGTCGTCAAATTTTTCGGCTACGGATACAGCATCCTGGCCTGTCATGGCATCGGCGATAAAGAGTATCTCGGACGGATTTATGGTATCTTTTATTCCCTTTAATTCATCCATCAATTTGTCGTCGATATGCAGCCTGCCCGCGGTGTCTATGATAAGAGTGTCAAAACCGTTTGTTTCCGCGTCTTCAACGGCTTTAACGCAGATCTTTACCGGATCCTTCTGATCCTTTGAATCGTACACATTCGCGTTGATACTCTCTCCGAGAATCTTCAGTTGCTCGATGGCTGCGGGTCTGTAGACATCGGCAGAAACCAGAGAAACCCTGTGCTTCCGGCCTGTCAGATGGTGGGCAAGTTTTGCTGCGGTTGTTGTCTTGCCACATCCCTGAAGACCGACAAGCATGACAGGAGCTGGAAACCGGTTGGAAAGGTTCAGGTGGCTGCTCTCGTATCCCATTAATTCAACGAGCCTGCCGTGGACGATTTTGACTATCTGCTGACCGGGACTTATACTGTCAAGGACTTCCCGGCCTATGGCCCGCTCACTGACATCCTCGACAAATTCTCTGGTCACTCTGAAATTGACATCCGCTTCGAGGAGCGCCATGCGGATATCTTTCATGGCTGCCTTGACGTCTTCTTCGTTGAGGATGCCTCTTCCCTTGAGTTTTCTGAAAACATTATCCAGCTTTTCGGTTAAATTTTCAAACATGACAGTTTATTCTAATTTCCCCTCTTTTTTATAATAAGGCATTTGATGCTCCTTATCTTCTTTTCCACCAGGGAAGCGACCTTTCTGGCATCATCATACGTGGCAAAGCCCACCAGCTTTACGCGGAACCAGGTTCCTCTTGACTGCAGGCTGATATTGTCCACCCTTGGAGAATATCCCATATCGGACAGCTTTGTCCTCAGAACTTCTGTTTTATCTTTGTCCTTGAAAGAGGCTATCTGGATCACGTACCGTCCACTGGCCTGTTTCTCCTCAGATGGTTTATACTTCTCGGAGTAAGGAACCTTATTGTCCTCAAAATTTTCCTTTACATCGTTGCTGCTCCCCTTGAGTGTGTCATAAAAGGTAAATTTGATTTTATCTTCTTTTTTGTCTGTATCTATCGTGGTGTCCCCGCCTTTTACGAATTTGTCCTTTATGGTGCCGGGCATATCGGCTATTTTTCTCGGATAACTTTCGATATTTTTTCCAACTATTACCCCACACACAAAGAAGAACAACAGAAGCAGGGCGATCACCAGGGTCAGAAAAACCAGACCGAATTTGCCCAGCCTGAATTCGAAAGCTCCATTTTTCTGCGGCATTAGTTTATCCTTGATCTTCACATACGTTCGGGCGCCGAAACCCCTAATAATCTGAGGGCATTTCTGATTACTGTACCCGTGGATTTTATCAGAAACAACCTCGCTTTTGTTAACTCGACGTCGTCGGAAACAACTTTGTGTTTGTTGTAAAAACTGTGAAAAACAGAGGCAAGATCGTTAATGTAATAGGGTATGCGATGTGGTTCGAGTGCCTTTGCGCTTCCTTCAACCATTTCCGGGAATGTGTCGATCATCTTGATAAGTTCACCTTCTTCCGCGGCGGTAAGAAGGTTGGGTTTTATTTCATCGTAAGCTGGAGTTTTGTACCCCTGTTCCGTGGCGAGTCTCATGATACTGGATATCCTGGCGTGGGCGTACTGCACATAATAAACAGGATTTTCGCTTGATTGTGCCTTTGCAACCTCCAGGTCAAAGTCAAGATGGCTGTTTGCTCTTCTCATAAGAAAATTGTATCTGGCCGCGTCTTTCCCTACCTCGTTGGTTACTTCTCTTATAGTTACAAATTCACCGGCTCTGGTTGACATGGGAACAGGAATACCGCCCCTGAGAAGATTTACCAGCTGGACCAGGACAACTTCAAGATCTTTCTTCTTCCGGCCGAGAACCTGAACGGCTGCGTGCATTCTGGGTATATACCCGTGGTGATCCGCTCCCCATACATTTATGACCCTGTCAAAACCCCTTGAGTATTTATTCCGGTGATAAGCGATATCAGCGGCAAAATAGGTAGGTTCTCCATTTTCCCTGACAACGACCCTGTCTTTTTCATCTCCGAAATCTGTTGTTTTGAACCACAGTGCATTCTCTTTTTTATATACGAAACCTTTCCTCTGGAGGTCCTGAAGAATTCTGGTTACGCCATCGTTCTTATAGAGTTCTTTTTCACTGAAATAACGGTCGAACGTTACGCCCAGGGTTCCAAGATCTTCTTTTATCCCGTCGAGGATGGAGTTTGCCGCATACTCTGTCATAAAGGGGATCGCTCCCACTTTGTCCGAACGGAATTTATCTCCGAACTTGCCGTGTATTTCCCGGGCAAGCTTTGTAATGTATCGCCCCTGATAACAATTATCGGGAAACGAAATATCTTCACCCATCAGCTCCAGATACCTGTAGTAAACGGACTCTCCCAGCATGTTCATCTGATTTCCGGCATCATTTATGTAGTATTCTCTGGATACTGAGAATCCCGATGCCTGCAGGATATTGGCAACAGTATCGCCAATGACGGCACCCCTGGCATGTCCTACGTGAAGTGGTCCCGTGGGGTTGGCACTTACGAATTCCACCTGAACCCTGCTGCCATTTCCGATATTGGATTCACCATACTGGTCTCCAAGTGTATCAACCTCTTTCAGAAGGATGGCCCATACGTTGGTTTTGATAAAAAAGTTTATGAACCCGGGCCCGGCTATCTCTATTTTCTCCAGTATCCGGTCGCTGTCGTTGATGTTTTCGACGATACGTTCAGCTATCCTGCGTGGGGCTTCCCTCTGGCCCGACGCAAGTATCATGGCCACATTGCATGCATAGTCGCCATGAGCGCCCTCTTTTGGAAATTCCACTTCTATAGAGGGGATATCCGTTTTTTTTAATATTCCTTTTTCAAGGCAGGAATCAATCGATTCTTCGATCAGTTTAATTAATCTTTCTTTCATAGAGCCTCTCAGCTTTTCTTTTTCTGACGCAGAAAACGAAAAAGTTGGCCCGAAGGCCAACCTTTCTCAAATAATTTCGAAACAACGCACTTCTATAAGCTTTTCATCTGTTTCGTCAATTTACTTTTTTCCCAATTTCTCTGTTTCGTCAATGTCTTTATCTTTGATGGCAAGATCTCTCGTAAAGTCGGGACAATGAACTCTTCCACTGGAATCTTTGGAAACTGAAAACCGTTTTGCACAGGTGCCTCTCCACGCACATATAGA
>CAYLXS010000029.1:0-13147 GCA_964387765.1 uncultured Syntrophaceae bacterium
ATTAAAAGATACCTGTGGATAGATCAAGCCCCGGATTTTCTAATAGATCAATACTAAATGTTTTCTTTAAAAACAAGCCCCCAACACTCTATCCGATCCTATATGCAATGAAAGGGATTCACGCAGAAGGACATCCAGTCTTGACAGCAGGTTTCTTGTGTTATAGTCGTGTATAAAAAATATCATATTTGGTTGCCCAACACGAAGGGTTCTTATAGGCAACCTTTTATACCTGAAAAAATAAAAATGAAATATAGATTAATTGTATCTCTTGTATTTGCAACCCTTCTTTTGCTTGTCTTTTCGCAAACATCTTTTTCACATCCTCACGCTTTCATTGATAACAGGCTTACGATGGTTTTTGATGACGAGGGTTTTGCGGGAATCCGGGTGGAATGGGTTTTTGACGAGTTTTTCAGCAGTATGATAGCCGGCGATTATGACCGGAATCAAAACAACATATTAGAAATTCCTGAAATCACCGCCATCAAAAAAGAGGCTTTCAATAACCTAGCCAACTTTGACTACTTCACCGCTATCAGGATTGGAGAAAAGCCCTTTAAGCTCAAATATATTCGTGATTTCTCGGCGGCACTGAAGAAAGGCACGCTTATATATGATTTTTTTATACCCTGTCATGTCAAGGCAATCCCCACCTTTAAAGAAATTGTGGTTTCGCAGTACGACCCTACCTATTACACCGATATGTCGTTGGACGAAGGGCAGACCGTAATTATGGAGGGTGATTCAGGCTTTGAAACCAGTTGCCGTATCTCTAAAAACTCAAAAATATCCTACTATTTCGGTCTTGTTCATCCCATAGAAACGATTGTGAGGTTTAGACTGAAAGATGAATAGATTGCCTGTAATTATCTTGACAATATTATTGTTATTGGCTTGTGCAAGTCAGGCTAACGCACAGAATCCTTTTGTTTCAAAAAACAGGAACGAATTGGTTTCCCCGTCGCACATTCAATCGTATCCATTTCTTGCCAAGATTTCTATCTGGCAGCAGCGGCTCAATCAGAAAATGGCAGATCTAACCAGGCAAGCCAAGGAAACAAAAAGCCCGAGGCCGTTGCTTTTGCTGATTATAATTTCTTTTGCGTATGGTGTATTACACGCAGCCGGGCCGGGTCACGGTAAGGCAGTAGCCATGTCCTACATGGTTTCACGCAACAGTAATCTCAGGGAATGCGTTATGCTGGGCAACTTTATTGCCCTTTTTCATGGGTTATCCGGAATAATTTTGGTGCTTGCCGTGCATTTCATACTCCAGGGCACAGTTATGGGATCTCTGGAGAGCCTAACTCGCACAACACAGATTATAAGCTACAGTCTTATCGCATTGTTGGGAATGTTTCTTTTGGCAAAAAATTTCTACTCCTGGAATAGGCAAACCGAACCCGAGATATTGAATCATTCCGGGCGTACCATGGAGAAACAGAGAGGACCGTTGACAACAGCCTTGATTGTGGGATTTATACCCTGTCCTGGAGTTGTCCTGATAATGCTTTTTGCCATGTCTCTACACATGCTATGGTTAGGTCTGCTTCTTGCGTTCATTATGATTTTCGGTATGGCTGCAACTATCTCAGCAGTAGTGATCGCCGGGGTTACCGGTAAAAATATGCTCCTGGGTGCACTCGAGCAAAAAAGTAAGGTGGTTGTCGTTGTTGAGCGAACTCTTAATATAGCGGCTGCCCTCACCGTAACAACCTTGGGATTAACTTTTCTTGCCGCAACGGTATGAGGGGCTATCCGAGAATCCCCTTCTGCTATGGGGATTTCAATCCTGCAACTTTTGCATTATTCAAATGATCTACGAAATCTGTGTATTAAAAGAGGTGCTCCGGCAATTTCCTTATATTGTCGATTTTAACACGGGCCATTTCCGTCTCCGGCGGAATACTACCGGATGATGTCCCACCGGGCAGGATACAGCGGTTGAACCCCATTCTGGACGCTTCCCTGATCCTCTCATCCATCCGGCCGACGCCGCGCACCTCTCCCGTCAATCCCACCTCACCACAAACAACGGTGCCGGAATCAATCGGCCTGTCTAGAAAGCTCGACATCATTGATGAGATTATGCCAAGATCCACAGCCGGTTCGTCCAGTTTCACACCGCCGGCAACATTGATGAATATATCGTGATTCCCCAGGTGAAGTCCACATACCTTCTCCACAACAGCCGCAAGGAGGGACACTCTGTTGTGGTCCACACCGATAGTTGTCCTTCTCGGTATGCCAAAGGTATTCTCACTCACCAGGGACTGGATCTCCACCAGCACAGGTCTTGTGCCCTCCATACTTGGCACAACGACGGAACCAACCGCGCCTTCCGGTCTTTCCGACAGGAAGAGGGCCGATGGATTGGACACCTCGACAAGACCGGTTTCTCTCATTTCAAACACACCTATTTCATTGGTGGGACCATACCTGTTCTTTACATTTCTCACGATTCTGAAGGCATGCCCGGAATCCCCCTCAAAATACAGAACTGTGTCCACCATATGTTCCAATATCTTTGGCCCCGCTATTGCGCCTTCTTTTGTCACATGACCTATCAGGAATATTGGAATCCCCGTCTTTTTTGACATCAGGATAAGTTTCCCCGATGCCTCCCTTACCTGACTTACGCTGCCGGGAGCGGATGTAAGTGCTGACGAGTAAACCGTCTGGATCGAATCGACAACCACGATATCGGGATTTATTTTCCTTATATGCTTCAAAATATTTTCAAGCGATACCTCAACAAGCACTATCAGGTTTTTTGACGAAGCACCCACGCGCCTGCCCCGGAGTTTAATCTGGGTTGCCGATTCCTCTCCCGACACATAGAGGGCTACCAGCCCGCTGGCGGCAAGCTTCTGCATAACCTGCAGGAGTAAGGTGGATTTACCTATTCCAGGATCACCCCCTATAAGTATGGCGGAACCGCCTACTATACCCCCTCCAAGCACCCGGTCGATTTCGGCAATACCTGTCAGGACTCGGTCTCTCTCATCCGCCTCGATGGTATCGATGGAGATGGGGTCCTCATTAAAACATGCCTCGGGAGAGTTTCCTGACGAGATATCTCTAATCTCTTCTTCGACAAACTGGTTCCACTCACCACATGAAGGGCATTTCCCAAGCCACTTTGCGGATTGATGACCACAATTCTTACAGAAAAAAGCGGCCTTCGTCTTTTTCATGAACAACACCCTCCAGACCTTATCTGCGCCTACCACGAAGATGGTAAACTCTAACCAATTTAAACGGTTTACGCAACCCAAAACCCCCTTGCGCGGATATACGCCCGGAGAAAAATCTTTCCGGGTGACCCGGATACCGCTATCACCCATAAAACGAAAACCTGGAAACGGAAAAATTTCACTTATGAATGGACACAAAACGACAATTCTGGTATTAAAACAGATTGTCAATAAACCAAGGAGATGGTTTTTATGAACAATCCAAACTTCAGTTCCGGTCCATGTGCCAAGAGACCGGGGTGGAATGTTAATGTATTGAGGGATGCGGCCCTGGGCCGTTCTCACCGCAGCGCGCTTGGAAAGGAAAAACTGGCAAAGGCGATTACCGACAGCAGGAGGGTTCTCGGTGTACCGGAGGATTATCTGCTGGGCATACTCCCCGGCTCGGACACAGGTACATTCGAGGGAGCCATGTGGGCACTCCTGGGTCCCAAACCGGTAACGGTGCTCGTGTGGGAAAGTTTCAGTAAGGGGTGGGCAACAGATGTGGAAAAGCAACTGAATCTCAGGCCCACTATATTTGAGTCGGATTATGGGAAAATTCCCGATCTCAGGAAAATCGACTGGTCGAATGACGTGATCTTTGTGGCTAACGGCACCACCAGCGGCGTTAGAATCCCCGACTGGAAATGGATACCCGATGACAGGGAGGGCCTGACCTTTTGTGACGCGACCAGCGCGGTCTTTGCCATGGATATAGACTGGCCAAAGGTGGATGTCCTCACATATTCCTGGCAGAAGTGCCTGGGGGGAGAAGCCGCTCACGGGATACTGGTTTTAAGTCCCCGGGCGGTGGAACGATTGGAATCTTACGATCCACCCTGGCCAATGCCGAAGATATTCCGTCTTAAAAAGGGCGATAAGCTGAACAGGGCCATCTTCAAGGGAGATACGATAAATACACCCTCCATGCTCTGCGTGGAGGACTATCTGGACGCGCTCGCGTGGGCGGGCAAAATCGGACTGCCCGGCCTTATCAAAAGGAGTGCAGCCAATTTGAAGGTGGTCGAGGAGTGGGTAGACCGAACAGACTGGGTCGACTTTCTAGCCGAGTCTGAAGAGATCCGATCCAGCACATCCGTCTGTCTGAAGATTACAGAGGAGAGATTTCGGTCAATGTCCCGAGAAGATCAATCGGGTTTTATCAAGGATGTTGCCGGCGGTTTGAGCAAAGAGGGCATCGCCCATGACATAGGCTCATACAAGGACGCCCCTCCAGGATTTCGCATATGGTGCGGCCCCACAGTGGAGGCATCAGATGTCAAGGCAGTCGTTGAAGGTTTGGAATCGGCGTGCCTGAACAGAATGCAGACTATTTGAAAAATTGAGCGCCATACCGCCTCTAATAACAAAAAAAGGATAACACGATTAATGAAAAAAGTTCTGGTAAGCGATAATCTGGCAAAAGAAGGTATAGAGATATTTAAAAACGCCCCGGGAATTGAGGTCGACGTAATAACCGACCTTACTCCGGACGAGCTTAAAGGCGTAATAAAAGATTATGACGGCCTGGCAATAAGGAGCGCCACCAAGGTCACGGAAGACGTAATCGATAAGGCCGCTCGTCTCAAGGTTGTCGGCCGGGCAGGGATAGGTCTCGACAATGTTGCTGTCGATGCGGCGAGTAAAAAGGGTATCGTGGTCATGAATACACCCGGCGGGAACACAATAACCACGGCGGAGCACGCCATAGCCATGATGTTTTCTCTGGCCAGAAGAATCCCCCAGGCCACGGCCTCTACAAAAGCGGGGAAGTGGGAGAAAAAGAAATTTATGGGTTCCGAAGTCTCAAACAAGACGCTTGGGATCATTGGCATAGGAAGGGTGGGCTCTATAGTAGCCGACAGGGCGCAGGGCCTTAAAATGAGCGTGATAGCTTATGATCCTTTCATATCGCGTGAAGCGGCGGAGAAAATGGGAATCTGTCTTGCGTCTTTCGACGAGGTTCTGAGAAAAGCCGACTTTATCTCGGTGCATACTCCTCTGACGAATGAAACAAAGGGTCTGATCAACGCCTCTTCCTTCGACAAGATGAAAGATGGCGTATTCGTCATCAACTGCGCGAGGGGCGGGATCATTGATGAAAATGACCTTCACGATGCCGTCGTTTCAGGGAAGGTCGCCGGCGCAGCTCTCGATGTTTTTGAGGAAGAACCCACCAAAAACATGAGGTTGCTCTCCCTGAACAATATCATCTGCACACCGCACCTCGGTGCGTCGACAGATGAAGCCCAGAAAAATGTTGCCATAGCCATCGCACAGCAGATAGTCGATTGTCTCACGACCGGAGAGATAAAAAATGCCGTCAATTTTCCATCTGTCAGTGCGGAAGTTCTTGGCCTGATAAAACCTTACCTGACCCTAGGGGAAAAGCTCGGCAATTTTGAGGCACAGATTGTCACTGGAGGAATAAAGGAAGTTGTTATTGAATACAGCGGCGCCATCCTTGATTATAACGTGGCCCCCGTTACGATATCCTTCCTGAAGGGACTCCTTACACCTGTGTTGAAAGACAACGTCAACTATATTAACGCCCCTGTTATAGCGGAGGAGAGGGGAATCAATGTCATAGAATCAAAAAGCAGTGAGATGAAGGATTACAAAAACATGATCTCCGTTACAGTGAAAACCGATCAGGAAGAATCGTTCACCGCTGGAGCCATCTTCGGGCGACAGGATCTGAGGATTGTCAGGATAAACAAATTTATGCTTGATGTAATCCCCGAGGGTTACATGCTGATGCTTTACAACTATGACCGGCCCGGCGTTATAGGAAACATAACCACAACCCTCGGAAATGACAAAGTTAATATCGCAAGGCTCCATCTGGGGCGCGAACAGGTGGACGGCAAGGCGCTTGTTGTGTTAAGCACTGACAGTCCAATTTCCAAAGACACCATAAAAAAGCTGAAAGAACTGCCTAATATAATATCCGTTACCAGGATAGAGATGTAGGTGATCCGGGCCAAGATTCAGTGGCTGGAACGTTTAACTCGAAACTTATAGTATGGAGATGAGAGGCCATGGCAAATGTAATAATCGTCGGGTCCCAGTGGGGCGATGAAGGAAAAGGAAAGATTGTTGACATTTACGCGCGTGAAGTGGATGTCATAGCCCGCTTTCAAGGGGGCAATAACGCGGGGCACACTCTGGTTGTTAAGGGAAAGCAAACCATCCTCCACCTGGTGCCATCTGGAATCCTGCATAATCACAAGATCTGCATCCTCGGCAACGGCATGGTTATTGATCCGGGGGTACTGCTCCGGGAAATTGATGAACTCCGTTCAAAAAATCTTTTCCCCCCCGACACAGAACTCTATATCAGTGAAAACGCCCATATCATCATGCCATATCACAGGAGCCTGGACAGCGCCCGTGAGGCACGAAAGGGCGCGGCAAAGATCGGAACAACGGGAAGGGGCATCGGCCCCGCCTACGAAGATAAAGTCACACGCACAGGCATCAGGCTCTGCGACCTCCTTAACAGAGAAACCTTCGGCGAGATGCTGCGTAGAAATGTTGAAGAGAAAAATTTCTACCTGACAAAATTCTACAACGCCAAATCGGTGGAATCCGATGCCATATTCGATGAATATGCCGGGTATGCCGATCGTCTCAGGGAATATGCGGCAAACACATCCCTCATAATCGACAGGAAAATCAAAGAAGGCGGAAATGTTCTGTTTGAAGGCGCGCAGGGTTGCCATCTCGATATCGACTATGGCACCTATCCCTTTGTTACATCTTCCAACACATCCGCGGGCAGTGCCTGCTGTGGAGCAGGCATAGGACCCACAAAGATAGACGCCGTCGTGGGTATCTGCAAGGCATATACAACGAGGGTCGGAGCTGGTCCTTTCGTAACGGAACTGACCGGAGAAATGGGTGAGAAAATTCAGAAAGCGGGTGCCGAGTTCGGCGCCACGACAGGGAGAAAACGCCGATGCGGATGGCTCGACATGGTTCTTGTCAAAGAGTCGGTCAGGATCTCCGGGATAACGGGCATAGCCCTTACCAAACTCGACGTACTCACGGGAATCGATAAAATAAAGATATGCGTCGCATACAAAACGAATGCCGGGGAATTCGCAGAATATGTTCCCCCCGATACAAAGCTGTTCGAGCAGTGCCGCCCCGTTTATGAAGAAATGGACGGGTGGTCGGAAGACATAAGCAGGGCGAAAACCATAGATGAGCTCCCTGCTAACGCGAGGAAATATATCGAAAGAATAGAAGAACTAACCGAAGTAAAGATGTCTCTTGTTTCTGTGGGACCGGGAAGAGATGAAACCATTATGCTGGAAAATCCGTTCGATCGAAGCGGCAGTTCAGGGAGGTAATCTTCATTAAAAAAAATTTATTAGATTCAAGAAAGCTTGTTCTTCAGTGTGTAAATGCGGCTCTGGACAGAAAAGCGGAAGATCTCGTCATACTCAAGGTGAAAGATGTCTCGTCCTTTGCCGACTATTTTGTTATATGCAGCGGAAATTCAGACCGGCAGATACAGGGGCTTGCCGCTCATATCGGACAAAAGATGAAAAAATCGGGAATCCTGCCCCTTGGAATCGAGGGAGAACGTTCCGGAAGCTGGATTCTGATGGATTATGGTGACGTGATAATGCACATATTCTATAAACCGGTTAGGGAGTTTTACGATATTGAGGGGCTGTGGTCAGATGCGCCCGTAATGACCATCGGAGAATCTGTACGGAAACTGACCGTTCTCAATGATGATATGTGAAGCAAAAGAAATAGTCTCCGGGCTTGCCGACATACTGTTCCCCCCGGAGTGTCCGGCGTGCGGAACCGTCCTGATTGCTGATGGAGAACAGCTTTTTTGTCCCGAATGCCTCTCCACAATAAATTTTATAACCTCCCCCCTGTGCACTTTCTGCGGTCTTCCATTTACAGTAACTGACGGGGCAAACCATCCCTGCGAAGACTGCATCCTGGCACCCCCTCCCTTTTCCATGGCCAGGGCGCTGGGGAAATATGAGGGATCCCTGCTGGACGTCATTCACCTGTTCAAGTATCATGGGAATGTATCGGCTGGAGAAGCACTCGGAAGAATGATGGCAAAGGCCCGTTACGACTCCCTCGCGATAGGGAATTACTCGCTGATCATACCCGTTCCCCTTCATCTGAAAAAATTGAGGGATAGGGGATTTAACCAGTCACTTATCCTTGCGAGTCAGATATCGAAAATGTTTTCCATTCCCCTTGATTTTACCACTCTCAGGAGAGTGATCCATACAGAATCGCAGGTCGGTCTCTCAAGACAGAAAAGGGCGGCAAATGTAAGGGGCGCTTTTGAAATACCAGATCAAAGCAGGATCAAAAACAAAAAAGTATTACTGATAGATGATGTCTATACCACAGGCAGCACAGCGAAGGAGTGCTCAAAAATATTGGCGCAAAACGGCGCAGAAGAAGTGGCAGTGCTCACTCTGGCAAGGGCCTGACGCAAAAAAGAGGTGTTTATGGACAAGATATTATCCAGGGAAAATTTGAGGGAACGGATTAAAACTCTCAGAGATGAGGGGAAGAAAATCGTTTTCACCAACGGCTGTTTTGACATTCTCCATGTCGGCCACGTAAAATATCTCAACCGGGCAAAGGAGATGGGCGACATCCTGGTTCTTGCCCTCAACAGTGATTCATCGGTAAAATCCATAAAGGGACCATTAAGGCCCATTGTCCCACAGGATGAGAGGGCATATATAATGGCGTCCCTTGATATGGTGGACTACGTAACCATATTTGATGAAGATACACCTCTCGAACTGATAGAATATATCGAGCCGGACATCCTGGTTAAGGGCGGGGACTGGAGCGAAGACACCGTTAGCGGACGTGAATCAGTGGAAAAAAGAGGCGGGAAAGTTGTCATTATTCCACAATTCAACGAATCTTCGACTGACCATCCTGCGTCAACAACAAATATAATCACAAAAATAATGAATGTCTATAAAGGCGATGAGTAGTTTTTTCTTTACAAAGAGAGTTTCATTGTATATATGGTTTCATTGAATTTAAGGGAGCGGAGATAAACTTAAATGACACCGGCTCGACTCGAATATTTCAGGAAGCTGTTCACACAGAGGATAGAAGGCTTATTGGGCGAAGCGGGTAAAACCGTTTCCGAAATGACCGGAGGTGCTGAAAGTTTCCCCGATGTAACAGACAGGGCATCTCAGGAATCCGACAGAAATTTTGAGCTCAGGATCAGGGACAGGGAAAGGAAACTGGTAAAGAAAATTAAAGAGGCCCTCCAACGCATCGATGACGGCACCTTTGGAACATGCGAGGTGTGCGGGAAAAAGATATCTGAAAAAAGGTTGACGGCGCGTCCGGTTACCACCCTCTGTATAGCCTGCAAAACACAACAGGAAAAGCAGGAAAAACAGCGGGGAGAATAGATGCCCCCACACAAGCTTCAACTGCTCTAAGGGTTTTATCTCTTACCCTGAAAACAGCATACATTTTATTATTGTTCTGCAATCTCCATGGAAAGATACCGTCCGGGCAAATCCCATATCCAAATGAAAAGATCCGCATTTCATATAGCCTTTATCCTGGTCATATCTCTGGGTTTCATTCATGTGGGATTCGCATATATCCCCTCTGCCGGGCAAATTCTGCAACCCTTCCTGAAGACGTACAGCGGTCTTCACACCATAAGAATCGACATGGAAACCGTGATATATGACGATCTGTCCGAAAAGACGGAGATCGGGGAACAGCTCCTGATAAAAAAAGGGTGCATGTTCAGAGATGAAAGGGTTTTTTCGCATGGAGATAATATCCTGATACAGGATGGAAGAAAAACCCTCAATCTGGGCGTTGAAACGGCAAATGCCGATGAAAGAAGAATAGATGCCGTTTTCCCCACCATATTTTTTCAGAAATCGGTGAACGACCTGCTGAACACCCTCAACTTTCTTGGAGTGGACACCGGGACTGTCAGCATCGACAGGATGGATGGGAAAGTCGTTTTCGTTGCAGGCAAAGGACTTGAGGTCGCGCCCGGAAGCCGGCTGTGGATAGAGAGGAAAAGAAGCCTGCCTCTGCGATTTGTCGGGGTAGGAATGTCCGGCGGAGAAAGGATCGTTCTGAGAGCTGAATACCTGGATTATCACCAGGTGAGCAAACGCTTCTGGCTCCCTGAGCGGATAGAGTATTACAGGAATGATGTTCTGTGGGTTGTAAGCATAGTTAAGAACGTCACCATAAATGAGAATATGCCCGAAACCCTCTTTAAGATGCCGGGGGAGGAAAATGTCTGCTCTCCTGTCGCAAATTTTCTCAACATCAGGGAGTGATTCTGCTAATTAACAGAATAGGGAATGATCGATGTTTGTCAACGTAGCTGTAAGCATACCATCGGCAAAGCCCTTCACCTATGCCGTGCCGGATGGAATGGAAAATCAGATAGCCATCGGCAAGCGGGTCCTCGTGCCATTCGGCAGGAGGAAAGTGACAGGTTATATCGTCGGATCAACTCCCTCGACAGAAATAAAATCCATCAAAAACATTATCGAACTGCTGGACACAGAGCCCCTCTTCAACGCGGAAGACCTTGAATTTTACCGGTGGACATCTGATTATTATATGCACCCACTGGGAAAGACTCTGAAGGCGTCTCTTCCGGGCGGGATAGATCTGGAGAGCAATATGTGGGTCTCCCTGTCGGATAATCGGAAGACAGGAGAGGGTGGTTTGTCCGACCCGCAGCGCAGGATAATCGGGATATTGAGAGAACATCCCAATGGTCTTTCCGCGGGCAAACTGAAAAAAGACACCGGAAGAAAAAATATTCTTGATGATCTCAAAAGGCTTCAATCCCTGAAATACGTGAACCTGGAAGACAGAATCAGGAAGGCCGATGTAAAAAAGAAAACGGAGAAAAGAATAAAGCTGGCATCTCCCTTTCCCCCGGAAATCAAATTGACCGAAAAGCAGGGACATATCCGTGATTTCCTGGAGGAGCACGGGGAGGTCGATTTATCGTCACTCCGCGGAGAATTTAAAAATGCTCAGGCCACGATAAAAAGGATGGAAACAAAAGGCCTGGTATATATATCCACAAACGAAGCCTACAGAAGCCCGGGTAAAACCCCCCATATCGGGAAGCGAAACACACACATAATCCTGAACAACGAACAGGAGGCGACTCTCGATGAAATAGTCTCCGGGATAAAATCCCACAGGTATTTCCCCTGTCTGCTCCACGGGGTCACCGGAAGCGGAAAGACCGAGGTGTATCTCAGGGCAATAGAAGAAACCATCAAACTGGGTGGCAGCGCCATCTACCTCGTGCCGGAGATAAGCCTGACTCCCCAGCTTTTAAGCAGGATACGAAACAGATTCGACGAAACCGTGATCGCGATACTGCACAGCGGTATCGGAAGAGGCGCGAAATATGATGAATGGCGGAGGATACAAAAAGGCGAAGCCCGGATCGTCATAGGAGCAAGATCGGCTATATTCGCCCCGGTCAGGGATCTGCGACTTATTGTGGTCGATGAAGAGCACGATTCCTCATACAAGCAGGATGATCATCTAGCGTACAACGCACGTGACCTGGCGATAGTAAGGGCGAAACAGAGATCGGCAACGGTGGTCTTGGGTTCAGCGACGCCCGGCATCCAGACATATTTCAACACAAAAAACAAAGATTTTAAGCTCCTTGAACTGACCCGGCGGGTGGAGGGAAGAGAGCTTCCCCGCGTAGATATTATTGACATGAAAAAAGAAGGGGGATCGGGGAAAAACGCACCCATTTTCTCCCAGTCTCTTATAGAAGCAATTCGCAATACGCTTAACGACGGAAAGCAGACTCTCCTTTTTCTGAACAGACGGGGATTCCATACCTTTCTCTATTGCCTCGACTGCGGCTACATATTCAAATGCCTCAATTGTTCCGTCTCCATGACACATCACAGAAACGATAATTCTCTTCGATGCCACTACTGCAACTTTCGCATAAAAGCCCCTCCGGTATGCCCCTCATGCGGGGGTTCCCGCATAAACAGTTATGGTATGGGTACCGAGAGAGTGGAGGAAGAAATTACAACACTGTTTCCCGACGCGAGGGTGAAGAGGATGGATAGCGATTCCACCTTAAAAAGAGGCTCATACGGAAAAATTCTCAAATCTCTCGACAAAGGCGAGATAGATATCCTTGTGGGAACGCAGATGATCACAAAAGGTCATGATTTCCCCGGGGTCACCCTGGTCGGGGTCGTATCAGCGGACAACTCCTTGAATATTCCCGATTTCCGGGCCGCGGAAAAGACCTTCCAGGTACTGACACAGGTTTCAGGCAGGGGGGGGAGGGGGGATTCACCGGGAAGGGTTATAATACAGACATTCAACCCGGACAACTACGCCATAAAGAGGGCCCGGGAGTACAACTATATAAGCTTCTACAATAACGAGATTCAAACACGCCAAGAACTTGGCTACCCGCCCTTCAGCCGTATGGTGAACCTCACAATATCAGCTACAAATGAAGCCCGGATCACCGGCTATGCCAAAAGACTGAATGCTGTTGCCAGAGATCTTGCCCGGCAGGCAGGAGGAAATATCTCCGTGCTGGGACCCGCGGAGGCCCCCCTGTCCAGGGTCAAGGGCCGTTACCGGTGGCACATGCTCCTCAAGGGAAACGACATAAAAGCCCTGCACGCCCTGGCCAGCAGCATACTGACAAACACCAGGGAAGCAGGCCTGCGTATCAGGGTCGATGTGGACCCTGTGAGTTTTATGTAATGCGTGACATTCCGCATAATTTTGTTTGCATACACATAATTCTCACGATAAGGTGTATAGAACAGTGCAAAGGAGGTGTTAAGTGAAACGTACAAATATTGTGCTTGATGATAAAC
>CAYLXS010000030.1:0-13056 GCA_964387765.1 uncultured Syntrophaceae bacterium
CTTTGCCGCAATCTGGGGGGCATCAATCGTCATTCTGAATACATTTTCAGATAACTTAGTTTTTTTCACTATCCTGTTCAAAACCCTCACCTCCAAACTATTTTGTCTCTATTAAGCATACAGGTTATGGCCCTTAGACAAAGCATCGCTTTGAGGGAATACTCCTGTAACCGTTCACAGTTTCCGGTTCACAGTTCTTCCAATAAGATATGCAACGATTAGCGAGATCCAACGATTGAAACATTTTGGATGGAGAATCGCTCTGTCACGCGGCCACTCTGCGCTTGTCGAACAATCATTGATGTGGCTACCGCGGCTCTCTCTTACTCCAGGACTGCTGCTACTATCTCGGCTAAATCCAGTACCCGTACCGAATCCTCCGAGTTCTTATCCTTCAGGCCGTCCTCAAACATGGTCATGCAATATGGGCAGCAGGTGCAGATTGTATCAGGCTCCTCTCTCAGGGCCTGTTCGGTACGCTTTACATAGATTCGGTCACCAACGCTTTCCTCCAGCCACATGCGTCCGCCACCGCCTCCACAGCAGAATGCCTTCTCGTGATTGCGCTCCATCTCCACCGGCTCTTTGCTTGTAACAGCAGCGATCACCTTTCGGGGTTGCTCATAAATTGAGTTATAGCGACCCAGATAACACGAATCATGAAATACCACTTTGCCAAAATTGCCTTTGCCATTCAACTTGAGCTTGCCCTGCTCTATAAGACTGTTGATGAGCTCGGCGTGATGAATGACCTCGAAGTCCGCCCCGTACTGGTGGTAGTCATTCTTCAGAGTGTTGTAGCCGTGGGGACATTGAACTATAATCTTTCTGACACCTTTCTCCTTTAAGAGTTTAACATTTTCCTCGGCCATGATTTCGAAAAGGTACTCATTGCCCAGGCGTCTCACGCTATCGCCGCAACACAGTTCCTCCTTGCCTAAAACACCCCATGATACGCCAGCGGCATTGAGAACCTTGGCCGTAGCCAGCGTGACACTCCTGGCGCGGGGATCGAGGGCACCGGCACAGCCAACGTAGAACAGATATTCGGTCACACCTTCTTCAAAAGGTTTGGCCCCCGCCTTTTCCATCCAGGCCTCACGCTTCTCGGGAGCAATGCCCCAAGGGTTGCTGCGCGCCTCCATGTTCTCGAAAAAGTTGAGCAGTTCGGGGGGAAACTTGGCTTTCATCTCTACCAGGTTTCGGCGCATATCGATAATCTTGGGTATGTGCTCGATGAACACCGGGCATACCTCCATACATGCACCACACGTGGTGCAGTCCCAGAGGGCCTCCTCGGACACGCTGCCTTCTTCAGTATTATCCTCAGTAATCAGGGCTTGGGCAGGCTTTTCGTTTCGTACCAACCCTGGTCCGTTTTCCAGCATATTTACCTTGATATTATGGATGAGAACTTTTGGGTCCAGCGCCTTGCCGGTAAATACCGCCGGGCAGTTATCGACGCACCGCCCACATTCGGTGCAGGAATACGAATCGAACAGATCCTTCCAGGTAAATTGATCAATCCGTTCCACTCCGTAGACATTGCCCTTCGCAAACTCCTCACGGTGTTGCGTATTAACCGTCTCCAAGCTTCTAAAGAAGCAATTAGGTATGGATGTCAGGATATGCATATGCTTGCTGTAGGGAAGGTAGTTGAGAAAGGCAAGGAGCACGATAGCATGGATCCACCACAAGACATTTGCCGCAGTCTCCAGCGCTCCGGCCGACATACCGCTAAAGATAACTGTACCTGCGAAAGCAGAGATCGGCATATAACTGACCGCTTTCTCGGTACCCTGGGCTATCTCGGCACCGTGCATGCCGAAGAAGGCTATCATCAAAGCCGCAATAAGTCCCAAGATCACAAAGGCATCTCCACTTTTCGCATCAATATACGACGGCGGGAAAACCAATCGCCGGATAACTGCGGAACATACGGCCAGCAAAGCAATGATTGATGCGATATCAAAAATCCAGGCCAGGGCGTGATACGCGCCAGTCGGCAACTTGGACAAACTGATATAATCCGGGGCCAACCCGTGGAGAAGGAATTCTGTATTGGCTATCAGCAAAAGCATGAAAGCCCAGAAAAGTATGGCGTGATTTATACCGAAACGATAGCCGTGCGAAATCGTGCAACGCTGCGCGAACGGGTAATATATTGTACTCCAGATACGTTTGGCTACCTCTTTGAAGCGATTGTCCGGTTTTCCCAGAGCGACCAGACGAAAACGATTGTAACAACTCCAACCGAAGAAGGCTATTGAGATGATGAAGACTACAATAAATATCAGAGTGTTGGCAGCCACGATTTACTCCTTTGTTGGTATACTCAAATACTGTATAGCTAACTTGCTTTCTTGCAACGTAACTCTTTCAGCCGGTTTGTAATAGACGGAACCACCTTAAAGACATCACCGACGATGCCATAGGTAGCCACTTCAAAGATCGCCGCAGATCGGTCACGATTTATCGCGATGATTACATCCGAATCCTGCATACCGACCAGATGCTGGATCGCTCCAGAGATTGCACATGCGATATATATCTTCGGCCTTACCGTCTTGCCGGTCTGGCCAACCTGACGTTCCAAGGGCATGTATCCGGCCTCTACGGCAGCGCGTGAACAACCGACAACACCCCCCAGTTCATCGGCCAACTCCTGCAGTATGCCAAAATTTTCTCCGCTTAACATTCCACGTCCACCGGAGACGATAATATCCGCCGCTGCAACATCTACCGCATCCGCACCCTCCCTGCGATCATCGATCACCTCCAGCACCTTGGTCAGGATATCCTCTTCCCTGACCGGCGACGACTCTCTGATGATCTCTCCGCTACGAGTGGCGTCTCTTTCCGGCATAGGCATCACGTGCGACCGAACAGTAGACATCTGAGGTCTGGTACGTTCGGTCACAATCGTTGCCATGATGTTACCGCCGAAAGCAGGACGGGTCTGCAACAAAAACCTCTTATCATCGATAGCCAGGCCCGTGCAGTCCGCCGTCAAGCCTGTACGCAGGCGTGTAGCAACAGCTCCCGCCACATCTCTACCCAGACCGGTAGCACCCGTAAGCAGGATCTCCGGCTTATATTTTTCCACCAGATAGCAGACAGACTTGTAATACGACTCGGTACGATAATTATGAAAAACAGGATCATCGATCAAATAGCTCTTGGAGGCTCCATGATAGAACGATTCATCACAGAGATGCTCTACCTTATCTCCGATAACAACCGCGCATAATTCGACTCCCAGGGTTTTAGCAAGGTCAGCGCCCACCCCCAGCAGTTCCCAGGAAACAGTGGCTGCTTCGCCTCCCGTTTGTTCGACAAACACCCAGACACCTTTATACTCGCTTATTTTAGCCAGTATAGCGGCTTCCTCTTCGGTTAACTCTTCGGCTTCCTCAACCTTCGGTCCAGCGGCTTTCTGTGCTTTCCATTGTTTGAGAAGTTCGAGTTCTTCCGGGGTCAGGTACATCTCTATGGCTTCGGATGGACATATCTTAACGCACTTGCCACAACCGATGCAGTCCTTTGTCTCAATGATCGGCTCGCCATTATCTTCCATCGTTATGCAGCCTTTGGGGCAGGCCGCCTCACAACGACCGCCACACGCAATGCACTTACCGGAAATGAGCCGCGCTACGCCTCGGGGTTTCTTTATCTTTTTATTCTTCTCATCCATATCTTTATCCGTGTAGAGTTTAAATAGAAATGATGTCCTTCTGAAGCAGGGCATCAATCAGCAGGCGTGCAGTTTCATCGGGTTTGTTTTCACCGTCGCCCAGTATTTCACCCTCTGTTCTTTCCGGGGAGAATATCTTCCGTACCTGCGTAGCGGAGCCCGCAAGTCCGATAAGCTCTGCTGGCAATCCCATTATACTGTTGTCCCATAACTTCACCTCGGCGTCACTGGATATCAGCCGCATGGGTACCGTCGGGTACCGGGGCTGATTTATCTCGCGAACCACCGTGATCAACGTAGGCAACGGAGTTTCCACTATTTCGTGCCGTCCTTCCAGTTTGCGTCTGACCTTTACCTTCTTTGTCACCAAGTCCAGTTCCTGGATCTGGTCAACGAGGGTGAGGGGAGTGAATCCCAAGCGCGTGGCGATACCCGGCCCAACTTGAGCGGTATCTCCATCAATGCTCTGGCGACCGCACAGCACCACCGCCACCTCGTCCTCCTCTGAAATCTTCAATATTGCTTCCGCCAGAACCTTGCTGGTGGCCAGTGTATCGGCCCCTCCAAAAGCACGGTCGCTCAGTAATACAGCATCGTCGGCTCCCAGCGCCAAGGCCTTTTTCAAGGTAACTTCGGTATTCGGGGGACCCATAGAGATCGCTACCACCCGAAATCCATACTTGTCTTTGAGCTTTAGGGCCTCCTCCAACGCGGGACTATCGAACGGGTTAACGATAAATGGCACACCCTCTCTAATTAGTGTCCCGGTTACCGGATCTGTTTTGACCTGAGTGGTATCCGGCACCTGTTTGATGCATGCGACTACTATCACTTATTACACCTCTAAAAAGGAAATCTCCCCGCGCAATTTACAGGGTCTGTTTTTTTAACGATGATCGATATGCCAAAAATATTGTCGTGTGTCAAGTGGAATTATGACCGCCGGTCATTTAGAATCAACCGATAGATTCAACCGCGGCATGCCTAACAGGGTTTGCGTTTCCTGTCAAGACATAATTATAAATTTCTCGGGATTTTTTAAAGGTCTTTAAAAAGGCATAGCAGGAAAGAAACGCGAGGTCAGGAAATGGAAGAACAGGCACCCTCTATCACCCTCCAAATCTCGTCTTTGCCGTAGCGTGTCCGGGCCGAAAAGGGGATAAGCTCCTCATACGAAACTCCCAGATATTCCCCTATTTTTCGCCTGGACATATTGACCCGGCTTCTGGAAAACTTGTCCGCCTTTGTCAGTACGAATACTATTTCGACAAGATTACTGCGGAGCCACTGAATAAGCATGGCATCATCTGCTGAGGGTTCTCTCCTAATATCAAGTATCATTACTACAAGGCGCAGGGTTTTACGTCCTTCAAGATACCCCTCCACCATTGCCTTCCAACCCCTTTTTACAGAGGCTGGCACCTTCGCATACCCGTAACCGGGAAGATCAACAAAAGAAAGTTTCTTGTTTACCAGGAAAAAATTTACAAGCTGGGTGCGTCCGGGCGTATTACTCGTTCGAGCAATTCTTTTCCTGTTCACAAGGGTATTTATAAGGGAAGATTTTCCCACATTCGACCGGCCCACAAACGCCACCTCCGGCAATAGATCATGCGGGTACTGAGAGGGATCGACAGCACTCTTTACGAATTCAGCAGATATAACCTTCATGAACACTCCTTTCAGTAAAACACTATAGCATAACACAAGGCTAAACTGCAAAGCGTCCCCGATCCGGCATCCGAAGTCCCATACAGATTCTGCTTGCAAACAGAGTGCATTAAGAGTTACTAAGAAAGTTTTCTGTTATTTAAAGACCTTAAACAAAACATAAAATCAGATATCAATCCAGCCAAAAACGCGACATCGGAAACTTATGAAAAAATTCTTTAAAAAGATATCCCTGCCCCATCTGAATATAAATGAGCATGCCATAATGATATTCATGGCAATCATTGTCGGGATACTTGGAGGATATGGTGCGGTTCTGTTCAGGTGGCTGATACGGTTTTTTCAAAAGGCATCCTTCGGTAGTGGAGGGGGGGAGCTCCTGCCAACCCTGCTTGCCCTGCCGTGGTACGCAAGGCTTTCCCCCCCCATCATAGGGGGCCTGCTGGTTGGTCTTATTGTATATTTCCTTGCACGGGAGGCAAAAGGGCACGGAGTTCCCGAGGTAATGGAGGCGGTCGCTCTTAAGGGAGGGATCATAAGAAAACGTGTTGTGCTGATAAAATCGCTCGCCTCTGCCATATGTATCGGCTCTGGCGGTTCAGCAGGGAGAGAGGGCCCTATCGTACAGATCGGTGCCGCTATCGGATCGTCATTCGGGCAGATACTGAAGGTCTCCGCCGACAGGATGAGAACGCTGGTGGGATGCGGCGCAGCCGCGGGAATAGCTGCAACATTCAATGCCCCGATAGCCGGAGTTATGTTTGCCATGGAGATCATTCTGGGTGAATTCGGCATCGCCACATTCAGCCCCATTGTGGTCTCTTCCGTCATGGCAACTGTCATCTCCAGGGCATACCTGGGAGATTTTCCCGCCTTCGTTGTTCCGCATTATACACTGGTAAGCACAATGGAAATGCCTTTCTATGTAATACTGGGCATCCTTGCCGGCGTGGTTGGCGTAATTTTCACTTCAACGCTTTACAAAATCGAAGATTTATTTGCCCTCATAAAGATCCCCGATTACACAAAACCGGCGTTAGGCGGCCTGCTCATAGGAATAATAGGGATATACTACCCACACGTTTACGGCGTCGGGTACGATGCAATCGGCTCCGCCCTGCTGGAAAACCTTTCCTGGTATATGCTGCTCGCTCTCATCTTTGCCAAGATACTCGCGACCTCGTTTACCATAGGTTCCGGCGGATCCGGGGGCATCTTCGCCCCGTCACTCTTTATCGGCGCCATGCTGGGCGGGGCCTTTGGGAGTCTGGTTCACCACCTCTTTCCCACCCTCACAGCCACATACGGGGCCTATAGCCTGGTGGGTATGGGGGCACTGGTGGCAGGTGCCACCCACGGCCCGATTACCGCGATACTCATACTGTTTGAAATGACCGGTGATTACAAGATCATACTCCCTCTCATGCTTTCCTGTATCCTGAGTTCCGTTATAGCATCACAAATCAGACAGGAATCCATCTATACGATGAAGCTAATACGAAGGGGGACCAATATCAGGGCGGGAAAGGAAGTCAATATTATGAAATCCCTTCTCGTTAAGGATGCCATGACAAAAGATGTGGCAACGGTGTCTGAAAATATGCACCTCAATAAACTGCTCAAGTACACCTTTTCAAGCAAGTACTCGAGTTTTCCCGTGGTCGACGACAGTGGTCTGTTAAGCGGAATAGTAAGCTTTCAGGATTTCAAGGAGGTGGTTTTCGAGGAAGGTCTGGGAGACCTCGTTGTGGTGAAGGATATCTCCATACCTAATGTAATAACCATAACAGAAAATGAAAATCTTGATGAGGCACTGAAAAAAATAGGACTGAGAAATATAGAACAGCTTCCGGTAGTTGACAAGAATAACTCGCGAAAGATAGTAGGCATACTTTCACGAAGGGATGTATTTTCGGCGTACAATAAGGCTCTTATAAACAGATCACTGATAAAAGACAGCCTGAAGGCTAAAGACTGATAGTTCTATCCTGACCTGAACAACACCTGTCATGACACTTTAATCACCATGTGCTGTTTTTTCCCTTTTCTCAGGTGGATTTCACCGTTTTCGATGTCGCCTGCCCCGATCTTTTCGTCAAAGGCCCCCACCTGCCTGTCATTAACGTATGCTCCGCCCTGTGAGATCAGCCTTCTCGCTTCACTTTTGGTCGCACACAAATCAACATCATGAAAAAGCTCAAAGGCGGGAATACCAGCCACAAATTCTTCCCTCGTCTTTTCCACCGTTGGTATTGCCGATGCTCCAACGTCAGCATTGGATCTCGGTATGGAGCTTGACGGGAACAGGTTGGGGCTTACAGGTTTTAACCCGAAGTTGTTCACCGCCGCTCCCCAGGCGGCAACCGCCGCGTTCTGCCCATGTGTAATACTTGTCGCCTCAAAAGCCAGAACCGCCTTTGCTATATTCAGCCCGGAATCCACAAGTTTTTTTGCCTCCTTTACCTCTTCCATGGGCAGGAGGGTAAACAGGGCAAGGAACCTCACCACATCCGCATCTTCTGTATTTATCCAGTATTGAAAATAATCATAGGGAGTAGTGAGTCCGGCATCCAGCCATACGGTACCCTTCTCGGTCTTGCCCATCTTGTGTCCCTGGGACGTAGTCAGAAGGGGAAAGGTTATCCCGTAGGTTTTTTTCTCCTCGAGCCTTCTTGTAAGGTCTATTCCCGCCACAATATTGCCCCACTGGTCATTACCACCCATCTGGAGAATGCATCCATAATTCTTGCAGAGATAATAAAAGTCGTAGGATTGCAGAAGCATATAATTGAATTCTATGAAATTGAGCCCCTTTTCCAGACGCATCTTGCAGCTCTCCGCGGTAAGCATCCTGTTCACACTAAAACAGCATCCCACATCTCTCAGAAATTCCAAATAGTTGAGATTAGCAAGCCAATCCGCGTTGTTCAACAGGAGAGCCCTACCCCCTTCAAAATCAATGTACTGTGAAAGTTGTTTCCTTATAGCTTCCGCGTTTGCGTCTATTTCATCACGTGTCATTATGCGGCGCATCTCAGTTTTGCCGCTCGGATCACCGATGAGGGCGGTGCCTCCGCCGACAAGAGCGATGGGTTTGTGGCCACATCGCTGCATATGCATTAGAGACATTATCGGAACGAGGCTCCCGATGTGAAGACTCGTAGCGGTGGGATCAAAACCGATATAACAGGTGATGTTTTCTCTTTCCAGAAGATCCCGTATGGACTTCTCATCCGTTACCTGCTCTATAAAACCTCTCTCATGAAGTACGTCATATGCGCTTTTCCCGCCCATAAGCATCAACCTTCCATGGCAATGCTCAATCTCTCAATAGAAAGAGCCTTGCCCGTCCTGTCATCGATATCTATCAAAACTCCCTGGAGCCGGACATCCCCTTTCGCTACATCGAATCTGTTGGGCAAGAGGGTTAGAAATCGTTCAAGTGCCACCTCTTTTCTCATGCCCAGAACAGAATCAAAGGAACCCGTCATGCCGGCATCCGTTATGTACGCGGTCCCGAGGGGAAGCACCCTTTCGTCCGCCGTCTGTACGTGTGTATGCGTGCCCAGGACAGCACTGACCTTTCCATCCAGAAACCAGCCCAGAGCCTCTTTCTCAGAGGTGGCCTCGGCATGCATATCAACAATTATTATATCCGTCTTATGCTTCAGTTCTTTTATTTCTCTCTCGGCAATACGAAAGGGACAATCAAGGGGCTTCATAAAGATCCTTCCTTCAAGATTCAACACGCCCAGAGATATCCCCAACCTGGTGTTTATTATTGTACTTCCCTTACCCACAGTTCCTTCCGGATAATTGGCCGGTCTCAAAAGGGTTTCATAGTCATCAATAAAATCACTGATCTCTTTCTTGTCCCATATATGATTTCCGGAAGTCAGGATGTCTATTTCGTTGTGGTAAAGCTCATCCACTATCTTCCTGGTTACGCCAAACCCGCCGGCTGCATTTTCACAATTCGCGATGACAATGTCTACCCCATATTGCCCCACTATGCCGGGAAGGAGAGCTTTTACCGCTTTTCTCCCCGGGTTTCCTACTATATCTCCTATAAAGAGTATCTTCACTTTTCAGATCTTCCCTCTATTTCGCGAAATCGGACACACGCGTTTCTCTTATGACGGTAACCTTTATCTGGCCCGGGTAGGTTAGCTCCGATTCGATCTTTTTCGCGATATCCCTGCAGAGCATAACGGCATCATTATCAGATACTTTTTCATTTTCTACAAGGATACGGATCTCTCTCCCGGCCTGTATAGCGTAACACTTGTCTACACCGTTGAAAGAGGTTGCTATCCCCTCCAGTTCGGTCAGTCGTTTTACATAAGTTTCCAGCATTTCCCTGCGGGCACCCGGCCTCGCGGCGGAAAGTGTGTCTGCCGCCTGTATAAGAACATCCAGGACAGTGTTGTTGCGCCCGTCGTCATGATGATGCGCTATAGCTTGAATAATCCTCTCGGACTCCCCGAACTTCCTTGCGTATTCCGCTCCAATGGCGGCATGAGGTCCTTCGACTTCATGATCAATGGCCTTCCCTATATCGTGCAGTAACCCCGCCCTTTTTGCGTCCTTTACATTTACCTTAAGTTCGGCGGCCATCATACCCGCAAGATGTGAAACTTCAATGGAATGTTCCAGGACATTCTGGGAAAAACTTGTCCTAAACCTCAATCGTCCGAGGAGATTCAACAGCTCAGGATGGACATCATGAACACCCGCATCGAATGATACCCTTTCACCTGTTTCATGAATCATCTTGTCAATCTCGGATCTTACCTTCTTGACTGTTTCCTCTATCCTCCCCGGATGAATCCTCCCGTCACTTATCAGATTCTCCAGAGATCTTTTTGCCACTTCCCGCCGCACGGGATCGAAACTGGAAACAACTACGGCTTCAGGTGTATCATCTATAATCAGGTCTGTACCGGTAGCGGCCTCTATAGCCCTTATGTTTCTCCCTTCCCTGCCAATTATCCTGCCCTTCATTTCATCCGAGGGGAGATTTACAACCGATACAGTCTTCTCGACCACAAAATCGGATGCATACCGCTGAACCGCGTAAGCCAGTATTTCACTGGACTTTTTCTCAGATTCCCGTTTTGTTTCTTCCTCTATTCTTCTTATTACACCGCTTGCTTCGTGCCGCGCGTCATCCGTCATCAACTGGACCAGATATTCCCTTGCCTCCGTTGATGAAATACCGGCAATTTTCTCCAGTCTTTCTCTTTGTTCTTCAATAATCTTATCCAGATTGCCATGCTTTTCATCCAAAAGCTTCTCTTTACTGAGGACAGCACTCTCCTTTTTTTCTATACTGGCCTCTCTCTGGGCGAAAAGGTCCACCTTTTTGTCCAGATTTTCTTCCTTCTGGTGAAGCCTGTTTTCTATCTTCTCAAGCTCCACCCTTCTGTTTTTCGTTTCTTGTTCAAATTCATTTTTGGACCTGAGGAGATTATCTTTGGCCTGGAGAATAGCCTCTTGTTTTATATTCTCCGCTTCCTTCTTGGCCTCGCTTGTAATCCTTAACGACAGGTTCTCAGACGACTCCAGCATCCTGCCAGAGATACTCTTCCTGGCAAGATAGCCCAGCACCACACCCGTCGCGGCAGCCCCCAACACTATAAGTATTATAAAACTGATGTTTGACAAATTTATTTACCTCCCCCCGTAATTATCCCGTAAGAACCGGGAACTTAGGATTTGTAGAAACGGGAGGGGACAGGGAAACGACATGTTGCGCTCGAAACGCAATAGCCTATCGGCAGGGCTCAATATATCTCGCCCAAGGCCTTGAGAGAAATGGAACTGCTTCTGCCATATTCTCCCCCGCCTATGCCGTAACAACCCTTTTTTTGAACCTTACAAAAGAATTGGCGCCCTGTTGCTGCTTCAGGCTTTCCACCCCTCTCATCGCAGAGAACCAGTGGACATGCACACCACTAACAAGGAAGAGCACCCGGTTATAAGGTGTTGGTTCAAAAAACTAAAGATCATCACGCACATCGCAGGGGATTGATCTGCTTTTTTTATCTATGTAACTGATCAATCCTTCAACTTCGTTTTCAAATCTGCTATGCAGATCCTCTTTTTCTTCTTTTACTTTAAACAATTCCTCGGCAATATTCAAAGCAACCAATATAGCAATATCTGAAGTTGTTACATCCTCTGAGGCATCTCCTATTTCCTTAGCCCTCTCATTTACATACTGGACAATCTTGTTTACATACTCATCCCCTTTATCACTCAGGACTGAAAATTCCCGTCCTATTACCCTTATATCAAAACGCTGTTTCAAATGCGATTTCCCCGTGTTTTGCTTATGGTACTTCTACATCACGCAACATATCAAGAAGCATATCCACCTTGGTACGCACAGCATCTTTTTCGTTGTTGAGAGCCCTTATCCTGCTGCTCGCATCTTCCAGTTCCGCGCTTTCCCCTTTCAACAATTTTTCCAGATCCAGATTCCGCTCTTTCAGTACAGAATGTTCTTCTACCAATTTCCTTATTTTTTGTTCAAGCTCGCCAAATCTTTCCAATTTTATACCCAGTCTCAAACTTTTTCTCAGTGATATTTTGCTGTGAACTGATTATGTCAACTCACCCGGCAAAAGTCAAGATGCTATTTCTCAATAAAAATCCTTGCCATAATTCCCTTCATCCAATAGCATAAAAAAGTTGTAACCGACTTCCCTTTTAAGATTACTCTGGACTGAGGGAAAGAGCGACCCTTCCTCGAACGGAAGGCCTGAAGAAAATTCCTGCGAGGCATCTGAATTGATTGTCAAGATAACAAGCAGCGCCATAATCGGAATAGATTCCTACCCTGTTGATGTGGAAGTGGACGTCTCCAGGGGTCTCCCGCAGTTTTCCACAGTCGGTCTACCCGATGCGTCTGTAAGGGAGAGCAAGGACAGAATCAAATCCGCCATAAAAAATTCCGGCTACAGGTTCCCTGGAAACAGGGTCACCATAAATCTCGCTCCTGCGGACATCAAGAAAGAAGGAACCGGCTTCGACCTTCCGATAGCTGTGGGCATCCTGTCGGCACAGGGAGTAATTGAAAGGGAACGACTTTCCGAATACATGTTTACCGGGGAATTATCGCTGGACGGAGGAGTCAAAGGCATACATGGTGCCCTGCCGGCCGGGATCCAGGCGGCAAAGATGGGGCTGAAGGGAATCGTGCTTCCAAGAGAAAATGCCGGGGAAGCCGCAATGGTTGGAAAGATAGATGTGATAGCCGTTGATTATCTGCACGATGTGGTTGAATTTCTTAACGGCACAAAAGAGTTCCCCCCCGTGGAGACAGACATATCTGATCTGTTTTCCCGAAGTCTCCATTATCCATTCGATTTCAGCGAGGTCAATGGCCAGAATCAGGCAAAGAGGGCGATGGAGGTGGCGGCCAGCGGCGGACACAACATCATCATGATCGGCCCGCCCGGCTCGGGCAAAACCATGCTGGCCCAGCGCCTCCTGACGATTCTGCCCGATCTTTCGCTTGAAGAAGCCATCGAAACAACAAAGATCCATTCTGTAGCCGGACTGCTCAGTAAAAAAGATTCTCTCCTGGCTGTGAGACCATTTCGCGCGCCACATCACTCCATATCCGACGCGGGCCTGGTGGGGGGAGGACGTATACCGAGGCCGGGAGAGATAAGTCTCGCCAA
>CAYLXS010000031.1:0-6416 GCA_964387765.1 uncultured Syntrophaceae bacterium
GAGACTGAAATTTACCGTAAAAGAAATGATTGCTGGAAGGGAATAAATATTCATAAGTAACTAAGGTCGTAAAATTTGCCGAATTTGCAGCACTATTTCTTCGCGATCCTCTCCGTAGCAGAGATAATGTCTTGAGCATAACGTAGAGTTTTTAGTCGCCGTCAATATTTTACTAAAGCAGCATTGACTTTGCCAATGTAACCATTTTCATTTTACATTATACCACAAAAGGGAACATTGCTATCCTCATATTCATTAATATGCAAGGAGGTTGACAATTCTTTAAATGTACTGAAAAATACTAAACGAATGTGATACTCAAGTTATAGATATTGCACTTGACATATGGCAGTATATTTCAAGAATCACCTTAATAACAAGGAGGAATAAATTGTGGCAGAAAATCAGAAATTTGTCATTTCAAACGAAGGTGAGAAATCTTAGATTTCTCGCTATTTCATTCCTCAAAATGACAAATGTAAAAACAGCTTTTTTGCTCTTTGATGTGTAAGCTACTTGAATGGCTGGAGTTTTATCAATACTGGTTTCAAAAATAAATTTGGAAGAAAGGAAATAATAATGACTATCAAAATAAATGATGTAATTGTACCTTTGGATGTCCCTGAGGCAATGCGGGAAAACTATATCAGAAATTATCTGGCGATCACCCGTGAAAGTGGGCGATTAATGCTTTTTGCGGGTGACCAGAAAGTAGAGCACCTCAACCATGATTTTGCCGGCGAGGGTATTCATCCGGATGACAATGACCCTGAACATCTGTTCAAGATTGCCTACCGGGCGAATATAGGAGTTTTTGCTACGCAGCTTGGTCTTGTTGCCAGATATGGAATGGACTATCCTGATATTCCGTATCTAATAAAATTGAACTCAAAAACTAATCTTGTAAAAACATCTCAATCTGATCCCTTCAACAATCAGTGGATCGATATCGAACAGGTAGTAGATTTTCGAAAGAACAGCGGCCTTAACATACCGGGAGTCGGCTACACCATCTATCTTGGAAGTGAATATGAGGCTGATATGCTGCGTCAGGCGGCGCAGATCGTTTACAATGCTCACTGCTATGGGTTGATAACGGTTCTGTGGATTTATCCCCGGGGCAAAGCTGTGACGGATGAAAAAGACCCCCACCTGATTGCCGGCGCTACTGGTGTTGCCGCATGTATGGGCAGTGATTTTGTTAAGGTAAACTATCCTGAAAAGCAGGGATATGAATCAAAAGAAATTTTTAAGGAGGCTGTCCTCGCTGCAGGCCGCACAATGGTCGTATGCGCAGGCGGTTCAAGTGTAGATGTGAAACCATTCCTGCAGCGGCTTCATGATCAGATATTTGTCAGCGGCGCTTCAGGAAATGCTACAGGCAGAAATATTCACCAGAAATCCCTGGAAGAAGCAGTGAAGATGTGTAATGCTGTTTATGCTATCACGGTGGATGCCAAAGGAGTGGAGGAGGCTTTAAAAATCTATCAATCCTGATAAGCAGGACTTGGGCATATGCAAAAATTAGTTCTACTGCGGCACGGGCAGAGTGTCTGGAACCTGGAAAACAAGTTTACCGGATGGACGGATGTGGACCTGTCCGATCAAGGTATAGCCGAAGCTCACAATGCCGGGAGGCTCCTGAGAGATGGAGGCTTTCGGTTTGATGAGGCATTCACGTCCGTTCTGAAACGCGCAATCAGGACCTTGTGGATAGTTATGGATGAGATGGATCTCATGTGGATTCCCGTGTATAGATCCTGGCGGCTTAATGAAAGGCATTATGGAGTGTTGCAAGGTTTGGACAAACAAGCTACCGTTGAAAAGTATGGGCAACAACAGGTTCAGATATGGCGGCGCAGTTATGAAATCCGGCCTCCGGCCATGAATAAAACAGACAAGCGAAATCCAACCCTTGACCCGAGCTACGCTAATTTGAAAAACAAGGAATTACCTGTTACCGAGTCCCTGAAAGATACGCTCGATCGTGTTTTGCCATACTGGCATGAGACAATTGAGCCAGTCTTGAAAACAGGGAAGCAAGTTCTTGTGGCAGCACATGGGAATAGTCTGCGGGCCATTGTAAAATATCTTGATAACATGTCCGATGACGAAATTCCGGATGTCAATATCCCCACTGGGTTTCCTTTGGTCTATGAGTTGGACGAGGGCCTGAATGCGATCAGGCATTATTATCTGGGTGATAGGGAAGAAATCAGGAAAGCCAGGGAGGTAGTTGCCAGGCAAATTTCCGTAAAAGAGAAACAATAAATTCTGCATCGATTGGCGAAATTTGCAGCTAGGCAATACTACGTGGGAATAGTGGGAAAGATATTCTTTTCCCGTGGTTATAAAAAGAATACCAGAAAGGAGGTAATCAAGATGCCGAGAGGAGACAGAACAGGCCCGAGAGGCCAAGGACCTCGTACAGGCAGAGGTATGGGTGGAACTAGTGGCGGTGGCCGTGGCCTTGGTGGCGGTACGGCAGCGGGTCCTGGCGGATATTGTGTTTGTCCGAACTGTGGTGAAAAGGTGCCACATCCGTTGGGGACCCCATGCAACGAGCAAAAATGTCCTAAGTGTGGAACTGCCTTAACACGAGAATAAAAAGTTTCATTACCAGTGAGGGATAAAGGAGATAAAGGGGTCAAGTCTACGTTTGACTCTTGTAGCTGATTTCCAATTGTACTCTACAGCGAACAAGCCAATTCGAGTTTTGTTTGTTTCAGGAAGTTACAAATGCCACCTGACCCCGAAGAGCTCACACTCAAAAACCTCCACGTTTCATCCCGCATTCAATGATCTGGTCCGATCAGCTTACGTGAAGACTTGTATTTGAAGAACTAAACCGCTGCGCGGTAGAAACAGAAGATTTGTGGGGAAGTCATAGAATATAGAATTATTGACAATCCCGTTCTATTTATTATTCAGTAGCTCATGTTGTTGAGTTTTACAACTTGTAGGGGAGAAACCCCTATTGAAAAACCCCATAGAAAAATCTGTTGTTCACGTAGCGGCTCCGTTCTTCATGCGTCAATCCAAAATTGAATCAATGGCTTGAATATATTTATTGGCTTTGCAACAATTTCGTATTAACGCTTATTCGAAGTCTAGGAAATTCAGTCTTTATGCTTTTCTTGTCGAGTACAGGGAAAAGGTGTTCTCGGGAATAGAATAGAGTTGTGGTGGGAACAGGATCATGACTCGAATTAATTTCCGGGAGGGTGCCCTTTTCAATTGCTTGATATTTTAGTAAAAGTCTTGTATTTATTTATCCATGAAACTTGAAAGCATGGAAACAGTGAAGACATACCGGGGCAAGGCGCTTATCGCCGATCCCATATACCAGTATATCTGGTTTACCGTGCCGTCCTCCGATCTTCCACCGGAAAAAACAGAGAAAGACCTGATAGATTCTCCGTGGCTGCAGAGGCTCAGAAGGATATATCAGCTCCAGAGCGCCCGCTGGGTGTATCCCTCAGCGGAACATACCAGATTCCAGCATTCTCTGGGAACCATGCATATGGCCGGTGAATTCGTAAAGCATCTCTATCCGGGACTCAGGGAAACGTTTCCTGAAATACCTTCCATAAACTTTATTGAAGAGTTTCTGAGGGTGGGAGGGCTTCTTCATGATGTAGGGCATGGGCCTTACGGGCACTTCTTTGACGACCATTTTCTGAGTCAGCATGGCCTGACCCATGAAATACTGGGGCAGAAGATTATAACAGACAAGCTCGGGCACCTGATAAAGGATATAAGGAGAAGCCCCTCAGGCTTTTTCGGGGAGGGGGAATGTCTTGATCCGGAGCAGGTCGCCTTCCTTATAAAAAAGCCCGGGGGTGAAAGAGAAGAGCAGCCCGGATGGCTCTACTTTTTAAGGCAGCTTTTTTCAGGCGTCTATACAGTCGATAATCTTGACTATGTTCAGAGAGACGCCTATATGACCGGTTTCTCCATAGATATCGTTGATATGCAGCGGCTCCGGTTCTATACATTCTTTACGGAAAAGGGGCTTACCCTTCACCAGGTGGGGATTTCAGCGCTTGGCAGATTTCTGAATGCCAGGCTCAGCCTCTATTCCAATGTGTATTTCCACAGGACAACGAGGGCCCTCGATCTTCATCTTCAAGAAATATTCAAAGATACCATGGATATAATATTTCCGTGTAACCCCGCCGACAATCTGGATGAATATCTGAACTGTGATGACTGGAGCCTGTTCAACGAAGTAAAGGGATGGCTGAAGTCAGATGACACGAAAAAGAAGGAACTGGGCGCGCAGTGGGAGAAGCTTCATGGCAGACAGGTCAAGTGGAAGATGTCTTACTCCGCGGAGTTCTTCGTGGATAAGCTACAGAGGGGGATCAGATTTTCCAGTGCGGAAGAATATGAAAGGCAGATAAGAGAAGCCCTTCCTGAAGCATTGAAAGAAATGGATTTTCGCGTGGATCTCGCGACGCAGGACCCCAGGCCGATAAACCCCATGGCGGAAAGTGACAAGAAGATAAATATCTTTAACCCTTCCACGGAATCCATATCGCTTGAACCCATAAATGATATTTACCGTTTCATACCGGCAAGGGTTACGCACTTTCGGGTGTTTTCTCTTGATCACCGGCACGACGAAGCTCTGACAGTCGTTTCAGAGAAGGTGTTGGGCTCAATTGGGGAGGTTGTCACTACCAATCTTTGAATTCTGAACGGTATGACCGCGTTTTCCACTCCCGGCAAAATAGAAACCGATAAAGGAGACTGATGTTATGTGCGATACGATTGTTGCAACATCCGGGGCAACCGCCGACGGCACAGTCCTGTTTGGAAAAAATTCCGATCGTGAACCTAACGAGGCGCACCATGTGATCTCTATTCCCGCCGAAGACCATTCCCCGGGCAGTCAGGTTTCATGCACATATATAAACATCCCGCAGGTGGAGCACACCAACGCCCTTCTCCTCGCCAAACCATTCTGGATGTGGGGTGCGGAAATGGGTGCAAATGAGCACGGCGTCGCGATAGGAAACGAGGCGGTCTTTACAAAAGAGCCCTATGAAAAGCAAAAGTCGCTTACCGGTATGGACCTTCTCCGGCTCGCTCTGGAACGCGCCTATACCGCGTCTGACGCTCTCGATATCATCACCGGTTTGCTGGCCGAATATGGTCAGGGAGGAAATTGCGGCTTCCGGCACAAGCTCTCCTACCACAACAGTTTTCTTATAGCAGACCCCAATGAGGCATGGGTTCTCGAAACGGCGGGTCGCCACTGGGCCGCGAAAAAGGTGACCGGAGTGTACGCGATCTCAAACGGTATCACCATCGGGAATGACTGGGATCTTGCCTCGCCCGAACTCGTCGATCACGCGATCCAAAAGGGATGGTGTAAAAATCCAGGCGATTTTCACTTTGCCCGCTGTTATTCTGATTTCATCTACACCAGATTCAGTTGCTGCAAAGAACGCCGCGCGAGAACCACCGAACTGCTTGGCGCCAGAACGGGCAGACTGACATCTTCCGATTTTATGTCTATTCTGAGAGATCATGGTTACAGGGACAGCGAAACGCGGCTTCCAGATAAGGGGATTACAGGGTCCACAATATGCATGCATGCGGGATTCGGACCCGTCAGGGGAAGTCAGACAACGGGGTCAATGGTGTCAAACCTGCGCACTGATCGGGCCACTCACTTTGTCACCGGAACAGCGGCTCCGTGTACCGGGATTTTCAAGCCTGTATGGATCGATGCCGGGATACCGGATACCGGTCCTACGCCGTCGGGAACATATGACGCCACGACCCTTTACTGGAGACATGAGCTACTCCACAGAAGAGTGCTGCGCGACTTTTCAACATTCCTCGAAACCTGCAGCCCGGAGAGGGATGCCCTCGAAAGGAAATTCTTTTCAGAAGCCCTCGATTTTGCCGATCACACGGATTCCGAACGCCGCGACTTTTCAGCCAGATGTTTCGCCGAAGCGGACAGAGTGGAAAAGGAGTGGCTGGAAAGAATTTCCAGTACCGGGAAAAGGCGAAAAACTCCCTGTCCTCTTTATAGAATCGCCTGGAATGGTTTCAACAAAACCGCAGAAATGCCTGATAGTTAACCTCTCAGTATAAGAATTTTTGGTAACCGTTTACCGTTTACAGTTACCGGTTCACGGTTGATAAGGACAGAAAGTAGAAGAAATTATGGGATCTTCTTTTGAAGATTTAGAAGTTTGGAAAAAATCCTGTCGGTTATCGGTACGTCTGTATGAATTATTAAGAGATTGCCGCGATTATGGAATGAAAGATCAGATGCTGCGCTCATCTGTATCTATTCCGTCCAATATTGCCGAAGGAAGTGAAAGAAAGAGTGTTCCGGATTTTCATGGCGGGGATCACAGATAGATACTTCTGTAATTTATGTTTCCCTATTG
>CAYLXS010000031.1:6516-12987 GCA_964387765.1 uncultured Syntrophaceae bacterium
ATTTTCATGGCGGGGATCACAGATAGATACTTCTGTAATTTATGTTTCCCTATTGGCTGACAGTTTCCACTTTCGTCAGCTTTGCTCCGATCAAGGAGGCAATGACAACCAGGGTTGAGGAGATGAAAATCATTATAATCCCCAGGGCGGACAGTTGCCCCCATAAACCATCTTCGGCAAAACGGAAAATCTGCACAGCCAGGACTTCTGTTCCGGGTCTGGAGAGTACAACCGAGAGTGTCAATTCCCGCACAAACATAGTGGCCATCAGAATCCATCCCGATACTATACCTGGAATCAGTAGTGGTATGATAACCCGGCGCAGTGTATAGAGGGTCCCGCCGCCGCAGACTCTGGACGATTCTTCGAGGTGGCTGTGAATTTGAACGAAGGCACTCGTGAGCGGCCGAATCCCGTAAGGAAGATATGTGGCGATATACCCGATCAAAAGTGCCCAGATCGTGGCATAAAGAGGCGTATGGACAAAAAACCACATAAAGCCGACACCGACAACGATCCCGGGGAAAGAGAAAGAAAGAAAGCTTAAAGATTCCAGAAGACCTGATGCGCGGGTGCGAATCTTAACAATAACGTAAGCAACAAAGACAGACAGCGTTACGCCCAGCGATGCGCCAACTACGCCCAGAAAAACGCTGTTTCTCAAGGAGAGCAGGGAAATGGGATCTCTCAGCACTTCTATCCAGTGCTTCCAGCTCATCATGGAGAAGGCCTTCGCGCTCGGCACCATGGAGTAGGGAACAAGGGAAATGTAAAACAGGACCAGGACCGGCAGGATGATCAAAACAAGGGAAAGAATGCCAACGATTCCGAAAAGGGGATATTTGGCGTTTTTGAGATCGATCACAGAAGGGTTATATCCTCTGCTTGAGATCGTCACATATTTTTCGCTTTCCGAAGTAAGGTATCGATAAAGATAAATAAGTGTTATGGACGCGGCCAGAGCGCTCATGCCCACCGCTGCCGCCATACCGTAATCCGCGGCAAAACCGGTCGCGATGATCCGGTAGATATGAGTTGCCAGTACATATATCCGTCCCGGCATACCGATAACAGAGGGAACGGCGAAAGATGCCAGGCTCCGGACAATGACCAGTATAAAGGAGGCCAGGATGGCAGGCCTGAGAACGGGCAGTGTTACCCTGGTCAGCGTTCGCAGGTTTGATGCTCCGCAAACTCTGGAAGATTCTTCAAAGGAAACATCGAAGGATGCCATGGCGGGGGCGAGAATCAGATAGGCGATGGGCAGATCCAGCAACCCTTCCACCAGGATCATTCCCTGAAGCGTATAAATGTTGAATGGAGAACCTTCCAGGGAAAGAATCTCTCGCAGAAACAGGTTGATCAAACCATTTGAGGGGTTCAGGAGGAGGACCCAGCTGACGGAGAAAAGAATATGGGGAATCATCATCGGGATGATGGAGATGATCCGGAACAGGAATTTGAACGGGATATTGGTTCGGGTATTCAGGTAGGCCAGGAACAGGGCCAAACCGGTAGCAACAAAGGCGGATCCTATGGTGAATATGATCGTATTGATAATGATGCCGGCAAAAGCGGGGTCGGTGTAAGCGTGCGTGTACTTTTCCAGGGTGAAACTGCCAAAGGCTCCGAGACCCTCAGAAAAACTCCCGAAAATAAGCATGACGACTGGGCATACAGTCAAAAAACCGACAATTATAATCAGGCTTGGCGTCAATGCCACTCTTGGATTAAGAGTCCTGTTCATTCCGATATCACAAAACAATGGTCCGGGTCTAAGAAAAGGGTTATCTCATCCCCTTCCCTGATGGTCAAGGTTGGCTCGATTCTGGTGAAGATGCGAGTATCACCGATGATGATCTCACCCTCGTAAACTTCTCCGATGAAAACCAGGGAGTCCACCTTTCCCCGAAAGATATTGCGGCTCTCCCGTGTATTCTTTTCCATCACCCTGATGAACTCGGGTCGAATACAGATCGACACCGTATTTCCAGGTGATGTGTCAGGGCTTTTGGGACAGGTTATAGTGCCGATGCTGGAATCGATAATCGCGTAAGAATCTTCAACGGCCCTGACTCTGCCTTCGACCAGGTTGGCTCGACCGATAAAGTCCGCCACGAATCGATGATCAGAGTGGAAATAGATCTTTTTAGGTGACCCTATTTCCATGATGCTGCCATCCTTCATCACCGCGATGGAGTCCGACAACGCCAGGGCCTCGACCCGATCGTGGGTCACATAGACGGCAGTGATTTTCAGTTCGGTCAAAAAGTCCCTCAACTCTTTTCGTGTTTCTTCTCTCAGTTTGGCGTCCAGATTGCTCAGAGGTTCGTCGAACAGGATCACCTTTGGCTCGGCAATCAGAGCCCGGGCCAGTGCGACTCGCTGCTGCTGACCGCCACTCAATTTTGTCGCCGGACGATTTTCGAAACCTTCAAGCTGCACAAATCGCAAAGTCTTTTTGACTTTTTTTATGATATCTTTTTTTGGTTCCTTCCGGGTTTGCAGAGGATAGGCCACATTATCGAATACATTCATATGGGGCCAGATGGCATAGGTTTGAAACACCATGTTCAGCCCCCGTTTTTCCGGAGGGACAAAGATGCCCTTTTCCTTTGACCAGACTGTTTCTCCCCCGATCGCTATTTCTCCCGAGTCCGGCGTTTCCAATCCAACAATACACCTGAGCAGAGTGGTTTTCCCGCATCCGCTCGGGCCTAAAAGGGTGAAGATCTGTCTGGCTGGGATGGTCAGATCAACGTCTGCCAAGGCCCTGATTCTCTTACCTTCCGAGAAATAATCCTTGTTTAAACCTTTAATGCTAATCCCCATAGATAAATACCGGAAAGGTCCTGAGACCGGAAACACAGGGTCTCAGGACCGTGAAGCAGTTGGAATAAATGAGAGGAAAATACTTTTACTACATAGCGAAGATTTTCTTGAATTCAACACCCCAGTAACGGATTTCCTTATCCGATAACACTCGAATGGGCAAAACCGTTGCTTTGTCGATGCCTGCTATTGGGGGATAAACACCGGGGCAGAGAACATACTCGCCCACCTTATCTGCCAGCATCTGCATGGCATCTCTGGACAGCCAGTAATCCACGAACAGTCTGGCGGCATTGGGGTGCTTGGCGGTCGAGGCAACGGATATTCCGCGGGGAGTACCCAGCAGGGGTTGCTCAACTCTTGCCCAATCCAGGGGAGCGGGCGCCTTGGTAATGATGTATTTCGGCATAGAGATGGCGATCAGCTTCTCACCACTTTCCACCGGCGCGGGGGTGGGACCGAACGACTTGACAAACATCGGCTCATTGGCCGCGAGACCCTTGACGAATTTCATCCAGGCCTTTTCAGAGGGAAAAACATTCTCTTTCAGCCCGATGAGCCAGGAAATAGTGGTTGCATGGCTGGAGGGATTAGCCATAACAATCTTCCCCTTCCATTTGGGGTCTGTCAGATCTTCGTATCTTTTGGGAACATCCTTCGGTTTGACAAGCTCCTTATTATAAATCAGGGCGACATATTCAATACCAAAGATCTGAATCTTATTGTCCTTTCTTGTCCATTCGGGATAGATGGCGGCCGCAGGTGATTTGTACGCGGCCAGAACGCCCTTATCTTTCAGGAGTTTCATGATCGGCAAAGGTGATTGAAGTACATCGGCAATAAGCTTTCCGGCCTGATATTCAGTCAGGACGGTCGCGAGGAATTTCGAGGTGGAAATTCTCGTATACTCTCCCTTGACACCTTCATCTTTGACAAACTCCTGCATAATGGGTTGAATAGCCGTAATGTTAGCGTAAAACGATACTTTCCCCTCCGCCTTTGCTTTCGCAGCAAGGGTCTGATCTGCTGAGTATGCGTAAGGAACCATAAAAAAAACAACCATTAACAAAACTATGATCTTTTTCATCACTACACCTCCTTTGGCGCTACTATGTGCTATTATTTATCTCGGCTGGATAAACCGAGCCATCAGAATCAGGCCATGCTCACCTGGCAGTTTATAACCACCAGGTTTTTTATACCCCTTAAATATGTTTTCTACAATATAAATTCCGCAGCCCTTCCCTGTACGCATCCGCAGAGGGACACGTTTTACAGAATCTTCTGTCCTGCCCGATCCGGCTTCGTGATCATACAATGAAAAGATTCTTTGTCGAAAAATTGGGGTCGCTTGTAAGATTGACTCCAATACGCCTCAGGCCTGCCTCATCACCTGGCGTGGGAATGTGGGTCATGTGTACCTCACAACCCATGAGATCTTTCAGCTTCTCCACGGCAAGCTGGGCCGCGGGGTTTGTCGTTGCACTTATCCCCAGCGCGATGAGCGTTTCATTCAGGTCAAGGCTGACCGATTTTTCACCAAGGATTTCTGTTTTCAGACTCCTCACAGAATCGGTTATGTTTTTGGGCAACAGCTTTATCTTTTTCGGGATTTCCGCCAGATGTTTTATTGCGTGTATAACAAGACTGGATGCCGCATGCATAAGGGGTGAGTTATTCCCGGTAATAATGGTACCGTCCTCCAACTCTATGGCGGCCCCGCAATAGATTCCTTCATTTCCCTTGTCTTTTTCCTGTGCCTCACTGGCGGCATCACGAGCCGGGTTGACGACGTTTCTATACTCAGGTTCGAGTTGAAAGTCTTTGATAAAGAGTTCTACCCGCTGGACCGTTTCTCTGTCGGTTAATCCCACCGCATATTCACACTTGTATCTGAAGTAACGTCTGATTACCTCCTGCTTTGCGGCTTCCTGCGTGACCTCGTCGTTTGTTATCGCAAAACCGCAGCGATTAACCCCCATGTCAGTGGGAGATTTATAGAATGACTCTCCACCGGTGATTTTTTCGAGAATTCTTTTGAGGACCGGAAATGCCTCCACATCACGGTTATAGTTTACCGCCTTGAGGTCATAGGCTTCGAGGTGAAAGGGGTCAATGAGATTGAAGTCCCTGATATCCGCCGTTGCCGCTTCATAGGCTATATTTAGAGGATGTCTCAGTGGGATGTTCCAGATAGGAAATGTCTCGAACTTTGCGTATCCTGATTTAACACCTCTCTTATAATCATGATAAAGCTGGGAAAGGCATGTCGCCAGTTTGCCGCTTCCAGGACCCGGACCGGTAACTATAACAAGGGGCTTTTCCGTTTCGATATATGAATTTGCGCCATAGCCCTCATCACTTACGATAGTGTCCACATCCGTGGGATATCCCTTTGTGTAGCTGTGCGTGTATACCTTTACTCCCCTACGTTCCAGCTTGTTCTTGAACTGTATGGCCGACGGTTGATTTTCAAAACGGGTTATGATGACACCCAGGACGTCAAGCCCCCAGCCTCTCAAGTTGTCTATCAGCCTCATCGCGTCCGCATCATAGGTGATTCCAAAATCCGCCCTTATTTTCTTCCTTTCAATATCGCCGGCATAGATACAGAGGATGATGCCGGCCCTGTCACCAAGTTTCCGCAGAAGTCTCACCTTTACGTTCGGGTCATACCCGGGCAAAACCCTTGCAGCGTGGTAGTCGTAAAAAAGCTTGCCCCCAAATTCAAGGTACAGCTTGTTTCCGGATTTTTCGACCCTGTCCAGGATAGACGCTGTCTGTTCTTTAAGATATTTCTCGTTGTCAAAGGCGATTGTCTCTGTCATGTTTCCCCATTTCTTTTGTTTTATTCTTCGAAATCATTCAGATTCTCGACGATTTTCACATTGCTCTCGTGATGAATCTCAATACGCAGGAAGTTAGTGAATTGCCCTGCAAAAGTAAAGCTTTTTAATGGCATCGGTTAGCGTTTTATCTTACCGGGAAGAATATAAACGTAAGGTTTTCTCAGGATATTTGTATGTAGAAAACGGTCGAGTTTTCGCAGGTTGAGATATAAACTCCAGATCAGGGCATCTTCCCGATAGTATGAGTGGACCTCTTTCTGGGTGATCGGAGCCGTGTCAAGTTCTGGCACCTCCTCCTCAAAGAAACGATTCGTCTTTTCGATAAGAGAAGGAATGAGGTCAGCCCGCTGTTCCTTGTAGAAGTTTGCGATCAGGTCAACCGCTACGAGGTGAAAATCGTAATAACGCGTCATAACACCTTCGAGAAAAAGCCAATTGATAAGCCACACCATAAAAGAGGGTGCACTGCGCAGGAAGAGATCGGGATTCAGCTTTTCCACCCCCCCTTCACTCATCAGAGGAGTGCTTGTATCTATATAGTAAAATTGCGTATTTTCGTCTATACGGGGAGGAACGGAACCGTCATAATCCTTTATCGCCCAGTTTGAAATCTGACCGTCAAAGCCTATGGTGATGTTCCCTCCTGACGCATTAAATTCGAAGACTTTCTTCATTTCTCTCAGGACAAGAACAACGAGGTCCCCGACAGATCTGTCATCGAGGTCTTTTATAACGCGGTCGCAGATTGATTGCGCGGGGAGTTTTCGTTGCACGATATAGAGCACCATGT
>CAYLXS010000032.1:0-10312 GCA_964387765.1 uncultured Syntrophaceae bacterium
CTGAATTGATACGGGGCGCTGGCGGAAAGCTGGTAATCGCCCATCCCAACGATCCCAACGGATCATCTCTTGTGTCCCTCACGTCTTCTGTGGCCCAGCAGCATGCCATTATCCGTGAAGCCATGCTGCAATACATTGATGGTGTGGAATGCTGGCATTCGAGACACAGCGGAAGGACAATCGAATCATACCTCGCATTTGCCCGCAAAGAAGGGCTGATAGTGACAGGCGGATCTGACTGCCATCAAAATCCAGTAATCATGGGTACCATCAATGTCCCCGATTATGTGGCAAAGCAATTTGATTTATAAAGCGGCATACTCGTAAAAAGTCAGATTTCCCCTCCCCTGGCAGGGGGGTTACAATAACATTCGCTGTAAAAATCATTCAACGCAAATAATGTCGTCTCAAAAAATTTAATTGACTCAGATTGGCAGAGAGTTTATACTCCTGAATGTAAACTTAATTTGTAGGAGGTATCATGAAAGCCACAGCAAAAGATCTGAGATTCCATTCAAAAGAACTCATTGATTCTGTCAGCAGAGGTGAAGAGGTCGTTATCACTTTCCGTGGAAAGCCCTGTGCCAAACTTGTTCCCTACCAGGAACTTAAGAATGAAGTTGAAGCAAATAAAGTGTTCGGGATGTGGAAAGATAATCACATTGTCGATAATGTTAATGAGTACGTTAGAAATTTAAGGAAAGGAAGGTTCTAAATGCTCATCGATACTGATGTTCTCATCTGGTATTTAAAAGGAAATGAGAATGCATATCAAGTCATTGAGAATTCAAGCAATTTCTTTATTTCTGTTATGACCTATATGGAACTTGTCCAAGGAATGAGAAATAAAAAAGAATTAAACAATCTTCGTAAGGCTCTGCATATTTGGAATGCTAAAATTCTCTATATTTCCGAAGAGATATCTGTCAAAGCAATGTTTTACGTCGAACAACATTTTTTAAGTCATTCAATACAATTGGCAGATGCGCTCATTGGAGCCACGGCAATCGTTTATGGTAATTCTGTTCTTACGGGAAACGATAAACATTACAAAATTTTGAAAGACCTGAAAATCAAAAAATTCAGGCCATAACATCTTGTAATAATATTACAAAACAGCGACCAAAGCGCTGAAGATGGACTGGGCAAAGCCGTGCCGTTTTTGAAAGGCCATATTTTTTCGGTAGTTTTTAACTTTTTTGTAAGCTTTTATTTATCGTTACCCAGCCACTTCCATTTAAAATATCAGTCAGAGGGCCAGATAGCATTCGAACAACTACTTTCATTTAGATGTGATTTCCGCAACAGCATCAAGTTAAAGAACTTGCATTGATTGTATGAAGCGCAAAAACCTCTGTAAAGGAGCCATTTCATTGAAAATACCGTTTAAGAAATTTATCGAAAAGGAAATAGGAAACGATGCTGTTTTAATTGCCTGTGGACTTCCGGCAACAAACAAGACCGAGACCACCGAAGTTATAGCGCGGTTAAAGGGCTACGAGATGTTGCGGACAGACGTGATACGCCGCGAAGTCCTGAAGGGCGAGGATATCTTCGACGAAAAGATAGCATCCAATATGAATAAAAGGACGCTTGTGTATGACACAATGTTTTCTATGGCCGATGAACTTTCCTCGCAGGGGAAGGGGGTTATTCTCGATGCCACGTTTGTTACCCAGTCACTGAGACGGAGGGCTGCAGGGGTGGCCGCGAAGAATCAAAAAGCATTCATTATACAGCAGACCCAGTGTCCACAGGAATATTCACTGAACAAGATATCCAGGAGAACCAGAGAAAATTACGAGTCCAACGCGCTTACGGATCAGGCTTACCTGAATAATAAGAACAGATTCGAGCCGGTGGATCTTGACGACCTTAAAGAGCTGTATCCCGAATTACATATAGTACATCTCCTGGTCGATACGGCCTCCGATTCGGATGATGAATGGTTCGTAATTGGAAAAGTTGAACGATAATAATCTGGTTACCAATCAATCGTAAACGTCAATTTTCACTCGGCGGTTCAGGGCGCGTCCCTTAAGTGTACTGTTCGATGTGACCGGCATGCTTTCACCATAAGCCTTTACGGCGATTTTTTCCGGAGAGATATTAAAATTCTTCACAAGATACCTTTTCACGGCGTTTGCTCTTTTCAGAGAAAGGGCCTGATTGTACTCGTCCGTGCCCGTACTGTCCGCGTGACCCGATAACAGAATGGAAACCCCGGAAGGTCTTTCTGTGAGTGTCGTACCTATCTCTTGTAAAAGTTTATGGTAAGACGGTTTTATATTGGATTTGTCATGGTCGAAATATACGGTGGGTTTGATTTCCGGAGATATCTGCTGGTTGTCCAAGCCAGCCGTTTCCGTTTCCGTCTTTGAGGCAAGCCATTCCCGGGCCTCCTTGTGCCCCAGGGCAGCGGCAGCCTCCATATCTTTCCGGCCCTGTTCATTGTTGATCATGTAATAGTTGACGATTCCCCTCTGGTAGTAAGCGTCTGCATTTCTGGGTGCAAGTTTTATTGCCTTTGTGAGATCAGCAAGTGATTCAGTACAGTTGGTTTTTTTCTCTGAGAAGAGGGCAGTCCCCCTTTTCAGGTAGGCATCAGCGCAGCCGGGATCGTATTCTATTGCCTTTGTATAAGCTTTCACCGCCTCTGTATATGTTTCCCTTTCTTCGAGTATATTGCCCTTTTCAATCCATGTGGCCGCCGTTTGCGCGAAGGCTGGTTCCCACGATATAAAGACAGCGATTATAAAGACGAGACAGACAGATATCTTTTTCATAATTCACCTCGACTATTATTAGTTTCGGTTGGAAGCTATCACAAGGATGTAAAATGGGCAAGGGATTTGCCGGCAGGTTTACAGGAGATGAGAGTTTTCCCGTTTACGACCACTCAGCTGCCCGCACGCGGCCAATATGTCGTTTCCCTTGCTTGGGCGTACCATAGTCGTGTAGTGGTGTTTTATAAGTATATCCTGAAATGTCCTTATCTTTTTATCTGATGGTCTTTTGAAATCTGATTCTGGGAATTCATTGAAGGGTATGAGGTTGAATTTGCAATGTACCCCCTTGAGGAGGGATATGAGCATCTTCGCGTCTTTTTCTGAATCGTTGATGCCGTCCATCAGGATGTATTCAAAAGTTATCATTCTTCTCCTTGGCATGGGATATTCCCGGCAGGCATCTATAAGTTCTTTAAGGGGAAACTTTTTATTCACGGGCATCAGAGCCGTTCGCTTTTCATCATTCGGGGCGTTTAGTGACACTGCGAGATTAACGGAAACATCTTTGCCCAGCCTGCGTATCATCGGCGTTATTCCACACGTGGAAACCGTTATTTTTCTCTTCGAAACCCCGGGGCCCACATCGGAAGTTATGATCCTTATTGCCTTCAGTGTATTTTCATAGTTTGCAAGGGGTTCCCCCATTCCCATCATTACGATACTCTTTACGTCTTTGCCCTCGGGCGTGTTAAAGCGGAGTGCTGTTATCTGCCCGACAATTTCCGAGGGAAAGAGGTTTCTCTGGAGGCCATATCTGCCGGTAAGACAGAATTTGCACCCCATCCCGCACCCCACCTGTGTAGACACACACTGAGTCCAGTGATTCTTTTCGCGTATCAATACACCTTCTATGAAACTGTCGTCTTCCAGCCTGAAGAGGACTTTTTTCGTGCCGTCGCTTGATTCCTGGAGCTCTTCTATCTGGGGAGATGTTATACGGGCCAGTTTTTTGATCTCTTTCTTGAAAACCTTCGAAAGGTTGGTCATTTCATCAAAAGAAGAGACCCCAGACTGGTACATCCACTTCATGATTTGACGCGCTCGGTATTTTTCTTTTCCAAGGTGGGAAATAAAGCCTTCAATCTCTTCAAGAGACATGTTGCTCAGATCTGGTTTATCACTGTAATTTTTCATGTAGTTTTTTTCGATACCATTTATGAACTGTTACAAATAATTGATAAAAATAATTACATAAATGCTATCACCAAGCGGGAGAACTCGCAAGGATTATTCATAATTATCCAAGCCAGGTTGTTAAAGAAAGATCTTTTGTGGTAGTAAGAGCAGTAGAATTGCACGGGTTGAAAGAAAGGAGTAGCGGGTGAGAAATCTTACGCCGGCGATGAGGCAGTATCTCGAAATAAAGGAAGCCCACAGGGATTGTATCATCTTTTTCAGAATGGGGGATTTTTATGAGATGTTCTTCGAAGATGCCGAGGTTGCTTCCAGGGTACTGGAGATTACGCTTACATCCAGGAATAAGGGCAAAGAAGACGCGATTCCGCTGTGCGGGGTGCCATGGCACGCGGCTTCATCTTATATAGCAAAGCTCATTGAAAATGGGTACAAGGTTGCCGTCTGCGAGCAGATGGAGGACCCGAAGGATGCGAAGGGAATAGTGAAAAGAGAGGTCGTGCGTATCATTACTCCGGGTCTGGTTGTCGATTCCGACAATCTATCCGCCAAGGAGAATAACTTTCTGGCGGGTATTTCGGTACTGGACGGCGCTTTCGGGCTCGCGTTTGTGGACATCTCGACGGGCGAGTTTCGTGTCACGGAGTCTGATGATAGAGAGACCTTTATCGATGAAATAGCGGGACTTGATTTTAGAGAAATGGTCATATGTGAAGAGTTGAAGGAAAGCGATCTTATAGAAGCATTTACGGAGCGGACTGCAGGCTGCAGCGTAAGTTATCTCCCTTCCGATTATTTCTTACTGGATGATGCGTCGGGTCTTGTAGATGAGTTTTTCAATGGCGGGAGAGAAGTTGGTTTTGACGGACATCCGGCGATGACCGGTGCGGCAGGGGCAGTTTTGAGGTATGTGAAGGAGACACAGAAGGACAGACTTAATCACATAAATAACGTCTTGTGGTACGACATAAGAAATTATCTGGTATTGGATGACACTGCGAAGAAAAACCTTGAACTGTTTGCCACTATCCAGGGAGGTAAAAAGCGCGGTTCTCTGTTCCACGTCCTTGACGAGACAACTACTGCCATGGGTGGAAGAAAACTTCGCTGGTGGCTTAATTATCCTCTTGTAGATCCGGACAAAATTAAAACAAGGCTCGCGGCCGTTTCGGTAATTAAGGATGATCACCTGTTGAGAGAAAGCCTGCGCTCGTCTCTTGGAGGCATTTATGATCTTGAACGCCTCGGCAGCAGGGTTTCCATGGGTGTCGCAAATGGAAGAGATCTGCTTGCCTTTGGGAGATCGCTTCGCTTGATACCCGCCATAAAGGATACTGTTTCAGCGCTGGAATCCTCTCTGATATTTGCTATCCGTGATGAACTCGATGATATGCCGGATGTGGCGGACCTGATAGGGAACGCGATAGTGGATGATCCTCCGGTGACCATTCGCGACGGTTACGTGATCAAAAAGGGGTATGACGATGAACTGGATAAACTCATATCGCTGGGCACGGACGGTAAAAAATGGATCGCGGCCATGGAGGACAGGGAGCGGAAGCGGACAGGCATAGGCAGTCTCAAGGTGGGGTTCAATAATGTGTTCGGGTATTACATAGAGGTGACCAGGGCGAACAGCGATATGGTTCCCGATGACTATGTCAGGAAGCAGACACTGGTCAACGCGGAACGGTATATCAATCAGGAGCTGAAGGAATATGAAGTTCTTGTCCTGGGAGCGGAGGAACGCAGGAAGAAGCGGGAATACGAATTATTTGTGGAGATAAGGGAAAAAATAGCGTGCGAGATAACGAGAATACAACGGACGGCATCGCGCCTTGCCGATCTTGACGCCATAGCGTCTCTGGCCGAGGTGGCAGAGATGTATAACTACTGCTGCCCGCGTGTGAATAATGGGGTTCTGATAGATATAAAAGGAGGGAGACATCCCGTTGTGGAGAGGATGAATCCGGATGGTGGCTTTGTGCCCAATGACACGCTTCTGGACCGTAATGGCAACCGTTTTCTTATTATCACAGGACCCAACATGGCCGGTAAATCAACCTATATACGCCAGACGGCGGTAATCGTTCTGATGGCGCAGATGGGGAGTTTTGTTCCGGCCGATGAGGCGGAGACAGGCATAGTTGACAGGATCTTTACCAGGGTCGGGGCCGGAGACAGCCTGTCGGGTGGACAGAGCACCTTTATGGTGGAGATGACAGAGGTGGCCAGTATTCTGAAAAATGCATCTTCGAAAAGTCTGATACTTCTGGATGAAGTGGGAAGGGGCACGAGCACATTTGACGGCCTCAGTATAGCCTGGGCGGTGGCAGAACATATACATGATCCGGATAAGCTCGGAGCACGGACACTCTTCGCGACTCACTACCACGAGCTGACGGATCTTGCGAGAACCATGGATGGAGTCAGAAACCTGAGTATCGCGGTTAAGGAATGGGGCGACAGGGTTATCTTCCTTCGTACTATTGTCGAAGGGGGGACTAACAGAAGCTACGGTATCGAGGTTGCCCGTCTCGCGGGAGTCTCTGAAGATGTTATATCAAGGGCCAGAGAAGTCTTAAGGAACCTGGAAAAGGGTGAATTGGACGAGATAGGTATGCCGAGAATTGCCCGGGGGAAGCCATCGCGGAAGGGTAATATCGGGCAGATGGACCTTTTCGCCGGTGAAGTGAGTCCCAACATGTCGGGACTGATCAATGAGCTAAAGGGACTCGATGTGCTGAATATGACCCCCATGGAAGCCCTCGACAGAATAATCGAATGGCAGAAGATGGTGAAGGACTGAAAAACAAGGTTGAATTGAATCGGAAATTCCCCGTCACTGTCAGAGTAAAAACGGAGATCCCACTTATAGGGGATTGCGGGGAGCTTCAATGCTTGATTGGAAGGATTATAACAAAAGCATAAAGGTACGAACTTTACAATTGAGGTGCTAAACTTCTAAACTCGGACAAGCAGGAAAAGTTTTTAGCTCAAAACTTTTTGTTGAGTTTCGTATCTCAACCCAACCTGCAACTGAGCAGGAAACCGTAAACCTATTTTATACACACCCTGCGTATCTGACCAAAGTCCGTGTGACCCGCTATAACCTTGGCTATTCCATCTTGCAGTAATGTTGTCATACCCTGGGAAACTGCAATGTTTCGTATTGTCTCCACATTTTCATGTTTCTGTATGAGCCGCTTGATTTCATCGGTTGCGACAAGGAGTTCGTGGACGCCCATTCTTCCCTTGTAACCCGTCTTGCCGCATGCGCTGCAACCTTTGGCTCTGTGCAGTTTGAAGTCCTCGCTGAATGGTATGTTCAGACCTGCGAACAGTTCCTCTCCATAGTTCGTTGCCAGTTCATCATATTCCTCTCTTGTCGGGTGGTATTCTTCTTTGCATTTCTTGCACAGAGTTCTTACCAGTCTCTGGGCCAGTATGCCCAGAAGAGAATCCGCGAAATTGAGGGGGTCGATGCCCATATCAAGCAGGCGTACGATCGTTTCAGGGGCGCTGTTAGTGTGGAGAGTGCTGAAGACCAGGTGCCCGGTAAGCGACGCTTCCACCCCTATCTTTGCGGTTTCGTAATCTCTCATTTCTCCCACCATGATGACGTCCGGGTCAGCCCTGAGAAATGCCCGCATGGCATGGGCAAAGTCGAAACCGATTTTTGAATTGACCTGTACCTGTCTGAGGCCATATTGCGAGATTTCCACGGGGTCTTCCGCCGTCCAGATTTTGGTCTCCGGCCTGTTTATCTTATGCAACGCGGAGTGGAGTGCCGTCGTTTTTCCGGATCCTGTGGGACCTACAGCGAGGATCATGCCATAGGGTTTTTCAAGCAATTCCGCGAGTTCTTCATAATTGTGGGGGGACAGTTTCATGTCCTCCAGCCGCATAACCTCTCCTCCGCTGGCCAGGATACGCATAACCACGTCTTCGACTCCCCCCTGCGTGGGAACGGTAGCCACGCGCAGTTCTATTTCATCTCCCTTCGAACGCCTGAATTTTATCTTTCCGTCCTGCGGGATCCTTCGCTCAGTGATGTCGAGATTCGACATGATCTTGATTCTTGAGACCAGGGCTGATCTGTAGCTAAAGGGAACAGTCTGAAAGGTTGCCAGGTTACCGTCTATCCTGTATCTTACCTCAACGTTCTTCTTCGTTACGTTTGGTTCTATGTGAATATCCGAGGCGTTACGTATGTAAGCATCGTTGATTATCCGATTAACCAGCTGCATTATGACGCTGTCCGATTCAGTTATTTCGTTCTCTTCTTCTTCAAGATTCTCTTCGGCGTCGAGTCTTCCGATAATATCGGAGATTGAACCAACTGTGTCTCCCGCCTGGTAGAAATGATTGATGAATTTCAGTATATCATCATATAAGGCAACATCATATTCTACCGCCCTTGTCCTCAGTAGATTCTCGATCAGGTCCTGTTTCAGGACGTTATTAGGGTCGTCTATAATAACCTTTATCTTATCGTCTTTTTTCTCCAGGGGAACCCACAGCTCACGGCGCAGGTATTCTTCTTTCAGGTTTTTCAGGAGATCAAAAGGAATCGGATGTTTGTTGTTGAAAGGGACAAAACGACAGCCATAGAATTCTTCCAGCGATTTACCCATATCGTCCTTTAATATCTTGAATTCTTTCATCAGATAGGCTTCGACCGTTTCCCTGTTCTTTTTCGCCTCTACCAAGGCTTTCTCGAGATTTTCTTCCGTAATCATGCCGTGGGTCAGCAAATAATTAAACTTAGACTTTCTTTTTTGTCCGATCCTTTCCTGATTGTAAAAAGCGGTTCCAAGAACATTGGCCATTTCCTTGAGGAAATCTTGATCTTCTTCGGTGAAGCTCCCCCCATCCTTCCTGTTCAGTATCTGAACAACACCCATCAGGATGTCCTCACGCAGAATTGGTACGGCCAGAACCTGGGTGGTTTTGAATCCTGATTTTTTATCCCAGCTCGAGTCAAAATGAAGCTCTGGAGATATGTCTTGCAGCTCGCTGTTATTATAGGCGTTGGCTATATTCGCAAATTTTCTGTTGTTGGCTACATATCCCGCTATACTCCTGTTGTCTATGGGTAACCTGATTTCCTTCAATTCGGAACCTGCCAGGAACATCGAATATATCTCTTTTTTTGTTCTATCTGCCACATAGATCGTGATGGAGTGGGCATTGAAAAGGTCGAGGATGTCATCCCTCAGATCGACAAGGATCTGTTTCAGGTTAGTAGCGGCATGTATGCGATTGGTTATATCCTGCAATGCCTTGCTGAGATTGAGCTTTTCTTCAAGCTCTGCTATCTGGGCTGTTGCTGTTTTGCTGTCCGGATCTATCTTTGATTGGAAGATGCTCATATATGTCCTGTTAAGTCGTATATTTCCTGTCCTTATGATAAACTGAAAGTAAGTATAAAACATCCTTTCAGAATTTTCAACTCGAAATCCAAAAGATTTGCGACACAATTTCCAGTTTACGGTTATCGGTTCACAGTTTTTCCAATAAACCATGCAATGATGAGCGAGGCTCAACGATTAAAATATTTTGGATGTTGCATCCAATTCCCTGTTCTTTTAACCGGAAGTTGGAAACTGTAAACTGCGAATCCCGACGAGTCTGGATTACGTTTATTCTTGACAAATCGCGGCAATATAACTAGCAATAACTGTTGAAATGGAACGAAAAACCAAACCGGTAAACACAATAAAAAAGCTCCTGTCAGGCGTTCCAGTTGTTGCGGTGGCTCTGGGTGATTCGCTTACATACGGGTGGATGGTGGATAAAGGATATCTGGATTTTCTGGGTGAGATGATCGGTGAAGAATTCCCGGATGCCAGATTCAGTTTGATAAACTGCGGAATGCCGGCAGGCACCGCGCGCAGTGGGCTGAACAGGTTGCAGAGAGACGTTCTGAGCCGCAATCCGGACTGTGTATTTGTGCAGTTTGGTCTTAACGATGCGTTCTCCGGATACACCCCGGAGGAGTTTAGAGACAATATCGAAAAGATTATAAGAGGAATAAAGGAAAATACAGTCTCTGATATCGTTCTTGTGACCTCGGTATGCATTGAGAACAGGAAAGATAATACACACGTGAAAAAGTATTATGACCAGCTTGAAGAACTGGCCGATCTATACAAGTTGTCTCTGGCGAAGGTGCACCTGTACTGGGAGAATAGAATATCAGAGGGAATCCGGTTTAGCGACCTGGTTCAGGCTGATCGGGTGCACCCGGTTTCCCATGGATACAGGTTTATGGCGGAGGCGGTCATGGAACTGCTGCAGTGATGTATCGATAGTTGCATTGCCATGGGGTTTAATGTATCTTGAGAGGTAAGGACCTGTTATATTTATAGTAACAGTTCACGGTT
>CAYLXS010000032.1:10412-12834 GCA_964387765.1 uncultured Syntrophaceae bacterium
TCAGATCTTTGTTATGTAACCTTTGATCCCGAGGAAATCCTGTATATCACCCTGGAGCGAGTCCTGAAACTGGCAGATGCAGATATCGGTTCTGTATTGATCCTGGAACGTCCGCACCGAAAGGCGTTTATTGTAAAGGCCGCCATTGGTCTTGGAGAACACCTTAAGCTGGGAGACAGGATAGATTTTGCTGACAGTATTGCCAAGTATGCGGTTATCAACAAGTCACCCCTTATCGTCGAGGATATTGAGACAGACGCCCGTTTTGGAAGGCAAAACCGCCAGCAGTACGGGACAAAGTCCTTTGTATGCATGCCATTCAAGACTATCAGAGATGTCGTTGGAGTGCTTACGCTTTCCAGGAAAGATGATGCCGTTCCTTTTACCAGCGAAGACGTAGAGATCTTGGGGCCCCTTCTCGGTAACGCGTCATTCACCTATGAGAATCTGCGTCTCCTGAAGGAGAAAAAAGAAAGCGCATCTCATCTAGCGTCCATGGAGAAGGTTGTCCAGGTTGTCAATTCCAGTCTCAAGGGTGGAGAACTTTTGCGCGTAATACTGGATGAGATACAGTCGGTGTCTTCGTTTGACCTTGCGATTATTCTGATGAAGGATGACACCAGACCTAATAATGTAAGGATTCTTGATTTTGTATCTGCCAGTCCGGTTCATCTGTTAAAAGGTGCCTATCATTCCTATAAGGGGTCAACGTTTGAAAAGATTTTGAGGCAGGGAGTTACGCTTATCGTGGAGGACACCTCTTCGCTTGTGCATGAGAGCGAAAAGGAATTCTTTGCCGGCAGCAACACCGGCGCACTTTTTCCTTTGAAGATGGATGCAGGTGTTGCGGGTGTTCTGGTATTGTGCGCAGAGGCTGGACCCGATATCTTTTATAACCAGCAGGAACTTATAGAAAGGATGGCGGATGCCCTTTCACTCGCGATAGAGAGGAACCGGCTCAGTAATTATGTCATCAAAAGGGAGCAGGAACTGGACACGTTGAAACAGATCGGAAGCGCCCTTGCATCTTCCACTTTTGATATAGACAAGGTCCTCGGGTATACTATGGACATGATCAGTGCGATTATGAATGTGGAGGCCGGTTCTCTGCTACTCATGCGTGAGGATGGGCTTGAATTCACTGTTGCGCTGAATCTTGACATAACAGACCTGAAAGGTCTCAGGATAAAAATAGGCCAGGGAGTTGCCGGTTACGTCGCAGCCCGGGGTGAAGCGGTGATAGTGAACGATGTCCATAAATCTTCTTTCTTTTATCCTGATGTGGATAATGCGACCGGCTTTCATACGAAAGCTGTTCTGTGTGTGCCTATGATATTGCAGGGCAAAGTTGCGGGAGTTATCGAGGTGCTCAACAAGATGGACGGCGATTTTGATTCCGGTGACAAGCAATTGCTGCAATCGATTGCATCCTCGGTCAGCGTAGCCATAGAGAATGCCAATCTATACAATGAGACACTGTCTATGGCGGAGAAGGAGCGGGAGATACGAAATATTTTCCAGAAGTTTGTTCCAGGAGAGGTGGTGGACAGGATTATCCATGGTGCCGAAACAGAACAACTTGCGGTTGAGGAATTCAGAATGCTCACGCTTATAAATATCGATATCAGGGGATTTTCACTGCTTGCGCAGAAGCTGGGACCGCAGAAGACAGTCCATATGCTCAACCGGTTTTTCTCCGTTATGGGAGGAATCGTGTTCAAACACCACGGTATCGTTGATAAATATCTCGGTGACGGTTTCCTGGCGGTCTTTGGTGCTCCGGTTTCGAGCATGCAGGATGCCGATAATGCTGTTGCGGCAGCGTTCGAGATGAAGGAATCCATCGCCGAAGTGAACGATTACTGGCTGAAAGAGACAGGTGACTCTGTGACTGTCGGCATAAGTGTTCATACCGGAGAAGTTGTTGTGGGAAATATCGGTTTTGACAAAAAAATGGACTATACCGTTATCGGCGATTCGGTCAATACGGTATTCAAACTGCAGGAATTCACAAAGACGTATCCCAACGGCGTCCTGATCAGTGATATAACCCTGCACGCGGTCAGGGCCCATCTAAATGTACAAGAGATAGATGTAAGGGACACCGCAATTGGGGCTCTGAAGATTTATGAGCTGATATCTATAGATCAATAAACTCATAAATACAGGGATAACTTGGCCGACGCCATTCAGCTTTTTCGTAGCCGTTCACGGTTGTCGGTTCACAGTTCACAGTTTTTCAACGAACTATGCAGCGATTAAAGCATTTTGGATATTGATTTCAATTCTCTGTCTTTTTTAACCGTGAACCGATAACTGTAAACAGTGAACAATTACATTTTTTCTATGCAGGCATAGGCATTGTGATTGTGTATGCTCTCCATGTTTTCCGCTTCTACGCTGTACCATGTAAAGTTATGAT
>CAYLXS010000033.1:0-12158 GCA_964387765.1 uncultured Syntrophaceae bacterium
TTTGAGATGACAGGTTGTCGAGATTTTTTACGAAGCCGTCAGAAATGAATGGAGAACCTGTTATGCCGAAAATCATAGAAGGAAAGATCATTGCCAAGGGACTCAGGTTTGGTATAGTAGCCAGCCGGTTTAATGATTTCATCTGCGGGAAACTCATAGAGGGAGCTCTGGATGCTCTGAAGAGATCGGGTGCGGATGAAAAAGATATCAGTATCATAAGGGTTCCAGGCGCCTTTGAGATACCGATTGCGGCAAAGAAGCTTGCAAAGAGCGGCAACTTCGATGCGATTATATGCCTTGGAGCCGTGATAAGAGGTGCCACTCCCCATTTTGAGTATATAAGTTCCGAGGTATCCAAGGGTATCGCGTCTGTAACACTGGAAACGGAGATGCCGGTTGCTTTCGGTATCATTACATCCGATACAATAGAACAGGCTATAGAGAGGGCTGGAACAAAATCAGGTAATAAGGGATGGGATGCCGCCATATCAGCCATCGAAATGGCCAATCTTTTTAAACTATTGTAATTAGGGGAGTTAATGGGTCACAGAAGGAAGGCCAGAGAGATTACCCTACAGGTTCTCTATCAGATTGATGCTTCGAAGACCGATGTTGATGAAGCAATAGAGCTTTTCCGGGATAACTTTGGAATGCCGCGGGAGTCAGTTGAATTCTCTACACAGTTAATAAAAGGTACCCTGGATCATATTAAAGAAATAGATGTTCTTATAAAAGATTGTTCCGAACACTGGTCACTGGAACGTATGTCGACGGTGGATAAAAATATCCTCAGAATAGCGGTTTGCGAATTTTTGTATTGCGACGATATTCCCCCTAAAGTGACCTTGAATGAAGCGATTGACATAGGGAAAAGTTATGGTTCGGACAACTCGGGTTCCTTTATAAATGGCATTCTTGATGCCATGTATGCGAAACTCTGGGGAAAAGATGAAAATTAAGGTATCATCAGAATCGTTGGATGCGTTGGCATGTGACGGTTTGGCCTTGGGATTTTTCTCTGACGAAAGACCTCCAAAGGGTTATTGCGGTTTTGCGGATTGGCGTCTGAACGGTCTGATATCAAAACTGATCGTGAAAAGCAAAATCACAGGCGCTTTCATGGAGAAAACCCTCATCTTTTCCAATTATCGGATACCTTCCTCAAAGATATTTCTTATGGGTCTGGGAAAATCAACTCAATTGACATATGAAAAGTTATATACAGCTGGATCCACTATTTCTCAGACGCTCAGTGAAATAGAATGTGCCGACTTGGTCTTTGACATCCCCTGTTCCAACAGATGTAATCTTGAGATATCCAGAATGACGGTGGCAATGGTATCGGGAGCGTTCGATTTTTGTGATCGGGAACAGAAAGATGTAACATCCGACATGATAGTATTGAGTGACGGGAACTTTTTTGATGAAGTTGTCCTGGGAATGCACGAGTTTAAGGTAAGCGTAAAGGACAGGATCGCGGTTGATATAATAGATTAGACTGCATCTGTGAGGATTTTATAGAAATGAGAGTTATTGTCATAGGGGCCGGGGAGGTCGGTTATAATATTTCAGATATTCTCTCTAAGGAGGGGAATGATATAATTATTATCGACAAAGATGAAGAACGTCTGAAGGCTGTCTCCGAGAATCTGGATGTGCAGACCATAGTGGGCAGTGGAAGCAGCCCGCAGGTACTCAAAAAGGCAAAACTGAGTCAGGCTGAAATGATTGTTGCCGTCACCGATAGCGATGAGACCAACATAGTGGCATGTCTCCTCGCTTCCGCTCAATCAACATCTCCATTCAAGATAGCAAGGATAAGAAATCCTGATCTGAACAGAGATTCCGCCCTCTTCGATAAGAATCATTTGAATATAGACCTCTGTATAAACCCGGAAAGAGAGGCAGTGAACGATGTTATCAATCTCATGGAATACTCCGGAGCTTCGGATGTAATAGATTTTGCCGGAGGCAGAGTCAAACTCGTATCATTCTACATAGATTCGGATTGTGTCGCCGCAGGAAAGAACCTGCAACAACTCAGAGAGATGTATGGTGAAGGTGTCCTCCTTGCCTCTATCACGCGTGGGGATGACCCTATCATACCCTCTGGCAAGACCATAATCGAAGAAAAAGACCATCTGTTTATATTTGCCAGGTCAGAGGATGTAAGAGATGTGCTCAAATTCTTCGGCAAAACAGCAGAACCTTCAGAGAGGGTATTTATCCTTGGTGGAGATGACATAGCTCTCATGCTTGCGGAGTTGCTCGAGAAGAAGGGTGTTGACACAATAAAAATTATCGAAAAAAAACAGGACAGGTGCGAAATGCTTGCCTCCAAGCTGAACAGGACCATTTGTCTCCATGGAGATGGGACAAGTCAGGACCTGCTCAAAGAAGAAAACATACAGGATGCCGATTACTTCGTTGCGGTTACAAGTGATGAAGAAGAGAACATTCTGGGTGCCCTCCTGGCAAAACAACTCGGAGCCAAAAAGGCTATATCGCTTGTCAACAAAGCCGACTATAACCATCTTGTTCCCATGATAGGAATAGATGGAGTTATGAACCCGAGGCGTGCCACTATCGGCAAGATACTGCACTTCATAAGAAAGGGTAAGGTTATCTCCGCGACGCCCCTCGGCGACGAAAAGGCGGAAGCTGTCGAATTCATCGCTCTTGAGACTTCCGATATAACGAACACACCTCTGCAAGATATCAAATTTCCCAAGGGAACCATTATAGGGGCAATTATCAGAAATGATGAGGTGATAATTCCCGAAGGCAAATCCGTTATACTCCCGGGAGACCACGTTATACTGGTGGCTCTCCGGTCTTCGATTCCACAGATCGAGAAGATACTTACGGTAAAGCTGGATTATTTCGGATGAACACAAGAAATATATTATATATCCTGGGGACCCTTATTCTGTTTCTGGGGATTGCCATGCTTTTCCCTCTGCTTTGTTCTCTTTACTACAAAGAGGGCGATTCCAGCTCTTTTGCCTACTCATTATTAATAACTTTCTGCATTGGCGCGCTGTTCTATTTTCTATTCAGACCGGTCAACGGAAAGATAAGCCTGACACACAAGGAAGGATTTCTCATCGTTGCCACAGGATGGTTCCTTGCTGCGGTATTCGGTTCTCTTCCCTACATGATCTACGGTGCACTGCCCCAATTCGGCAATGCCTTTTTTGAATCCATGTCAGGGTTCACCACTACAGGGGCCACCGTAATTACAAACATAGGAGATCTTCCTCATGGAATACTTCTCTGGCGGTCGCTGACACAGTGGCTGGGAGGGATGGGGATCATTATACTGTCCATTGCCATACTCCCCCTTCTCGGAGTGGGGGGGATGCAGCTATACAAGGCGGAACTGCCCAGCCCCGTGAAAGACAGGCTTACTCCCCGTGTGGTAGAGACGGCGCGTACACTGTGGATAGTCTATATCATCATTTCCATAGTTGAATTTATCATGCTGCTCACGGGCGGAATGGATGTATTCAACGCCATCTGTCATACCTTCACCACAATGGCCACAGGCGGATTTTCCACGAGTGACGCCAGCATCGCGCATTTTAACAGCGCATACATAGATGGAGTCATTACATTTTTCATGCTGGTCGCCGGAATAAATTTCACTCTTCACTACGCCCTTGTCACAGGGAATTTCAAGGCCATCCTTAGAAACAGTGAACTACGCCTGTATCTTGGTATTATTCTGACCGCCGTAATAATAATAACCATCAGCCTGAAACAAAACTCATTTTATGAAGCGGGGGAATACCTGCGGTATGCCTCATTCCAGGTGGTCTCCATACTTACGACTACAGGCTTTACCACAGCCAATTTCGATAACTGGCCATCCCTGTCAAAGGTCATTCTCCTGATACTGATGTTTATAGGCGGGTCGGCGGGGTCCACAGGCGGCGGCATAAAATGTCTCAGATTACTCCTTATCTTGAAGTACCTCTATAAAGAACTTTACAGGCTTGTCCATCCCCACGCGGTAACCGCGGTAAAACTTGGTAAAAGGACAGTGTACCCCGAAACCATGGCGAGTATATGGGGATTTTTCATGCTGTATCTTATGATGACGGTTGTTGCCACCATCATCATGGCTATGCTTGGTCTGGATATGATGACGGCATTTTCGTCCGTTGTCGCCACTATCGGGAATGTGGGCCCCGGATTCGGCGCCGTCAACCCCTCAGCAACCTACAGCGAGATACCCTATCTGGGGAAATGGATACTCTCCTTCTGCATGCTTGCCGGGAGGCTTGAAATATACACAGTCATAGTCCTGCTTATTCCCGAATTCTGGAAGAAATAAGAAAAATCTCCGCCTTTAAATTATTCAACTCGCATTTTATTCTTTTTCAGCCAGGCTGCCAGGTTAACATCGATGTGGAAAATCTGATAAAAAATAATCCCTAAAATAGTAGTTGCCGCTAGCGGGTTACTGAAAAGCGGTTGCAGAAACGAAGGCAGCTGGGCGAAAAGTTCAGGCACGAACCCGGTGCTGAGTCCAAAAGATATAGACATGCCGGCAACAGCTATATTGCGCTGATCCAAGGGTTCTGAAAGCATCTCCTTAATACCGGTCAGAATCATGAAACAAATAGCGAAAATTACAGCCGCTCCCATAACCGGCGACGGAACCAGTGCGATAGCGGTCGCAACAACAGGAAAACAACCGGCGAGAATATACATGACGCCCATACAGACGCCAATCCAGCGACTCACTGCGCGCGTTGCCGCGGCAAGCCCCACATTACTGGAAGAAGTGTCAACCGCGACGGCTCCAATCAAACCGGCCATGGCCGTACTGAACCCGTCAGCCATCAATCCGCCCGCAATCGGTTCCATGTCCGGTTTTTCCAGATCCGGTCGCGTGATTTTCTGTGCCGCCAGCAGGTTGCCGAATGACTTGAGCGATCCGCAGATGGAAATCACCAGAAAAGGCAGGACAAGCGACCAGTCAAATGCCAGGCGGAACTGCGAAAGCCCCTTAAATGGAATGGCGAACACGGGAACTTCGCCGATCATCCGGTATTGGGCTGGATCAAAAGGAGTAATGCAAAGCGACACCCCCCACCCGACAAAAATACCGATCAACAGGCAATAAAGCTGCACCTGTCCTTTTCCCCAAAGATTGCTCCCCACTATCACCAACAGCGTCACGCTTCCCACCACGATGTCCTGCCAGATAACCTCGTCACCGGCAACGGGCGAACCGCAAAAGTTGGCAAAAGCCATCGGTATGATACTGACTCCTACCATCATGACCGTCATTCCAACCACAAGCGGCGGAAAGAGAGCGCGCAATCGTGAAACGACCCTTGAGAGAAACATCTCAACAATGCCGGCAAAAAACAGCATTCCCTGCATCAGCGGCAAACCACCCTGGACAACGGCAGTGATGGATAACGCCAGATATGAAGGCCCGCCAATATTCGGACAAAGATAACCGGAACCTATCCAGCGCAGGCGCACCGCCTGGACAATCGTTCCTACACCGGAAATTATCATGGTCAGGCTGACCATACGGATGGCCATCTCAGTCGACCCGCCGAATTCCTTGACCAACAGCACGGGAAGCATGGTGCCGAGTATTAGTAACATTCCCTGCTGAAGGCTCAACATGATCAGGTGACCTGCCGGCGGCACGTCATTTTGCCCGTAAACCAGTTTAGTATCCGGTTTTTCTGATGCCATTTGTGTTACTCCTTACTGTTGCCAGACGCTGCGGGGCGCGTCGATCACCGTACCAACAATAACCGGCTCTCCCCTCATCGTGCTGCGTCGCGCGTAAATAATTTTCTTCTGGTTGTTCATCGACAAGGGAGAGTGTGCATACAGCACGACCTGTGCCTCGTCCTCAGTTGCCAGTCTCCGTAAAAGATTTTTGAATGGATAATGCCCGACTGCGTCCTGAAATTTCAGCAAGTTGCGCTCATAGCGTTCCTTCAAAACCGGATCGATAATTGACCTTCCGTTTTCACGCAACAGGAACACGGAAGTATTATAGAAGAAATAGGGACCGGCCGGGGCAAGCAGTTCAGCCAAAGCCTCTTCACCACGTGTCTTCAGCAGGTGATCGGCATTTATGACGGCAATCCGCGCAAACTCCAGTTCAGCCCCGATACCGTAACAACCTCCGCCAACGTAACATTTGATACCATCGGGCAGTGTCACCCCAAGATTGCATGCGGATTTCCATTCCAGAAAAAGCCCACGCGGCCGATTCCAGTAGTAATGAACCCAGCCGTACCGGTTGAGCGGATTTTTTATCTCGCGGGAAATCAATTTATGCAGCGGCTTTCCAAGCTGATCTGTGAACTTATCCAACCGTGTGCCAACCAGCGCGGGGTTTTCTCCATGGTAAAGGCACATACCATCCGATGAACGATAAACGTATAAATACAGGCCCATCTGATTGGACTTCATCTTGTCCAGAAAAGGAAAGGCTTTTTCGCCCTTTTCTTCCAGCAGAATTTTGGCTTCGGTAACAGTCTTGACGAGTTCACGCGTGACATGAAATGTATATTGGCGATACAATTTGCCGGGCGTCTTCATCAGATAAATCAGGCGTCCAGTGACAAACAACAGAAATACCAGCGCCAGAAGGGGCAAGATAAATCGTTTCGCACTCTTTGGTTGTTTGGGTTGCCCCTCCAATTCATCTCTCGGTTTTTCTTCCATTCTCAGTATCCTCAAAATGGCGGCGCTTCTCATGCAAAGACTGTTCTCCCGTATTTGGGCAGGAGTTATGTGCCTACATTGAAAGCCTGATACGATCGCGCTCGATGGTCCCGCAGATAATTTCGACGGCCCGGTCAATTTCTTCTTCAGTCGTCATCCTGCCCGTGGAGAAGCGAAAGGTCCCCATCGCATATTTCCGGGGAACACGAATGGCAACGAGCACGCCTGATACAGTGGTTGCGCCTGTATGACAGGCCGAACCTGTCGACGCTGCAATCTCTTCCATTTCGGCTAAAAGACGGGACGCGTTTATATCCGGGAAACCCACACTCAGTGTGTTCGGAATGCACCTTTCCGTGTGGCCGTTTATCCTTATGTTGCCTATCCTTTTTTTCAGGCCGTTAAACAGTCGATCCCGCATTCTTCTCATGTGGCCGCAATTTTTTTCCAGATCGCGTTTCGCAATCTCACATGCCTTTCCCAGTCCGACTATTTCCGCTACGTTTTCCGTTCCCGCCCTCATATTACTCTCGTGACTGGCGCCGTGCATGAATTTTTCCAGCCTGGTTCCCTCACGGACGTAGAGGGCACCGATTCCCTTGGGTGCATAAATCTTGTGCCCCGCAATGGACAGGAGATCGACGCCAAGTTCATTCACATCGATTTTTGCTTTACCTGCAGACTGGGCGGCATCAGTGTGGACAATGATACCGTGTCTTCCGGCGAGACTGGCAACTTCCTTAATCGGCTGGATAGTTCCTACCTCGTTGTTTGCATGCATTACACTAATGATAACAGTTTCGGGCGTGATTGTCTTTTCCAGCGCCTTAAGATTTATAACGCCCGTTTCATCGACGGGGATATAACTCAGGGGGAAACCATTTATTTCAAGGTATCTGCATGCCTCCGTTACGGCGGGGTGCTCTATGGATGAAATGATGATGTGGTTTCCCTTATGGCGATTCGCGAGGGCCGCGCCCTTGATGGCAAAGTTATTGGATTCCGTTCCGCCGCTTGTAAAGATGATTTCTCTCGAATTGCAGTTCAGCAAATCGGCCACCCGGCTGCGGGCTTTTTCAACGGCCTCCTTTGTCTGAACCCCGTACCAGTGAGAACTGGAGGGATTGCCGAACTGTTCTTCGAAATAAGGCTTCATTGCCTCTAAAACTTCACGGTCGATCGGTGTGGTAGCGTTGTAATCCAAGTATATTGGTTTCATTCTCTGATAAGACCTTCCTTTTTCGTTAAGAGAGTATAGGAAAAGCAGTCTTGTGAGTCAATGGAATAATGGCCATAACATTATGGCATAAGGTGCCGCTGGTCGTGGAGAAGGGCAGACCCGAAGATTAGCAGATGCGTACTGTTGATAAGGAAAAAACACGACCCTGATTTTTGAAGACCGTGTTTTTACCGGTTTGCTGCCTTTCAAGAGGCAACGAATCGGGAACAACGGGACTGCCTGCCTCGCCCTATTATTCTTGAACGTAATAACAATCTCTCATTTCAACCTGTGCGGTAACTTCATTCGTGAGGTTGAGGTCGAAACTAAACGGAACTCCAAATCTGTATTCCACCTTGAGGTAGTACGCTTCGCCCGCCTTTTTATTTTCAATAGTAATGGACGTTGTTTTAACTAATAGTGCCTTTGTCTGAAAGGTATGTGTTCCCGGGTCTATGTAGTACTTCCAGTAAGTTTCCGAAGGCAATCCCCGCAGGACTTTCTCCCCATTGTGATATAATGAGGGTAAGTTGGCTGATCCCATTAGAAAAAAAGGCCGATAAAAGTATACTACCGACTTTCCCGCAGGAATTGGATCCAGCTGTGTGAATTGTGGCCCAGGTTTCAGCGTGGCGCAACCAGCAACGGATATGGCTATACATATAGCCACTACACTGCATAAAACATATCTGGTCAATCTTTTTCTATTTTTCATTCTCTTCCCCCCTCTGTCTTTATTGTGTTTCTAAACCCATTGAAGGAGCTTAACTTTTTCACTGCCTGCAGCTATTTACGTATTACGTACTTCCAACATGTGGCAACCATGCGGGCGACAGGTGCGGTTATTCCCCTTTAAACACAGGCTCCCTCTTTTCGATTCGCGCGGTTATTGCTTCGAAGAAATCATTCGACGCAAACAACTTATTCAAGGCGACATTTTCCAGGTCGAGGGCGCGTGTTACGGCTTCGATAAGAGGTTTATGAAGGATTTCTTTTGTCATGCGTACAGCCATCCATGCCCCCCTTGGTGGTATAAGCTTTAATGCTGTCTCCCTGGCGTAAGAGATCAGTTCTCCATGAGGGAGCACCCTGTTTACAATGCCCATCTCGAGCAGCTGTTGTGCCGTTATTTTCTCCCCGAAAAACATTATCTCTTTTGCCCTCTGGAATCCGAGCAAACGTGGCAAAAAATAACTCGAAGCAAGTTCGGGCACAATCCCTAAACTCACAAAAGGAAGTCTGGCCCACGCATGCTCAGAGGCAAAGATCAGATCCGCGCATGCCAGAGGGATCGTAAGTCCACCCCCTATCGCGAGCCCGTTCATCGCAACGATAACCGGCTTGTAGAGCGACCATAGTTTTAAACAAAGTTTCTTTTGCGCGATATCGGTCAAATCGATTTCAGCTTTTGTTTCTTTGTCCATTGATTCAAGCTCTGCCGGATTGAAATATCCACCACTGCAGAAAGCTTCCCTTGCCGGATCATTATTGTCTTCAGATTTGGCGCCGGTGATTATCAGGGCCTTTGCCGTATCATTCTTTTCCACTGCATCTACCGCCCAGTGTAGTTCCAGGAGGACTCGTAAGGTCAGCGCGTTTTTAATCTCCGGCCTGTTTATGGTGACCGTTACAATCCCCGTTTCGTCGTTTTTCTCATAGAGGATGGCTTCAAAGTTTTTTTCAATCATTTCGTATATCTAACCTCCTGATTCTAAATTACCGGCGGGAAATCCAGCCCACGGTGAACTCTTATTATGTTGCAAGCCACTTGTACATAACTAATGCATCAACGTAGCCTCACGAAGGGTGATTAAACGTGTTTGGCAATCTCCCAACCACTTCAAAACCAAGCTTTTTCCAGAGCCTGACAGCCCCCTCATTCGTGGAAGCAACAATGTTGAACTGCATAGCTTTGAACCCAAGCTCGATTGCCGCCTTTTGCGAATGTTCGCACATCCGTGTTGCCAGACCCTTTCTCCTTGCCTGCTGAGATACCATGTATCCGCAATTGCAAACATGGCTGCCCGGGCCTCTTTGATTAACCTTAATGTAATATGTGCCTGAAACTTCACCATCGTTCTCAATGATGTATGTTGCTTCAGGCGCGACCATCCATATCTCATATGCCTGCTCTTTGCCGGTTTCAGGATCAAAGGCATACGTTTCTCCGGCAGAAACAATATCGTGAAATATCGGCCAAATTGATTCGAAATCCTCTTTTTTTGCTTTTCTTATCAGCATACGATCTCCTTCGATTATTCAATGAAACAGCCGGGATAACCGATCCGGAAGGGCGCCATTTCTTCGAATTCGGACTCGCTCAGATTAAAGGTTTGATTAACTGTCGTTATTTGTCATTTCGACCGTAGGGAGAAATCTTAACCGGGCTGTATCATTAAAACTTCTCTTTTAACATATCCTTTAAAAGGATCTCCGGATGATGATACCTCTCATATCCGGGAGTTTTCTTGCCATATTGGATCGCTTCCTGCGGACACCATTGCAGGCAGGCAAAACACTGCTCACATCGATGATTCCAGACCGGTTTTCCTTCATGCATGGTGATATTTCCGGCCGGGCATATTTTGCAGCAGATTTCGCACGCGTTGCATTTGTCATCGACCCAGAACTTTTTGTCCATTTTGGGCACCTGAGAAAAACTCATATTATAAATAGCGGTAAATAAAATTCTCTGCCATACAGGTCCCTTTTCAACAGGCATATTCGCTTTTTCTTTTATCCTGACCGCGATGCGCGAAATCTTTTCCTGCGCGAGCTCAAAACATTTGAGCTGTTTCTCCAGCGGCCCCGGACCTCCCCATGGTATATAATTAGACGGCATCGCTATTTCAAATCCCGCAGAAAGATTCAAACCATTTTCGGCCATAAGCTTTTTTAACTGAACCAGCGTATTTGAAACCTGGCCGGCATTTACCGCGATCGCAAAAATATAATCCGGTTGTGAACCCTTCAGTGTATTGACGAATCTAATAACCGGCGCTGTCACTCCCCAGATATGCACAGGAAAGACCAGTCCGACGATCTCTGAACTGACGGTCTTCTTTTCATCCTTACACTCTGAAATCGAAACAAGCTCGGCGTCACCCAATTCGTCAGCAATCCTGCGAGCTACCCATAATGAGTTTCCTGTTCCGGTATGATAAAAAATTGTTGTGTTCATTTCACCCTCCTGCGGCGTAGAATGCCACACATTAAAAAGGTCTGTCAATAAGAGTCATTGGAAACTTGAAACTGAAAAGCGATTCAGATATCCGATTATTTAAAGAGCAGAAGGTTGATGATTGACAGGATTATCCAACGAAAAAAATCGATCAGGGGGTTCAGGACGCCGAAGTAGAGCAGACCGATTATGATAAAAAATCCATAAGGCTCAAGTCGTGAAAGCGTGTATTGAAGACGATTCGACAAAAACCCCATGAGGATCTTTGAACCATCAAGAGGTGGAATCGGAATCAAATTAAACGCCGCCAGTATGACATTGATCTGGGCCATATAATAAAGCATCTTGTAGACGACGCCATGTTCGGACGGTGTCAGCGCTTGCAGCAGGAAGATAGCAGCAAAGGCGAGTATCATGTTGACGATAATTCCTGCGGAAGAAACCAATATCAGCCCCTTCCGGCTTTCACGCAGATTGGCAAAATTTACGGGAACCGGCCGTGCCCATCCGAAGCCGAAGATAAACAGCATGAGCGTCCCCACAGGATCGAGATGTTTGAGCGGATTGAGGGTCAGTCTGCCCATCATCTTGGCGGTGGGATCTCCCATCCTGTAGGCGACCCACCCGTGGGCCAGCTCATGAAGAATAACCGAGTATAAAAGCGGTACAGCTATTAAAACAAAGGTCAGCGGATCTTTAATTAAAAGATTGAGCAATCCCATCTATTCGCACCATCCGTTCAGCATCTTGCTCTCGTGAGCACCCACAATATAAGAATGGTGAAACAAAAGCAAACGGTATCAGGAGTGAGAGGTGGATGGCTTTCCAAAACCGCATAAACCTCTTTAAATCACATAATCCTGTTTGCGTGCAACGCACAGGCAGGCCGGATCTCCTGTAATGTCTCTGTCCATCTCATCGGCCACCTCCCGGTGACCATTATAAACCGGACAGATTACGTGCTACAACTCCGGACATATTACGTGCTCCTGACAATTTATAATTAATCCTTGACATTTGGTAAAATATCTATATATTAGCTCTGCA
>CAYLXS010000034.1:0-11779 GCA_964387765.1 uncultured Syntrophaceae bacterium
TTACAGGATATCTCGGAATCTACGGCAATACAATAATCATAGATCACGGCATGGGGATCTTCAGCCTCTATGGACATCTCTCATCGGTAAATGTAGATAAGGGACAAGCAGTCGGAAAAGGAGTAGTGATTGGTCGCACGGGTAACACTGGCATGGCAGGAGGTGATCACCTCCACTTCAGCATGATAGTAGGAGGAAAATTTGTAAACCCGGTGGAATGGTGGGATCCACACTGGATAAAGGATAATATAACGAGAAAGCTGGTGTCTTCAGAAGCGAAATAGATGTGAAACTGAAATTATAATCCGTGAACTGTGAACCCGAGTAGGTTTACACCCTCTTTATATCCCGATGGCTCACATTTGTCGTGTAGTTCCTGTCCGAAAAATATTTTGCCAACTGGTTGAGTATAACCACAGACCGGTGTTTTCCTCCTGTACATCCTATACCTATATTCAGGTATGATTTCCCCTCTTTTTCGTACAGTGGCGTCAGGAATGTCATCATATCGAACAGATTTGAAAGAAACTGCCCTGTATCATCCCACCGCATAACATATTCTTCTACGGCTTTTTCATTGCCGTTGTGTTCCTTGAGATCACTAACGAAATAGGGATTGGGAAGAAATCTAACATCCATCACGATATCCGCGTCCGGAGGCAGACCATAACGGTATCCGAACGATATCAGATTTATAAGGAGTTTTTTGGCCTTGCCGGGTGCAAGATAGAACCTCTGGACATGTTCCTTCAGCTGATGGATACTGTAACCCGATGTATCAACAATGTTATTGGCCATCTCCTTCAATTCGTGCAGTTTATCCCGCTCCAGTTTGATGCTTTCAAGAATGGTCCTATCCTTCGACAGGGGATGCGTCCTCCTCGTCTCACTGAACCTGCGCAGGAGCAGTTCATCGCTCGTATCGAGAAAGAGTATTTCGATATCGTACTTTTTCTTCCTCAATCGAGAGAGAACCTCTATATGCTTTTCAAGAAAATGCTTCTCACGCAGGTCCATGACCAGGGCTATCTTGGAAATTTCGGATGAGTCCCCGGTCTGCAGATCAAGAAACTTGGGAAGAAGCATAACCGGGAGATTATCGACACAGAAAAACCCTATATCTTCCAAGGCCTTCAGGGCCGTACTCTTCCCGGAACCAGACAGACCGGTTATAATAACGATACGAAGGTTTTTCATCGCACCTCCGCCTTTCGATCTGTTGCGGTTTTTCCTGTATCACCCCGGTCAGGCATAACAGTATCCCTTGGTTTCTATTAAAATAAATCTGGTGTTTGAGAAGACAGCCCCCTAAACATATGCCCTGTCTTTCTCCACGATAAGATCATATATTTCTTTGGATGATCCGGCCTTGATAAGAGCCGCCCTGAAGGAGACATCTTTCAGCATCCGTGATATTTTTGCCAGCGCCTTCAGATGCTGTCCCGCCGAATTCTCCGGTGCCAGAAGCAAAAAGAAGATATGTACGGGCTTACCGTCCAGGGAATCAAAATCAACCCCCGTTACACTTCTTCCGAATGAGATGATAAGTTTTTCAAGACCTGCAAGTTTTCCATGGGGTATAGCAATACCATCACCTATTCCCGTGCTTCCAAGTTTTTCCCTTTCCTGCAGCGCCTCAATCACAGCACTCCGATCAATATCCATATCGTCGCGAAAAACAACATCCACCAGTTCGACGAGGGTCTCTTTCTTCGTCCTGGATTTTAGATCTTCGATGATAAATTCTTTTTTAAGCATGTCCTGAATATTCATTATGGTTTACCCTGTATTTCAGCTGTTTGTCTCAATCAGGACATATTTTCCGTCACCACGACGATAGATAATGCTCACCTTCTCTGAGGAAGAATCCCTGTAAATGACAAACATTTTTCTCGATTCGTCCATTTCCAGGATAGCATCTTCCAGAGACATTGGTTCAAGTATGACCTTTTTCGTTTCCACCACTTTGGAGTTTTCATCATATTCATCATATTCATCAGCGTCTGCGTCTACATTTTCGCTTCTGGATGTGACATCCTTGTGATTTCTCGTTTTTTGCTTATATTTCTTTATCTGTCGTTCTACCTTATCCATGACATTATCGATGGCAAGAGTCATTTCCTTTGCCTCTTCCCTGCCCTGCAGATTTATACCTTTGGCCGACAGCTTCAATTCGGCAACATTTCTGAATTTTTCTATAGACAGTGTTACAGTAGCGCTTACAGGCTTGTCCATGTATCTCTCAATTTTGGAAAGCTTCTTGTCAGCATAGTCTTTCAACCACTCTGCTGCTTCCATATTCCGAAAGGTAAAAGAAGTTTGCATTTGTGTTCCTCCTCTTAATCAGTTTTCACCAGCACAATGAAGTTTCGCCTTATATTTGAGCCGACTGTAAAAGTCAATCGGCATTCCATCAGAATCAGAAATACTTCTTCCTCTTGGACGAGGGTAAGATCCCCAGCGTTTCCCTGTATTTTGCCACAGTCCTTCTTGCTATCGATATGCCGAGTCCCGCAAGTATACTAACTATCTGACTGTCATTATAGGGTTTTCTATCGTCCTCTCCGCTGATTATCTCTTTAATTTTTTCCTTAACGCTTTGAGATGCTATCTGTAGATCGCCTATCCTGTTTATACCACTGTTAAAAAAATATTTGAGCTCAAATATACCCCTTGGTGTATGCATGTATTTATTCGCGGTAACCCTGCTTATCGTTGACTCATGCATTTCTACATCATCAGCGATATCTCTCAGAACCATGGGTTTTAAATAGTTGATACCTTTGTCAAAGAATTCCATCTGATGTTCCACAATACTTTCCGATACCCTGTAAATCGTTTTTTGCCTTTGCTGAATGCTCTTTATCAGCCAGGTTGCGGACTGCAATTTGTCTTTTATATACACCTTGCATTTTTCCCCACCGTTGTTTTTTATGCCACCCATAATTTTCTTGTAGAAATTGCTTATTTTCAGTTTCGGCAAACCATCATCATTCAGGATAATCCTGTATGTGTCTCCAACCTTGAAAACGAATACATCCGGAATTATATATTGTGCCCTTTCTTCATTGTAAAGGAGTCCTGGTTTAGGATTCAGTTTGAGTATCACCAACGCTGCCTGTTTGACGTCGTCGATGGAAACTTTCAGTTTCCTTGCTATATTGTTGTAGTTTCTCGTCTCAAGATCCTTAAGATGATTCTCAACTATTTTTCCAGGAAGAGATAAATCAACATCCAGAAATCTGATCTGTATGAGCAGGCACTCCTTCAAATCCCTCGCGGAGACACCATGGGGATCAAATTCCTGCACGTTTCTAATGACATCTTCAACCATGACTGGATTAACATTTTCTATAGAGGCAATCTCTTCAGGCGTCGCCATGAGATATCCGTCATTGTTTAAATTGCCTATGATCTGTTTAGCCACACGCTTTTCCTCACCGGTAAAACGCGACAGGCCAAGCTGCCACAGCAGGTGATCTGAGAGAGAAGTTGTTTTGGTAAGTATATTTTCTAAGGGCGGTGCGTCTGTATCCTCGTGATTGTAGGGAACACCCATAGGGCCAAAATCTTCGAGAAAGGCATCCCAGTCAAAATCCTCTTTCCCATCTCCCTCTCCGGTAATCTCCTTTGTCTTCGTTTCAACCTTCACATTGTCAAGCTCCGGGATAATTTCTGTCTCTGGATCGTTGTCGGAAGATTGCTCTTCAAGGAGAGGATTTTCTTCAAGCTCCTGGTTTATAGTATCCACCAGTTCTAATCTCGAAAGCTGAAGAAGTTTAATCGACTGTTGCAACTGCGGTGTCATAATCAGTTGCTGCGTCAGTTTAAGGTTCTGTTTGAGTTCGAAAGCCATTGTTTTCTCTACAGATCGAAATCTTTCCCGAGGTAAAACTTGCGTGCAATTTCACTGCCGGCTATATAATCAGGTTTACCTTCAACAAGAACAGTGCCCTCATTTATGATATACGCCCTGTCACAGACCTTAAGTGTTTCCCTCACATTATGATCGGAAATCAGGACTCCGATTCCCTTTGACTGTAATTTGCGTATGATATCCTGAATACCCGCAACCGCTATGGGATCAATGCCCGCAAAGGGCTCGTCGAGTAACATGTACTGCGGTGATGTGACCAGCGCCCTTGTAATCTCCACCCTTCTGCGTTCACCGCCTGAAAGAGAATATGCCATGTTTTTTGAAAGACCCGAGAGATCCAGTTCTTCGAGAAGATTGCTCAGTCTTTCCTCTCGTTCCTCTTTATTTATATCCAGTGTTTCCAGAATAGCCATTATGTTCTCTTCCACTGTGAGTTTCCTGAATACAGAAGGTTCCTGCGGGAGGTAATTTATCCCCTTTCGCGCCCTCATATACATCGGATACTGGCTTATATCCTCGCCGTTCAATAATACACTTCCACCATCCGGACGTATCAGTCCCACTATTATATAGAAGGTTGTTGTCTTGCCGGCACCGTTAGGTCCCAGGAGGCCAACCACTTCTCCCCTGTGAATATCCAGGTTGATCTCATCGACAACACGTCGCCCATTGTAGGCTTTTACCAGTTCTGTCGCAATTAACTTTTCCAAAGATTCAGCTCTCTTAGTCCTGCTTATTTCCTGGTGTCCTCGGGATAGATAGTAGCAGTAACTCTTTTCCCGCCGGGACCATCTACAATTCCCCTGTTTTCCTCCAGGAAAACTGTGATTCTGTCCCCTTTGATCACGTTGTCACCATCTCTCATCACGGCATTGCCCGTCATAATGATTTTTTGCTCCACATTATAGAAAATAGCCCTGTCTCCGGTGACGATTTTCCCTTCCTTTTTTATAGTAACATTGTCCTTCAGCTCAATCTTCTTTATCTTTCCCGAGTTCGTCGTTATGCCGGCAAGAGAATCCCCGGCACCTTCTTTTTTGTCATAGTAGAGATACAGTTTATCTGCATTTATTACAGTATCTCCCTGAACAGCTACGACATTTCCGGAAAACAGAACAATGCCTTTGTCGTCATAAGCATCCAGACGATCGGAGGTTATCTGTATCGGACCCTTCTCGCCGCGCACGATCTTCACTGCGGCAAGGGGGACAATCATCACAAAAACCAGCATCAGCAAGATTTTTTTTCTCATATATTGCAAGCACCCAATCAAAATTATTTTTTCTTTATTACCGCTCTGATATCGGATAACAGGGTTATTTTTTTGTCTCTCAGTGAGAGGTTCATGCCCATCCCTTTTACACAGGCTCCGGGGCGTGTCATCTTCACGGCGTCTTTTGTATGAATCTGTTCATCGCCATGGGTATAATTTAGCCTGTCCGTCTCGAAACGGTCCCCACTATTCGAAACGGCAACCACATTCCCATATATATTCATATCCTTTGTATCGGTATGCAAAGAGCCCTTCTTTCCCGTTATCGTATATATTTCACCATTGGAAAAAATTAATTTTACTTTAATCTTTTCAAAAAGAGTGACCTCATCTTTTTTGATGTACCTGGCGGTATCCGCATTGATCTCCCATACCAGATCAGGATCTCCCACCTCGGTATAGTGAAAATCTTTTATCTGAAGATCAACCTTCTCTGAAAGAACCTTCAGAACACCATCCTCCGCCTTGTGGACAATGCAGAATATATACAGTAACAATGTGCCAGCAAGGAGAACACATCCTCCAATGAGCAGTTTCTTCGCTGATATCTTATTTAACAAAAGTTTAATCCGGGGAGATTCTTAAAGACTGAATAGCATGCGTCTGAAAGCGAAAAAATATTATACTTTTGAGTATTCACATGCGGGTAAAAACATCTAAAACCCGTATCTTCAAAGCTCCCCCAAGTATTTTAGCAAGAAATGTACCATCTAACTGCCAGCATGTAAAGGGAAAGCCTCATTCGTTAACGCTCATTTGATATCTCGATGTTACATCGCCCCATTTTCCCTGGGCGGTGAGGATCATCTCGCAGATTTCCCTTACTGCGCCGTTCCCACCTTCTTTTCCGGTAACGTAATCGGACTCTGCTTTGACATAATCGAGCGCGTCCGCAACAGCAGCCGAGAACCCCACCATTTCGAACACGGGAATATCCACTATATCATCTCCCACATACGCGACGCATTCACCTGACAATCCCTTTGTATCAAGTATCTTGCTCAACACCTTTGCCTTGTCTTTTACGCCCTGATAAACATCTTTAATCCCAAGCTCATCCGCACGTCGTTTCACCACCTTCGACTCTCTACCCGTCAGGAAAACAACATCAACACCGCTTCTCATCAGAAGTTTAAGCCCATGTCCGTCCCTGACGTTGAAGTGCTTGGATTCATTTCCAAGGTCATCAATAATTATTTTCCCGTCGGTCAGCACACCATCAACATCCAATACCAAAAGAACAACCATCTTGAGTTTTTCAGACAAAGCTTTATCCATAATTTATCCTTCTTTCAGCTGTTACCGGCTTTAACAATCCTATCTATCTTTTTAAGCATTTTGAGAAGACCTGGAAGTGAATCCAGATAGAGGGAATTGGGACCATCACACAGGGCACATTCTGGATCCGGATATACCTCAAGGAATAATCCGTCAATTCCTGTGGCAACTGCCGCACGCGCCAGATAAACCGCCATCTCTCTGTCGCCCCCGGACGAATTACCGGCACCACCCGGAAGCTGTACGCTGTGTGTGGCGTCGAAAACCACAGGATATCCCATTCCCCTTAATATGGGAATCGACCTCATATCGGCGACAAGGTTGTTGTAACCAAAACTCGCTCCCCTCTCTGTAATCATTATATTTTTATTCCCCGTGGAGGTTATTTTATCTAATATATTCGAGACGTCCCACGGAGCGATAAACTGGCCCTTCTTGACATTGATTATCCTGGCAGCCCTGGCAACTTCCACTATGAAATCCGTCTGCCGGCACAAAAATGCCGGTATCTGCATCACGTCCAACACCTTCGACGCTTCTTCAATTTCCTCAAATCGATGGACATCAGAAAGGACGGGAATCGAAAGCCCTTCCCTGATTACCCTGAGTATATCAAGGCCTTCTTCCAGGCCGGGGCCCCTGAAAGAGCCCATGGAACTTCGGTTCGCCTTGTCATAGGATGCCTTGAAGATAAGAGGGATATCAAGCTCCTCCGCCAGATCCTTCAGGTACAGAGCTATTTTCTCCGTCTTTACGCCGTCTTCGATAACGCATGGACCTGAAATCAGCACAAAGGGAGCATCCCCACCAATAATCATGTCTCCCAGAACAATCTGCTTCATTTTCATTCCTTCCTCTATCTCGATTTCTCGGGGACATGACCTGATTTAGTCCCGACATGTCGGGATCGGGATCGTGTCCCCATATAGTAAACCCTACCTATGCTTTTTCTGCAACATCCGAATCTTCATACGTGGTATCTTGCGCGCCGCTTCGTTAGAGTCCGGATTAATCTGATATGCATTTGTATATTCCCTGAGCGCCTCTTTGTACATACCCTTCTTCTCATAGACTTCGCCCAGCCGGCAGTATACCATATCGTCTTCACTGTCGTAACTGATAGAGGCCTTGTAGTTGGCAATCGCCTTGTCTGTATCTCCCTTCAGGCTGTAGGCATATCCTATACCCGAATATAATCCTGCCGCCCGGGGATTAATCTTGATCATTTTTTTATAGGTGCTTATGGCCCTGTCATATTGATTTTTTTCCATGTAATAATTCGCCAGTATGGTCAATACCTCCATAGTGGGCTTGCGCAAAGCAAACTTTTCATATTCGGAGATTGCCTTTTTCCTCTTTCCGATCTTGTCATATGCGAAGGCAAGATTATAGTGGATATATTCGCCCTTTGCGCCATATCTTATGGCTTTTTCATAATTAGCGGCAGATTTTTTATATTTTTTTAATTCTCCATACGCAAAACCGGTCTTTTCGTATATCGATGCATCTTTAGACTGGGTCTTTGCAACTTTCTCATACAGGGCTACCGCTCTGCCATAGTCTTTTCGCATCAGATAATAACTGGCGAGCCGCAGCCGGGCATCCACGTCACCTGGCTTGAGCTTCAGCACTTTTCGATATTCTTGAGCTGCCTTATCCCGAAGCTTCCTTTTCTCGTACGCCATGCCAAGGTTGAAATGTATTGCCGGATCTTTAGGCCTGAGAGAAATCGCCTTCCTGTAATTCGCTATCTCTTTTTCCGGAATCCCTTTGTTTCCGTATGCGAGTCCTATATTGGCGTATGCGGAGGCATTTTTCGGTTGTTTTTTTATAACCTTTTTATAAAGATTTATTGCATCATTATACCTGCCCGCCCTGAGACAGGCATCCGAGAGAACGATCATAACATTCACATCACCCGGCATCTTTTTCAAAACTTGCTCATATTGTGCAATAGCGTCCTTGTCCCTACCCGTTTTTTCATAAGCTTCAGCCAGATTATAGCGAACTGTGGTGCTGTCGGGATTGAGTTTGAGTGAAGCCTTACAGTTGGCAATCGCTCTGTCCCAGTTTCCAAGTCTCGCGTAGGAATAAGCGATATTCGCATAGGCAATATCGTCTTTGGGGTCGATTTTGATGATTTTCCGGTGAATGACTATGGCTTTTTTGTACTGTTTCCCGCGTATGTATGTCTTCGAGAGCTCGATAAGAGAGGCCAGATCATCGGGCTTTTGTTTTAATATCTTTTTATATTCCAGAATTCCCTTATTGGTCATTCCAGACTTTACATACAGTTTCGCCAGCATCTTGCGCGCGTTTATGTCATCCTTTTTCATGCGAACAGCACGCTCAAGAAATTCGATTCTTGATTTCTCCGTCTTGGAACCTTTTGCAAATCTCAACCAGTCCTGGGGCAAGATTATTACATCGATCGGGATAGATGTAATAATCTTGCCCCGATACAGGACATTGATTCCGGAAGTCTTGCTGTCGTCAACTATTTTTCTGTCAACCAGCTCAATCCCATTTAACAGCACCTCCAGGTCATTTGAGCTCCCTATTCCCTCAATATCAACCGTGATACCCCGGTTAAAGAGAGAGTTCGTCGTTATTTTCTTTATGGCAAATTCATCACGATAAGAGATCTCAAACCGGTCTCCTTCTTTTAATGTGTAGTCCTTTCCATTCTTTTCTATGTCGATGCAGTAGGTTTGGGGAGTTTCTCCCGCAACAGTAACAAGAATAGTGTCTTTCATCCTTGACAACCAGGAGAACCCTCCAAGATTTGCTGCCAGTGAGCTGAATACAACTCCAACGATAAAAGCCACCAGCACGACAAGGACTATCCCCCAGAGGGGAAATCTGCTCTTTCCTGTCCGTGGTTCTCTGGTTTTTCTCTTCTTTTCTACAGAACTGCGATAATAGTCCATCACTATCCTCTTGGATGATATTTCCTGTGAATTTCCTTCAATCTCGCACGAGTGACATGCGTATAGATTTGTGTGGTGGATATATCGGCGTGACCCAGCATGACCTGTACGGAACGCAAGTCAGCCCCTCCCTCCAGAAGATGTGTCGCGAAAGAATGCCTGAACGTATGGGGATAAACTTTTTTGTCCAATCCGATTTTTCTAACATATTTCTTTACAATCTTCCAGAGCCCCTGACGTGTCAGACCTGTTCCCGATCTGTTCAGAAAAAGAGTGTTTACCGATCTTCCCCTGGACAATTTCCGTCTTGAGCCTTCAACATATCGGTTCAGACAATCAAAGGCTGTCCTTCCAATCGGAACAATTCTCTCCTTGTTTCCCTTTCCAACAACGATGAGATAACCCGCCTGCCAGTTTATGTTGCTCATAGACAGAGAAACCAGTTCCGATACGCGAATCCCCGTCGCGTACAGAAGCTCCAGCATGGCAGTATCTCTGACAGCAAGCGGCGTTTTGGTGCCGGGTTGCTTTAAGAGAAGTGCCATCTCCTCCCTGCCCAGTGTGTCTGGTAGATGCATCCACACCTTTGCCAGTTCAATGTTGGCCACAGGATTTTCATCAATGATATTTTCAGTCAGGAGATGTTTGTAAAATCCCCTGATAGCAGCAAGCGACCGGTTGATGGAGATAGTAGCCAGTCCGCTGTCCTTCAGCTTTCCGAGAAACGAAATAATATTGTCGGAAGAAATCTCCCTGATATCCTTAATCCCCGTCTGCTCTATAAACTCCACATAGCGGGTCAGATCCCTGCTGTACGCCTCCAGGGTATTGAGAGAAACGCCTTTTTCAACCGCGAGAAAATTAAGGTATACATCAACGTGATGATACATTGATTCCATCCTGTTAAACACCGGCAAAAGTCTAAAAGATACCGGGCAGGATTGCAAGCATCATCTTCGACGGTTTTGTAAAAGTCCTATCCTGACTCTTTACGAGTACATCATCTTCACGAAACTGACAGAAGGCTGTCACCGGGCGATTTTGAAAAGATGAATAAAGCCCGTAGTATCAAGATAGTGGATTAAATATCGACTACCATACCGGTGCATAAGGGGGAGAATTTGTCCTTGAATGTATTAAAAAGCTCAACCTGGGTTCTGAATCCAGTACAGTGACCCGCCGCTATCCAGTCAGGTTCAAATTCTTTCAAACCTTGTACCGTCTTCAGAATTCTTGTTTCCGAAGCTTCAATAAGATGAAATCCGCCAATAATCCCGTGAATTTTCTGTTCACTCTTCAGTGAACGTATATGCTGCAGAATATTGACAATCCCCGCATGTCCACATCCGGTAACAACAACAATCCCCTTCTCTTTAACATGCGCTGCCACAGAAACATCATCAAGCATCGTATCGCTTTTTATTTCACCTTCTATCACTGTAAAGAGAGACATATCCGCCTCTTCAAAATCTGTCACCCTCGCGATTTCACCCGTTGTCATAAGGCCTGGCATGATTTGTATAGGATCCCTTGTGAGATAAAGCATACCTCCTGCGTCTTCAATATTTTCTCTGGAGTCTCCATCCATGACACCAACATGCCGGAGAAATGGATCGGTTATGAAGTTTAACCGGAATATATCAGGGTGGGCAATGACCGGGAGGTTTTTCTTTCCGATTTCACCAAGCACTTTCGCCAGCCCCCGGGTATGATCATAATGGCAGTGAGTTAAAACAATGGCGTCGATAGATGCGGGAGAGATACCCATCATTGTCATGTTTTCAAGAAGCGCGTCAGGATTCTGTGCAACATCCACAAGCACCTTTTTTACATCCCCTCCCCTCACCGCCTCAAGAAGCAGGGAAATGCCATGCTGCCCCAGATATGAGCTTTCATACTGCACCGAATCCTCAGCAATCACTGTAATCCTCAGATTGTCAAGCGGGCCTTCAATCTCCATATATATTATCCTCTGTTTTCAATCATGTTCTGGTTGACTATACTTGTTTTTCCTGCCAGAGTTCAACAATTATCTGCTCATGAAAGTCAATCTTCCATTGCAAGAAAGCTTTATTATGACAAATAAAGAAGAATATACCTTCGAGATAATGGCAAAGCCCTGCGGGCCGCTGTGTAATCTTGACTGTGTTTACTGCTTTTACAGCTGCAAAAAGGATGGGTGCAATCCTTCATACAACTGGAGGATGGACAGCGAGACCCTGGAGGTCTTTGTAAGGGGTTACATCCGGTCCCAGCCCCGGGAATATCCCGTCCAATTTGTATGGCAGGGAGGAGAACCCTGTCTGATGGGCCTTGATTTCTTCCGAAATGCCGTCAAATTACAAAGGAAATATAAAAGGCCCGGCCAGGAAATAACCAACGCTTTTCAAACCAATGCGACGCTGATAGATTCTAAATGGG
>CAYLXS010000035.1:0-11759 GCA_964387765.1 uncultured Syntrophaceae bacterium
TCTCTGATCTTCTCAACGATTCCTTCCACGTCTATCTTACTGTCTTCAAATTTTACAGTGACTGTTGATGTCGTGGAGTTCAGTTTGAAATCAAGAATTCCACCTGTCTTTTTCAGGATAGAACTTATCCTGGCCTTGCCTGCTCACCCCCAGCACCCGGAAACGTTCATGCGATACGTCTTTTCGGCGGCGATGGATGCCTGCGAATGGGCCATAAGCATTGTACATAGAAACATCGCGGCAATAATTTTTCTTGTGGTCATTTGTTAGAGGTCTTCCACTTTTTTTAGTATTTTCAGCTTCCCTCTGCCGATCATGTCTTCTCTTGCCCCCTCCAGCCATGACAGGAGGTATCTATCTTCCTTCAACCTGAGAAGGTAATCTTTTATGGAATCTTTCTTTGCCTCCCATTCTTTCTCATCCAACTTGCCCTCTTCTTTAAACTTTATCACAATATACTTTCCATTGACAAAGAATACCTTGTCAGGGCAGGGCTCTTTTTTCGATATCCTGATGAGGGCTTCTTCCAGCTCCTGAGAGTAGCCGATCTCAGGTATGTTGGGACCCGGCAGAAACAATCCGGTTTCCGACAATTTCAGACCTTTATCTCTGGAGAGTTTCGCCATATCCATTCCATTCTTCAGATTACTGAGTATTTCTTCGGCCTTTTTCCTGGATAACTTTATGGATTCACTCTCTGTATAATTCTTTTCAACCTTCTTAGCGACTTTCCTGAGTTCGGGTATATAAGAAGGTTTCAGCGATACAAGCTTGAATATATAGTATCCGCTGCTGTCGGAAAAGACGCGTCCCAGGTCGCCTTCTTCCAGATTGAATACATATTCACCCAGATCCTTAATACCGGCTAATTGACCGGTGAGTGGAACATCGCGGAAGAACTCTGATGTTTCCATAGGGAAACTCTTTTCCCTGGCATACTCCTCAAAGTTTTCTTCCTGGTAGATCGTATCGTGTGTTTTCCCTGCCTCTTCAAAGGCCGCGTCCATACCCTTTGTTGATTTCAATCTGGAGACAATTCTACTTTTTACTTTCGACAGGGGTTTTGTCTTTCCGTTGTCTTCGAACTCACTTTTGTTATAGTCGTAATATTCCTCTATCTCTTCGTCTGATATGTCTGCAGAGTTGGCGAAAGATTCTCCCTTGAAGACAATGTACTCGATCACTGCACTTTGAGGTATCCGGAACTCTTCACCATGTTCTTTAAGATACCTTTCAAGGACTTCTTCGGAGGGCCGCACCCTGGTCTTGAGATTATCAGTGGATATCTCTATGAAGTTTATATTGATCTTTCTGTTCTGCGTATTGTAGATATCCCGGACTTCTTTATCGGACACCTTTACCGACTCCTTGATAAGCCTTTCCAGCTTTCCTGCTTTTAGCGCTCTTCTCTGGGTGATCTCAAAATTCTCCGGGGTCATCCGCTGATACCGAAGGACTCGCTGGTATAGATTATCGTCGAAGACGCCATTTCTCTGGAAGGCCGGATAGGAAGAAATGGATGTCTTCAGTTCGTCGTCACTTACGCCCAGTTTCAGATCATCGGCTTTTGACAGAATGATCGCCCGGTTTATGAGATTGTCGAATACCTGTTGTTTTGGGTTCATTTTTTTCAGCAGATCGTCGGTAAGATTGTTGCCATATCGCTCACGATACAAGTCCATCAGGTCCTGATACTCATTTCTGAATTCCGCGTAAGCGATCCGTGATCCGTCGATCTCAGCGATGGTTTCAGTCGCCTGTCTTCCCCGCATGGATCCAAAGTAGAAGACAAAGACAACGATAATGATACCCAGCACGACCTTCATTAGCCAGTTTTTGGCATGTGTCCGCATTAATTGAAGCATATCTTAACCTTTCAATTTTGATGAATGGCATTAGTAGTATAGTGACCCCTAAAATGCAATGATTTTTTGTAACAGTTCTCGGTTCACAGTTAACTGTTTACAGTTTTTTAATCTCTCCTGGTCAAATTTCCGGAAGATTGCTTTGATAAAATGAAGTATCGCTGTCAGCCCCTGGCTAATATGTTTTGATCAACCGTGAACGATTCGATTTTTTTGAAGGGTGGCAGACTTTTTACAAATCCGTCAACGTTGGCGGCAGGACACATTTTTAATTGATTAGGTTGTTGAAATGCTGTATAGGTGGTAAACCAATCACAATGAATAAGGGGGGTTAAAAACTTGTTGTTTGATTATATTCTGGGTGCAATATCGAACGATCTGGCCATTGATCTGGGGACGGCGAATACCTTGGTTTACGTGAAGGGGAAGGGAATTGTCCTGGATGAGCCCTCGGTTGTCGCTGTGCACAGAGACTCAAGAGGAACAAAGAAGATCCTTGCCGTGGGAACGGATGCGAAGAGGATGCTGGGTAAGACACCTGGAAACATTGTAGCTATAAGGCCCATGAAAGACGGCGTGATAGCCGATTTTGAGATTACGGAAGCCATGTTACGTCACTTTATACTTCGGGTTCACAATAGAAGAACCTTTGTGCGTCCAAGGATCATAATATCCATCCCCTCGGGTATTACCCCGGTTGAGAGGAGGGCGGTCAAGGAAACTGCGGAGTCGGCCGGGGCGAGAGAGGTCTATCTTATCGAAGAACCTATGGCTGCCGCAATAGGCGCCGGCCTGCCCATAACGGAACCTGTGAGTTCCATGGTCGTTGATATAGGCGGAGGTACTACGGAGGTTGCGGTAATTTCGCTGGCAGGTGTTGTCTATTCAAAATCCGTCAGGGTTGCGGGAGACAGGATAGACAGCTCTATCGTACAGTATATAAAGAGAAAATACAGTCTCCTTATAGGTGAAAGAACAGGAGAAATGATCAAGACCACCATCGGGTGCGCGTATCCGGAAAACGAGTTGAAAACAGTGGACGTCAAGGGACGAGATCTTATATCTGGTATTCCCAAGATTGTTGAGATAACCTCTGAAGAAGTAATGGAAGCAATGGCGGAGCCGGTGAGTGTCATAATTAATGCCGTAAGAGACGCCCTCGAGAATGCTCCACCGGAGCTGGCAGGCGATATCGTCGACAGGGGTATAGTGCTGGCCGGAGGAGGCGCTCTCCTGAGAAATCTGGATGTACTCCTCAGGGAAGAAACCGGGCTGCCCATAACGATAGCAGATGATCCTCTCTCAGCAGTGGCCAGAGGTGCCGGCAAGGCCCTGGATGAGCTGGATATACTGAAAGAGGTAACTATCCAGCTATAGCCATCAACAACTCAGGATTGTCAGGATTCCTGCCTTCCCCGACAGGTCGGGATATTTTTCAGTCCTTCTTTTTTTCTGTTTCCCATTCGTGTCTGACAACCCCTTAGACATTTGGATTGCGGTTTTGCCGCCTTAGGATAAGAAATGACATCTCCTAAAAGATATTACACGATTATTGTAACTCTTGTCCTCGTAGTTGTTTCCCTTGCAATCTTTTCCATAAATTTTAAATCAGTTGGGAAAACAGGCTTTTTTAAAAAGGTCGTATTGGAGATGGCTGCGCCTCTGGATTATGCAGTCGATTTGGTGTTCAGCTCCATTGGTGGGGCATGGAAAAGATATGTTATGCTGGTGGGACTGGAGAGAGAAAACAGGGGACTGAATGCAAGAGTTACATCTTTGACAAAAGAGGTAAATAATTATCGTGAAATGTCCCTCGAATATGTAAGGCTGAAAAAGCTCATGGGCATAAAGAGTGATATGGGATTTCCGACGGTTGTCGCCAGAGTAGTGGGAAGAAACAGGCTCTCTGTGTTCAGAACGGTGTTGATCGATAAGGGGACTGCTGACGGGATAGCTCCCGGTCTTCCTGTGATAACTGCAGAAGGTGTAGCCGGTAAAGTAATAGAGACTTCGTGGAATGTATCAAAAGTCCTTCTCCTTGTGGATTATAACAGCAATATAGATGCACTTATCCAGAGGAACAGATGCCGGGGAGTGCTCAGGGGTTGCGGCAGGTCCGAGTGTGAGCTGAAATACGTTCAGAGATCCGAAGATGTAAGGGCCGGAGATGTAGTAATATCTTCCGGTCTTGCCGGGGTTTTCTCCAAGGGACTGGTTCTCGGAAAGGTTGTCGCAGTTGATAAGAAAGAGGCCGGCTTATTCCAGAAAATCGGAGTATCCCCTGTGCTCGATATTACAAGGTTGGAAGATATTCTGGTTATATTGAAGAAAACAGGAGACGACAGATGATATATTATCTTCTTCTGCCGGTTTTTTCACTGCTCTTGCTTACGGTTCAGATAAACATTCTCGACATACTTTTCTTAGGGAAGGCGGGGCTGGAAATATCATTGATACTGGTTATATATGCGGGTTTTTACCTGAGTTTTATAAGGGGCGGAATATTGTCTTTTGTCCTCGGATTTTTCCTGGATTGTATTACAGGTGTTGTGCCGGGTTTCTTTGTGCTTAGTTATCTGCTGATATTTTTGATCTCTAAAGCGGTTTCACTCAAGGTATATGCCGGGGGAATGATTTTCACCATTGGTTTCACGTTTATATGTGCCCTCTTCGGTAAGCTTTTGATAATCTTGATGTATGAGGTCCTGTACGATATCAACGTGTTTTATGATATATTGAATATTTCGTTTCTCCAGGCTGTAGCTGCCGGCGTATTCGCGCCTGCCTTCTTTGTCCTGTTTCATCGTCTTGAGGTTTTATTGAATGTTTGGGAAGCAAGATCGCCTGACCGGCTATGATCCTGTAAAATTCAGGAAAAAAATTCAAGTGATTATATGGCTGGTATCTCTTGCCTTTTTTCTCCTGATTACCAGGCTGTGGTATCTTCAGGTTGTCAAGGGAGATAATCTGAGCCAGCGGTCCGAGAACAACCGAATCCGCATCCAGGAGATAAAACCCCTCAGGGGATTGATCATGGACACCCGCGGGAATATCCTGGTGGACAATCAATCCTCTTTTGATATATCCATAATTCCTGAGGCCGCAAAAGATATAAAAGATGTTATGAACAAATTAACGAATCTTTGCGATCCGGGCAAGGGCGCAATATCATGCAAAAAGGCCTCTTTTAAATCCGGAAGACCTTTTGCTCCTGTCAGAATCTGCAAGAATATAGACAGAGATCAACTGGCCGTGGTGGAAACCAATTCCCTGGATCTGCCCGGGGTGGTTGTCGATGTTGTCCCTGTAAGGGAATATATATATGGAGAGATGATGGCTCACATCCTTGGTTATGTTGGAAATATAAGCAGTTCTGAACTGGGTAAGAATGTTTACTCCGGTTACAGGTCAAATGACATAGTCGGAAAGTACGGGATTGAGAAATCGCTGGATGGATATCTCAAGGGTAAGAGCGGCGGGGAACAGGTGGAGGTGGATGTCGCCGGGAGAAGGCTGAACGTATTGGGAGAAATCAAGCCTGTTCCCGGTTATAATGTTGTCCTCAACATTGATGCCGATCTTCAGAAAATTTGCTGGGATGCCTTTCAAGAAAAGGCTGGAGCGGCGATCGTTATGGACCCGTGTACCGGCTACATTATGGCAATGATAAGCAGACCGTCTTTTGACTCGAACCTGTTTAACCGCGGGATATCCGGGGACAGGTGGAAGAAACTGACGACGAATCCTCTGTGTCCTCTGCAGAGCAGGGCTGTTTCAGGGCAGTATCCTCCCGGTTCCACTTATAAAGTGGTTGTCGCGGCCGCAGCTCTTGAGGAAGGTTTAATAACAGAAAATACCGAAATATTCTGTAACGGCACATACCGGATAGGGGACAGGACTTTCAGGTGCTGGAAAAAGAAAGGTCATGGCACGGTGAACCTGCATCGCGCCATAGTGGAATCGTGTGATGTCTATTTTTACCATTTGGGAGAGATGCTTGGTGTCGATAAATTGGCGGAGTATGCCGGAAAATTTGGTTTAGGATATAAAACCGGCATATCTCTTCCGGGAGAAAAAATGGGCCTGGTTCCTACAAGGGAATGGAAGCTGAGGAAATATGGAGAACCCTGGCAGAAGGGTGAAACCACCTCCTTGTCCATAGGTCAGGGATTTTCTCTTGTTACGCCCCTGCAGTTGCTTAGAGTGTATTGCACAATAGCCAACGGAGGGATTCTCTATAAACCGCGACTGGTAAAGAGGATTGAAACGATGGATGGACGGGTAGTCAGGAAATTTCCTCCTGAAAAGGAGAGAATAATTCCCATTAGCAGGAAAAATATCGATATATTGAGATATGCCCTGTGGGGAGCGGTTAATGAACCCCATGGCACAGGTTGGGCCTTGAAGAGAAAGGAAAAGGATGTTTGTGGAAAAACGGGTACAGCACAGGTTATTGGAATGCCTCAGGATGAGGAAAAACCTGATGTGAAAGAAGTTCCATATAAGCACAAAGACCATGCCCTGTTTGTCTGTTTTGCACCATACAAAGATCCCTCAATAGCGATTCTGGTTATTGTAGAACATGGGGGCCATGGCGGGTCCGTTGCGGCTCCCATTGCGCGCAGGATTGTTGATGGATATTTTAATCTTGAGCGGAAAAGGAAAAAATGTGAAGATTGATCGCAGATTGTTTGCCAATTTTGACTGGGTTCTTTTGGGACTGGTGCTTCTGATAAGCGGCATAGGGATTTTGAATCTTTATAGCGCAGGTTATAACCTGCGCGTAACTGAAGAACATCTTTACACAAAACAGATGTCTTGGATATTGCTGGGGCTCATTATGATGGTTATAGCCTTCAGTGTGGACTATCATATTATCATAAGGCACGCCTATCTTATTTATGTGGTTTCGGTCTTGCTTCTTTTTCTGGTTTCTTTCTACGGGAATATTGTCCACGGTTCGCAGAGATGGTTGGTCATATGGGGATTTTCCTTTCAGCCGTCGGAATTGATGAAACTGGCAATTATCATTGTCCTGGTAAGATACTTCGATGACAATATGGAGAAAGGTTATTATCCTGCTAATCTTGTGATCCTTCTGACAATTGTAGGAATACCTTTCTTTATGATAGTAAGACAACCGGATCTGGGTACTGCAATGTTTCTGATGGTTCTGTTTCTTTCCATGGCGGTTTTTGCTGGGATTGGCAGGAAGGTTCTTATACGTCTTGGTCTGGGCGGTATGATATTTGCTCCGCTGTGCTGGTTTTTTCTGAAGGATTATCAGAGAGAAAGGATACTTACATTTCTGAACCCTGAGCGGGATCCCCTCGGAGCGGGTTATCATATCATACAATCCATAATCGCCATTGGTTCCGGTGGTGTTTGGGGGAAGGGAATTCTGAAGGGAACCCAGACGCAGCTTAGATTTTTGCCTGAACAACAGACGGACTTTGCCTTCTCCGTTTTTGCCGAGGAATGGGGCTTTGTAGGAGTATTTGTCCTGATGTTTATATTTCTTGTGTTGGTATTGTGGGGTTTAAAGATCGCGCGATATTCCAGAGACTTGACCGGGGCATTGACGGCCTTTGGAGTGACAATGTTTGTCTTCTGGGGTATATTTATAAATATTGGTATGGTTATCGGCATATTCCCTGTTGTGGGAATACCGCTCCCCTTTTTCAGTTATGGTGGGTCTTCGATGATTGTTCTGATGACAGGAGTGGGTCTGTTGATGAATGTGAGCATGAGGAGGTTTATCCTTCAACCATGATGGCTTTAATAGTCCCGCTGGTATCCCTTCGGAGAGGGACAAAGAGAGGAGATCTTGAATGACGAACAGGAGAAGAGACAAAGATGAGGAGATAAAGGCTTTCCTGGGTAAGGGTGCGGAGTTCGATGGAAAACTTGTCCTGAATGGTCTGGTGAGAATCGATGGTGAATTCAAGGGTGAAGCGTTGGGTAACGGGACATTAATTATAGGAGAAGGTGCCTGTGTCGAAGCGGATATTGCAGTTGACAGTGTATTCATTTCCGGTGAAGTGAGGGGTAATCTCGATATCAGGGAAAGGACGGAGATTTCATCTACAGGCAGACTCTTGGGCAATGTGAAGACGGCGGTTCTTGAGGTAAAAGAGGGCGCTGTAATCGATGGTACATGCCAGATGTCGGGCAACGATAAAGGTGAATATACGGCAGCTGAAATGGATGAATAAAGCGGAGCTTCCAGGTAACCTAACAGGCTGATATGGGCATCCTCAGCTGATCGGCAGCAGCAAAGGAAAAATCCGGAATATATAACATGACCGCCGGTCAGAAAAAGCTTGACAAGGTCGGGGAGTTTGTGGTTAGTACTTCCCGATTTTCGGCAGGAACCTCAATAAAGGTTTCCCAAAGTTGGTTTTAATCTTCAAATATTTTTCACATAAATACTTAGCTCAAGGAGTGGCGGACAGTAATGGTAGAGCTGAATAGTACAGTCTGGATCCAAATGGCCAATTTCCTCTTGTTAATTTTTATACTCAATTTTCTCCTTTACAAGCCTGTTTTAAAGATCATCGAAAAAAGGAATAAAAAGATTGAAAAGTCGAATGAAGAGGTAATGTCTCTTAATGAAACTGTTGAGCGTAACATAGCGGAATACGAGGAGAAAATACGCCAGGCAAAGGCAGATGCTGCTGCTCAGAGAGATGAGATCAAGGAAGAGGGGACGGAGCAGGGGAAAATGATAACCGGGAAAGTAAGGGATGAGATCTCGAAAAAGATAGGAGACTTTAAGGCTGATATGGAGAAAGAAGTGGACGAAGCCAGGGGTGCTCTACGGGATCAAACCCGAAAGATAGCTGGGGATATTTCTGAAAAGGTATTGGGAAGGGGTATATAGATGAAACGCCTTTTAGTTGTATTGGGTTTGGCCTTGGCATTGATGCTCTCACCTGCCATCCTTGCCGCTGCGGATAGCGGTCAGAGTGGTGAAAATGGTCTGCAAAGTGAAAAAACCCTGCAGAGCATTGGGGCGAAGGAGGGCGTAGAGATAGAAGCCGAAGATATCGCCATGCAAGATATTGCCGAAGAGGAACACCATGGAGAGGATCATGGCAGGGCAAAACTTATCAATTTTGCCTGGAGATTTCTTAATTTTATTGTGTTGTTTGCAATTCTTTACAAACTTTCAGCCAAGGCTATCCGGAATTTTTTTGCCGGTGGTCGCGCGTCCATCAAGGCTTCGCTGGAAGAAGCAGTAGCGGCAAAAGAGGAAGCTGAGAAAAGACTCGTGGAGCATTCTGACAGGTTGGATAAGGCCACGGCGGAGATACAGGGGATTGCCGATATGATAAAGGCACAGGGGGTTGCCGAGAAAGAGAAGATTATCGAAGAGGCGAAAAAAACCGCCGAGAAAATAAAGGAAGATTCAAAGGCCAGGATGGATCAGGAATTTAAAGAGGCCCTTAATCAACTCAGGGCAGAGGCCGCAGGGCTTTCCATTAAGATGGCTGAGGAAATTTTAAAGAAGAACATCAGGGAAGAAGATCACGAGAATATGGTCAACGATTTCTTGGATAGGATGGTGAACCTAAATTGATTGGGAGCGATATTGCAAAGAGATATGCCAGGGCGTTGTTTGATATAGCGCAAAAGGAAGATAAAATAGAGATCATCTATGGTGAGCTCAAGGGATTCTCTTCCATATTAAAGGAAAATAGAGAGTTGGCGGATTTTTTTGCCAATCCGGTATTCGAAGATTCTGATAAATTGGCCGTTATAGGAAATATTATTGATAAGATTGGCATGTCGACAACTACCTCGAATTTTCTAATGCTGCTGGTGGATAAGAGGAGGACCGATATCCTTGAGCAGATCGAAGAGTGTTATAGAAAATATATGGACAATATTTTGAATAAGGTGAGAGTTAACATAAAAACGGCATTTCCACTGTCAAGTAAACTGGCCACAAGGATCAAAAAACAGATGGAAGGTCTGACTAAAAAGAATATTGAGATAGTTGTTGATGAAGATCCATCATTGTTGGGTGGTGTTGTTATAGGTGTCGGCGATACCCGTTACGATGGCAGTGTTAAAGCTCAGCTAAACGACATAAGCGGACTCATAAAGGAGGAGATGTAGAGGATGGATGCAATCAGGGCAGAGGAAATAACGCAGGTAATTTCCAAACAGATAAAAGATTATGAGAAAAAACTGGATGTAAGTGAAACAGGCATCGTTTTGTCGGTGGGTGATGGTATCGCCAGAGTCTATGGTGTGGAAAATGCCATGGCCATGGAACTTCTTGAGTTTCCCGGCGGTATACTGGGAATGGTGCTCAACCTTGAAAGAGACAATGTAGGTGTCGCTATTTTGGGCGACGATATACATATCAAAGAGGGTGATGTGGTAAAGAGAACAGGCAAGATCGCCCAGGTTCCTGTTGGAGAGGCCGTTCTCGGACGCGTTATTGATGCCACCGGAGAGCCTATGGATGGGAAAGGTCCGATAGAGACAGACACTTACAGCAGGATAGAAATGGTTGCTCCCGGTGTTATCGATAGGCAGCCAGTTAACCAGCCGGTCTACACGGGGTTGAAGTCTATCGATGCCATGACGCCTGTTGGAAGGGGACAGAGGGAACTCATCATTGGGGACCGCCAGATAGGCAAGACGGCAATATGTATAGATGCAATTATCAGGCAGAAGGATACCGGAATCAAATGCATATATGTTGCCATAGGACAGAAGAAGTCAACGGTGGCGCAGGTAGTCGAGGTGTTGAGAAAGTTTGATGCCATGAGCTATACCTGTGTTGTTGCAGCATGTGCCAGCGATCCGGGAACACTCCAGTATATAGCCGCGTTCGCGGGATGCAGCATCGGTGAGTATTTCAGGGACAGGGGTCAGGATGCCCTGATCATGTATGATGACCTCTCCAAACAGGCGGTGGCCTACCGGCAGATATCGCTTCTTCTGAGGAGACCTCCCGGACGTGAGGCATATCCCGGAGATATCTTTTACAATCATTCAAGACTTCTGGAACGAGCCGCCAGAGTGAATGAGGAACTCGGTGGTGGTTCTCTTACGGCACTTCCTATTATCGAGACCCAGGCTGGGGACGTCTCCGCATTTATCCCCACGAATGTTATTTCCATTACGGACGGTCAGGTTTACCTCGAACCGGATCTGTTCTTCTCGGGCGTGAGACCCGCTATCAACGTCGGTCTGTCCGTTTCAAGGGTTGGAGGCGCGGCGCAGGTGAAGGCCATGAAACAGGTTGCCGGCACCCTGAAGCTCGACCTGGCCCAGTATCGGGAACTCGCATCCTTCTCGCAGTTCGGGAGCGATCTCGACAAGGCAACCCAGGCGCAGTTGGACAGAGGGATCAGACTTGTCGAAATCCTGAAGCAGCCCCAGTATCAGCCGATGTCCCTGTCTCAGGAAGTGGTGATATTGTACGCGGGCGTCAGGGGATTTGTGGATAAATATCCTTTGGAAAGCATCAAGAATTATGAGAAGGAACTCATGAGCTTTGTGGACAGCAAACATCAGGATGTAATGAAGGAGATAGACGAGAAGCAGGAGCTGAGTCCTGATCTGGACAACAGGATAAAGGGCATGTTGACGGAGTTTGATTCGGTATTTGCCTCCGAGTAGAGAAACAGACATCTGGGTACCGCTGTATAATCCGGAGGTGGTACAGGGGAGTGGTTGTTAATGGGCGCATCGTTAAAAGACATTAAGAGACAATCTGTAGGCGTAGATAAGACCAGACAGATTACCAGGGCTATGAATATGGTAGCAGCGTCGAAGTTGAAGGCGGCGCAGCTGAAGATGGAGAATTTCAGGTCTTACGCGGATAAGATTATGGATGTATTCGACAGTCTGGCCGGGAGAGTGACATCGACC
>CAYLXS010000036.1:0-11696 GCA_964387765.1 uncultured Syntrophaceae bacterium
GATACATGCCGCATTATAAAGACGTCTCCCCATATTCCTTCGTCGCCTTCCTTCCTTATGATTTCAGGTCGGGATACTTCCTCCACAAAATTATATCTTCTGGCGGACGACAGGATATAATCCCTGCTGTGGGCATAGCGTCCGGTATGGCGCAGCACATATCCATCTCCATCCAGGGTTTCCGTTGAAAAGGCAAGCCAGGCGCCCTTTGTGGCGCGTCTGTCAACCGACGCGAAGAAAGTCTCCATGTCACCGATGTATATGCAGACATCGGTTGCCACAAACAGGTCGTACTGTTCAACGGTCTCATCCAGAAATTCTACAATATCAGCAACATACAGAACATCGTACAGGTTCCTACCCTTCGCCTCGTTTATCATCCCGGAAGAGAGGTCTACTCCGCTGAGACGGCCCGCAACGGAACGGAATTCCACCCCGGACAGACCTGTGCCGCATCCCAGATCTACCACATTCCGAAAATGCGGCCCGTCTTCAAAAAGATTCGAGAACATTCCCCGGAGTACCTTGGGAATCTTGTAGCCAAGTTTATCGATAAGATGGTCATCAAAGGTCTTTGAATATACGTTGTACATATCCACGATATACTGTCTCGGAGCGATTTGCGTGGTATGTCCCGTCAGGGCAGCCAGGAGATGTTTCGCGGACAGATTGTTTTCATCCAGCTCAATCGCGCGCCGATAGGATGCCACGGCCTCTTCAAACATTCCCTGTTCCCTAAGCGCGTTACCGAGGTTATAGTGCGCGAGGGCATGGTCCGAATCAACCAAAATCGCGCGTCGGTAGGATTCTGTGGCTTCCTTTACATCACCAATGCTTTTGAAGGCCACGCCTGCGTTGTAATATGCGTCGGCGTAATCGGGATGTATAGCTGTAACATGGCGGAAGCACTCAATGGCCTCATCGAATCTGCCCAGGTCCTTGAGTATCTTGCCGAGGTTGTTATATGCCCCGGCATGCTCCGGATTAATTGCGATAGTCTGCTTATAGGAGGCAGCCGCGTCATCCGCCATGCCCCGGTCCCTCAGCAGGTTCCCGAGATTGAAGTGCGCGGCGGCGTATCCCGGATTGGCGGTGATCGCGCGCCGGTAGGATGCGATGGCCTCGTCTGTCATCTTCCGATCCTTGAACACGTTGCCGAGGTTATAATGAGCCACGGCGTGTCCCGGGTTGAGTGCAATCGCGCTTCGCAATGACGCGGCGGCCTCGTCAAGCCGGTTCTGTTCCTTCAGGACAACTCCTAGATTGCAACTCACATCCGCGTCCGGCGTTAGTGCAAGTATCCGGCGGTATCCCCGCTCCGCCTCTTTGAACCTTCCGGCCTTATGATTCCGCACGGCCGCGCTCAAAAAAGTCTGAAGTTCCGCGTACCGACTCTTCGAGGGTTTCCTGTTTGCTTTTGAGATCATTTATCGCGGTCTCGCCTCGTAATCATTTGTGACAATAATATCTGCCTGCTCCCTCAATCCCTGTATGATTCGATGTTCTATATCCAGAACCCTCAAAATAAAGTCAAAATCCTGATCAGGATCGCGGGCCAGATTTCTTTTCTTCACAGCGGCTGTTCTTTTCCGGTAATCCGATTCAAGAAATACCTTCAGGGTTGCGTTTTTCAGGGCAAGACCATAAGTCAGATCAACAAGAACAACATCCACCCCGGCAAGCGCGACCGGCACACACGCATATCTTCTCGAAGCAAGCCTTCTGCAGTCAGATGGTACAAAGACCTTATTTACACTCCTGTCAGCGGCATCTCCCAGTATGGAATCCAGACGCTCCAGATCCACTTCGCCCGGACCTACATACTTTTCTAACTCCTTTTTTGAATACGCATCAAGACGTGCCTGGTGGTTTGCCTCCGGCGCCAGCTTAAAGAAGGAATCTCCTGCTATTGTGGCACCCTGCATCTTTACACCCCTTAGAAGATACCTCATGTATTCCGCTATCTCGGTTTTTCCCGCCCCTGATTCTCCACCAAGCACAACAATTGTCCTCTTTCCCTCGCTTTGGAGATCGTTTGTCTGTTCAATAATATAAGATAGCAGACTTTTCGCGGCCTTTTCATGCTGTGGTTTGACCTTCGGAGGATCTCCCCGCCAGGTGAAAACCGTCCTGTGATAGGCACGTCCCTCTCGTTTTCTCCGTATTATATCCCCGTCAACGACGTCGCCGGGAATTTTACCCCGGCAGAGAGAATCTATGATCTCACCCTGCCGTGTTCCTATGGCCTTCCAACTGAAGGTGTCCAGCGCGAGCTTACGTCCATCGGAGGCGATCTTTTTCAATGCGCCTTCCTTGCGCATAATCCCGATCAATTTCCGGGCGGCAGCGCGCGGATCATCGGGCCTGACAACAATAGCGTCACGACCATCCTTTATCCATTTTGTTATACCCGCCTCCCTGGAAATGACAACGGGGGCGGATGCCGCCATGGCCTCCGCTACTCCCATGCCGAATGGTTCCATAAACTGCATGCCGATATAGGACAGGCAGTGGTGCGCGAGAACCGCCAGGATACTCCAGGGCTGGCTGGGAAGCCTTACGATATCTTCATTTGTCAATTTGTATTCTGTTATTGTATCCGCAACATGTTTCTCAACAGACACCTCTTCGGGCAGGGGTTCTCCGGGAGATCCTCCTACAAGCACAAGTTTTATACCTTTCATAAGCCGGGGATCAAAGTCCTTTGCCTCACCAAAGAGTTTTACCACCCCCGGGACATTTTTCGCTTCGGAGAAACGCCCGAAATAGATGAGATACCGGTTCGGAATCAGGCCATATCGTCCCAGTGTTTCCGTTCGGGAATCTTCGCCGATATCAAAAAAGGCCTCACCGGCACCGGCCGGCATGACAATATTGGGAAAATTACACCCATAATATTTGTTCAGGATGGCAGGCTCCCTGAATGTGTTCGCTATCTCAAAATCAGCCCCTCTGAGGGATGCCAGCTCAAAATCTTCCCTTGTTCCAAAGTTGTATTGCCTGTCGAACCACATGCCGGGATCATCCGGGTTCAGTCCGAGTGAGATCACCTTGTTTATTCCGAGTGAATGGGGGATTACCACCACCGGTATTCCCAGCCTTTCTCCCGCCTCCAGCGCACAGGTCATTCCGTCAGCGTAGTGTCCCATCACGGCATGGGCTCCGAAGAGGGCTGACACAGCCACTACATTTTCCGCTAATTCCGGCACAAGCGGATAGATATCCTCCTTGCGCACGAACTCATCTCCACCCGCCGGGATCCGGACAAGCCACAGGTTTTCAGCAAACCGCTCCACACGCGGATAGGGCTTGAAATACCTTGCAACAATTATTACCTTTCTTCCCTCCTGTGCCCATGTCTTTGATACCTCCAGCACATAGTAGGTCTGCCCACCCGTATCGGGGACACCGGCAGGGGGCGGGTCTCCCCAGTAGCCATGGGTCGAGACCATTACTATCTGTTCCGCACGCTCTGGAGTTTTCCCGCTGAGAGAAACAGGGATGCCGCTTTCCTGGAATATCCCGAGGTATTCCCGCAGAAGATTCGCAGACAGTCCATACTTCAGGGCCAGCGTTTCAAGTCTCCGTTCATCCATATTGTCTCTCCCTTTGTCATAATAGTGCGCCATTCCCATATCGTTGCAATTGTCCAGTAAATGGTATATTTGTCAACCGAAAAGATATAGACTCGGCATGGAACAAAAAATGCCGGCAAATAATGGAGTGACAGTATGAAGACAGTTAATTTTTCTGTCGACGGAAGGATTGCCCTAGTGACGGGTGCGAGCAGGGGTATCGGTGAGGCAATTGCCATGACACTGGCGGAATATGGCGCGCGGGTTGTCCTTGTCAGCAGAAAGCTGGACGCGCTCAAGAATGTAGCGGAAAAGATCGAAAAGACCGGAGGGGTCGCCATTCCCATTGCATGCCATATGGGAAAACAGGATCAGATAGTGGATCTTTTCAGGGAGGTAAAGGACAGGTTCGGCAGGCTGGATGTCCTTGTAAATAACGCCGCGACCAACCCCTACTTCGGCGATATGCTGGGGGCTGATGAGAGGATATGGGACAAGACCAACGACGTGAATCTCAAGGGCCCCTTTTTTATGATACAGCACGCGGCGAAGCTCATGACCGAAACCGGGGGCGGGTCCATAGTTAACGTGTCATCGATAAACGGAATAAGCCCCGCTCCCTTCCAGGGCATCTATTCTATTACAAAGGCCGGACTGATCAGCATGACGAAGGCTTATGCACAGGAACTCGCAAGCGCAAACATCAGGGTAAACGCGCTTCTTCCCGGGCTTACAGAGACAAATTTTTCTGCGGCGCTGTTATCAAATGATGATATCTATAAATACGCTATAGACAAGATACCCATGAACAGGCACGCGCAGCCCATGGAGATGGCGGGAGCGGTATTGTATCTTGTATCCGACGCCGCATCCTTTACCACGGGGATATGTATCGCATGTGACGGTGGAATGCTTATCTGAGTGTCACAGACAGGGGCGGCTAGCCTCGCCGCCATGTCATATCTGATTTTTCTGTGCCATCTCAGCACATCTTGTCATAACGAACTTGAGAAAGATGTCACAGGTGTCCTTCCATTCTTTATTTTGAAAGCGGCGGGCGATATCTTCGGAATTTGAATAGTCACATCCGGACAGCGTACGGCAGTCCGTGCTTCCGAATTGTTTCAGAAAATCACGGTAGAGGCTCTCCACCGACTCAATGGCCCTGTCCCTGTCGGATGCGTGTTCCTCCGGCACCCCGTCCCTGCCATTCCCGCATTTGAGGCCGATGGCGACGCTGCATCCTATCAGAAGACCACAGGTTGTCTGTCCCGTCGATATGGCACCCATGTATCCGGCCGTTGCCCATGAAGCAGCCTTTGGCAGACCCCACATGTCCTGCAGACCCTGCAGGGTGGCCTCCGCTCATGTATAGAGGTGCATCCTCCTGAACGCCCCGGAAAGAACCTCGTCAAACCCGTTTTTCTGTTTCATGCCGTAGTCCCCTCTCAGGCGGTTTCTAACTGCTTTTCCGGAATTGTAAATCGCCAGGCACAGAACCACTCCTCCGGATGGGAATCCGGCGGGCATCCGATGCACTCGGTGTGTATCTCTGAATCAATACCTTCCGCGAAACGGCTGTACTCTACCAGGCCAGCGGACTTGCAGGGATAATCGTCAAGGCCCCTACGTTTCCGTGCCGACTGGACGCGGCAGTCGTTCATCTCGAAGACGATACTGCCTGAACCTTCCTCAATTATGGTCTGAACGTTTACACTCGCGTACATCCTGAATCTCAGCGCCGTCTTAAGTCCTTCCATGCCCGCGTGCTCGGGCAGTTCCAGGAACTCTTTGATGGACCAGGCCTCGAATGGCGAAAATCGCGTCCAGCAGGAATCGTTGCAACGTTTGGCGTCATTCATTCCACACGCGGATTCAACAGCCTGGAACCAGATGCCGTCACCCGCGATCCAGTTTGTGCCGAGGCTGCCCATTAATTCAAGAAGCTTTTCTCTCGGCATATCCAGCAACGGTCCGGGTATCCCGTCTTTCATCTCGAAATCCAGGACGCGCGAAAGTCTCTTCATCTGTGCATCGCAGCTACTGCTGTACGCCGACTTCATTATGTCCAGCGCCTTTTTTAATCCCATCTGGTGCTCCACCTCCCTGAACCAGAGGGTGTGATGAACCATAGTGCGGTGAAACATATCCATGATAAGTCGCGCCATATCTTCATGGCTCAGATCTTCGACACTCTTTATGCTGTTATCCATTTATAACGATCCTTTACGTTATCCTCTGTATTTCAGGGCTTCCATCCTGTCGTCCGGAACTTTCCCGCTTATTCTGCACCCAATCCCCTTCAGGTTGGGCGTGCCGTATTCTTTGCCGAGTTTTTCCGCAGAGGTAAGCATATTAAGGTTCGATCTTTCCCATCCATACTGAGTCTCCGGCGACTCCCCTGGAAACCACCACCCATGAGATGCATTAATAATCCTGGGATCGATAGTATCGGTCAGACTTGCAATTTGAGTAATTTTCCCATTCCTGGTTTCAATAATGACTTCATCACCTTCGTTTATACTATACTTTTCAGCCGTCTCTGGATGAATTTCGACTTTCGGGTGTGGTCTCATCTTTCTCAGCTTTTCGATCCACCGGTATGATGAATGGAGATAGTAACGACTCTTGGAACTCGTTAACAGGAGAGGATAGTCCGGGTCATCATCTTCCGGAAGACCCCTGAATTCGGGCAAGGGATTTAATCCGAATTTCTCAGCCGTACTCAATCTTAATTCCACTTTGCCGGTAGGAGTTCTAAAGCCCTTTTCTTCGTAAAGTTTGAATCTGTCAGGACCCTTCAGATAACCCTTTTCAACGAACTGTTGGTATGTAAGGCCCGCAGGTTTGACAATGTCTTCCAAAAATTCTTCGTAATCATCCTTCCAGAGTTCCGGAGGGCTGACGAGTTTGCCAAGTTCGTTCATGATTTTTATGTCAGGCCAGCATTCTTCCGGGGGATCAACTATTTTAGGCCGCGCCAAAATGATACCGTGTCCGAGACCATAATGACCGATATCATTGATTTCAAACTGGCTTGCAACAGGAAAGACAATATCCGCCATGGCCGCCGTTGGGGTCATAAACAGGTCGGCAATTGCTATGAAATCAAGTTTCATAAATGCATTATAGGTTCGCCGGCTGTCGGCATAGGATAACATGCCATTCGAACACATGGCATAGAATCCCTTGACCGGGTAAGGAACACCTTCAAGAATGGCCTTTTGAAAGAACGTCGGTGCGATGGTCATCAGTCTGGGAATGACGTGATGATAAGCGCTGATCATCTCTTTCCTCTTATTCGGAATAAGATCGGCCCGGACAAATGGTCCCAATCCCATGATCTTCGGGTCATGGGCCGCAACATTTCCACCCGCGACATCGAGATTGCCCGTTATCGCCATTAAACAGATAAGCGCTCTTACTGTATCAAACGTATGAATATTATGTTCGATGGGATTCCCCCACTGGATAACAGCCGGCTTTGATGTGGCATAAAGCCTTGCCGTCTCCCGTATGAGATCGGCAGGGACCCATGTTATTTCGGAGACTTTTTCAGGGGTGTATTGTTTGACGTGCTCTGCAAGATCCTCAAAGCCATGAGTCCACTTTTCAACAAAGCCCTTATCATACAAGGACTCCTCAATGATGACATTTAAAAAACCCAGGGCAAGTGCGTGATCCGTTCCGGGTCTTATTTGAAGCCATGCCTTCGATTTGTCGACCAGGTCGATCTTTCTCGGATCAATAACAACCAGCTCTGTTCCCTGCTTTAACTGTTCCAGGAGCAGGCTGCTTATCTCCCCTTCTTCATTTGTGGAAGTGATATTGCTTGCCCACAGGATAACCAGCTGGCTCTGGTGGTGAAGGTCCGCCACAGGATAAAAACCACATGTATGAACACCTGTTATCTCACGGGGGGCATGACATACGTCCTGTGAGGCGATAACGTTTGGAGAGCCGAAAAGGTTGGCAAGGCGGATCAGGACAAAGTGTTCCAGACCCTTGGGCATACCGACACCGAAAGCAACTCCCTTTGGCCCGTATTCTTCTTTTATCTTATTCAGGCTTTCAGCCGTGTATTGAAGGGCCTCTTCCCAGGAAATCCTCTCCCATTTTCCTTCGCCCCGTTTTCCTGCCCTTTTCAATGGATATTTAAGACGATCAGGGTGTGTGAGACGATCAGGTGATGCCACCCCCTTGGGACATATATACCCCTTGTTTAAAAATCCGTCCGGATCTCCTTTGACTTTTACAATTTTGTTATCCTTGATACCGACCAATAAACCACATCCACCGTGGTCCATTCGCGCACAGTGGGTTTTCACCCAGCGAATATCATCTTCCATCAAATACTATCTCCAGTTTAGTGCCCTTTCCTCTTTTTCAGGTGTTCTAACCGTTTCTGTCCATCATTCGACAAAATATTTTATTAAAGCCAGTTAATTCGAGCCTTACCCAATTTTCTCTTTTTGCCCTAGCTTAAAGACATGTGGAGAATTGATGTTCTCTACTTCAAAGGCTTGAGGTTGGCGTGGGCTATCCACTTCCAACCTCTGTCAGTCTTTAAAAAAACGCTTAGCCGGGGTGCCAGTTTTCTTGAAAGCCGCTTTCCTTCAATTGTTTCCGCTACGGAAACAAAGTAAGTGACAACAATAACTGGCCCGTTCTGAGTTATCTTAATATTGCTCAGGGTGTATTTACCGAGCTTTAGACCTTTGATAACGTTTAGCTCTTGCTCACTATTATTGGCCCCATACTGGTGGACAGATTGAAAACCTTTAGCAATTGTCTTCTCGATTCCCTCCATATCTACTTGTTCCATATCTGTCCATAATTGGTGCAAGAGTTTTTCACCAACAACCCTTTCAGTTGCAACTGCCTGATTAGTCAGGACAGTCAGAGTTGCAAACGCAAAGATCAAAATCATCATTACTGTCAATTTCAATGCATTCATATCTATCTCCTTCTAATGATCACCCAAACATAACGCTAAAATCAGTCGATACTGTCTGCTGGATTTGTCTTGTTATCTGGCCTTTACAGCTGCCTATAAAATAATTTGCATAACCCTTGGATGAAAGGACTATTCATTTTCTTCATCATCCAGATTTCCGCAATGCGCTTGCTCAAGAACCCCATAGTAGGAAATGAATGCGCTAAAAACAAAATACTATGCAGTCTGATTTTTTTCTGAATTATAAGCGCCCATTCATTTATCATCTCTCCTGAACCTTTACCAACAATGCTCACGCCAAAAACCTTACCAAAAGAATTTGTGAAGATCTTAACAAAACCAACGCTGACATTCTCCGCAATTGCAGCACCATAATCCTCATATTTTGCAATATAAGTCTCGTACTTAATCCCTTTTTTCTTAATATCTTCTTCTCTCATTCCAACATACGAGACTTGGGGTTCCGTAAAAACTGTCCATGGAATAACATAATTTTTATACTGGAACTTTGCAAAGGGACTTACAGCATTCATAATTGCAAACATGCCCTCATGCATTGCGGCGTGAGAAAGCATGACACCTCCATTACAGTCTCCTACAGCATAAATATGTTTGACAGATGTCCTGTATTTCGTATCAACCTCAATGGCCCGCCTGTTGTATTTGACACCTGCATTGTCCAGTTTCAGTCCATCAAGCTCAACCTTCCTTCCTGCGGCCATCATTAATTTCTCGGATTTAATACAGAGGCCATCCTCTGTGCGCAGGCATATCTCGTTACCCTCATTTTTTATGCTTATTATTTTTCTTGAATTATAGACCTCAATACCTTCTTTTTTAAAAACATCTTCAAGTAAATCGCCGGCTTCTTTGTCCCCAAGAGGTATAAGGTGCTCATCCATCTGTACAATAGCGCACTTGGTGTCAAGTCGGGTGAATGCCTGAGCCATCTCACAACCGATGGCCCCGCCACCGACTATCGTCATGCTCTCAGGGACTTCAGCCAAATCAAAGATATCTAAATTAGTCAGCATATCTATATTGGAGATACCATCAATCGGTGGCACCATAGGTTCGGTGCCGGTTGCAATAAATATCTTTTGGGCAGAGAGCGATCTCTCGCCAACCCTGATCGTATGCGAATCGACAAAACTTGCGTATCCCTCATTTAAAATGAGCGTCACTTTGTCAAACATCTTCAATGTTTTTTTGCTGGAAATATAGTCTAAATAACCATCTATTTTCGAGAAAGGAGATTTGATATCCGGCATTTCGCCCTCCACCAAACCCATCTCCTTGAGCCTTGATATTGAATGCCTTAATTTAGAGATTCTAAGCAGTGATTTACTGGGAATACATCCTACATTCATACATTCTCCACCAACTTTATTCTTTTCAATAGCACAGACTTTCAGGCCCATTTCTGCCCCCATTGCAGAGACAGCCATCCCTGCAGGACCTAACCCGATACAAATTAAATCAAAATCATATTTCATATATTTTCCCTCCTTGAAAATCAGGGGTCAAACCTACACTCTTCACAGTTTTAATTTTTTCTTTACGATATCAATTTTTTTACTTAATTCGTTATTTCTTTTCAGTTTATCAGAAAGCCTGCTGCTTGCCTGAGACACACCTGATTCACTAACACCAAAATATTTACCGATTTCTCTGAGCTTCAGTCCGCTATACCTGTGGCAAAAATAGAGCTTTATCTGTTTTGCCAGTCTATCCTCTGTTTGAATAACCGAATCAACTATATTTGATATTGTATCGATATCAGGTCTGTCAATATCAACAAGTTCTTTTAGTACCGGCAACTCACGATCTCGGGATTTTTCTTTTAAAAATGTATCTTTGATTTCTTGTGCATATTTCGGGCTACCCAAAATTATTGAATAAATAACATTTGTAAAAGGGCTGCTATAATCCTCTTTGGCTAAAGAATGGACAAACTCCTTATAATTTTTTTGCGAGGCTGAAGGCCTTTCCCCAAAATAACCTAGAATAAAATCTCTGTAAAGCCATGCCGGCGCTTCCTTTTTGTCAGTATAATATATACAGCTGGACCATTGATATTCTTCAGGTGTTTTAACCATTCGCGCACGTACAGGATTCAAATGTATATAGCGGGAAAGTTCTTTTGCATATTCATCAACTTCAACAAGTATTGACTTGTATCTGCCCTGAAACAGGTGCCCGTATCTATCATGTCTGATGTTAAAATAAGTCGTATAGGAACTGTTAATATGCTGCATGATCTTTGAAAGATTACCATGCGGTGTTTCTATTAAAATGTGGTAATGATTGTCCATGAGACAATAAGCATGAATAACAGCGCCATAACGATTTGAAGCGGATTCGAGATAAGAAAGAAATTTCTCTCTGTCTTTTACACTTTTAAAGACAGATTTACGTTCATTGCCTCTTGCCGTTACATGGTAAAATGCACCTGGAAATTCTATTCGTAATTGTCTGGCCATAAATCACTCTGTCAATAGTAGTTAAAGATAGTGGGCGAATATCATACACCTCCGGGGTTGTCAAGAGTGTAGGTTTGACCCCTTTTCCACTTTAAAAATCCATATTCTCCAGATTTCTGTATCCCAGGATCATTGGAAGAATCCCTGCGGCAATTGTTGCAATCAGTGACACTGTCCACGAAAAAATCAGAAACAGGTGGAAGGTATGCTTGGAGATTGCTCCGTGTATCTCGAAGCTGAAATAAGGAACGGCAAAAAGAATGATTATAAAACTTACATAGAAAAGGGCGATTATAAAATTCAGGGTTCCCCCGAATCCGGATACGATTTTTGCCGAATTGTCCTCCTTGAAGTTGGGATAGATGGTGCCCAGCCCTATCGACAGACCTACAAGACCAATGCTTGCCATGGCAGCCAGACCGCAGGATATGTACATAAGAGAAGCCCCCGTCTTGAGGATAATATTGGTTGCCACCATCAAAAACTCGCTTACCAGGAAAACTCCTGCAAAGTTTATGATAAATTTCTGGATTATAAGACCCCTGAAGGTTATTGGCGCGAGACCAAGAATCCAGAACCTGTTGCCTTCGAGGCTTATCAACGGGAAGAGAAATCTCACGGTAAAACCGGCCAGGACAAGGGCGGTAGCTGAAAGGTTAAGAAATGTAACAATCATCTTCC
>CAYLXS010000037.1:0-11671 GCA_964387765.1 uncultured Syntrophaceae bacterium
AAGCAGTTCCGCGGGGGATAACGCCGTGTCAGCGAAGACCTGCGTCGTAGAGAAGAGGGACACGCTGTCTGCAATAGCATTAAGAAACAGGATTGATCTCGGCAAACTTCTTAAATTGAACGGCTTCAACCGAAACTCCCTCATTTATCCGGGGCAAACGGTAATAGTAAGGTAGGTCAGATAGTGGTACCCGTTTACAGTTACCAGTTGAAAAACAGAGTTTGAAAAAACTGTGAACAGTAAACCGTGAACTGCTTTATTCTACATGATATTTCTTCAGTGCAAAGAAGGTCTCTTTTTCTTTCTCTTTCATCTTTTTGGCTTCCCCCGGTAGTTCGTGATCATATCCCAGGAGATGAAGAACGCCGTGAATTATCAGATAATCAAGTTCATCTTCAAGGGAAAGATCTCCGGCCTCCGCGTCTCTGAGGGCCGTTTCTGTGGATATTATAATATCCCCGAGGATATCGGGATTTACATCTCCGAATTTCCCTTCATTCATTGAAAACGCTATTACATTTGTGGGATAGTTTCTGCCGAGATACTGTCTGTTTATATCGGCTATGCCTGCATTATCCACAAATGTCAGGCTGAGCTCACTGTCTTCACTCTCAAGGATTCTCAGGATTTTGACTGATGAGCGTTTGATTCGCGGAAGATCTATATCGATCACTGTTTGTTTATTGGTTGCCAGAATTTTCATCGGATTTTATTTGGAAGATTGTTTGTAGTCTATCCGGCGATGAAATATGCCGGTTAGTATCCTGGTAAATGTTTCGGCAATCTTTTTCAGATCGCGGAAGGTAAGATCGGATTCGTCGAGTTCTCCTTCTTCCATCACCTCCTTTATTCGGCTGTTTACGAGATTTCCTACCCTTGCGGGTGTTGGATTTGTCAATGTTCTTGAGGAGGCCTCCACAATATCTCCGAGAAGGACAAGTCCTGCTTCTTTATTCTGGGGTTTCGGCCCGGGGTATCGAAAATCGTTTTCCTGGACTGACTGACCGGAAATCTTAGCCTCCTTTTTTGCTTTTTCATAGAAATAGCGCACAATACCTGTCCCATGGTGTTGCCTTATAATATCCTCTATTGTATTTCCCAGATTATGTTCCTTCGCCAGTTCGCGCCCATCCTTGACATGAGAAAGGATAACGAGGCTGCTCATCTGCGGGGAAAGATCATCGTGTACATTTTTCCAGTTGGGTTGATTTTCTATAAAATACTGGGGTTTCTTCATCTTCCCTATATCATGATAATAGGCACTTACCTTGGCCAGCAGAGAATTCGCACCGATCTCTTCCGCGGCCGCCTCTACCAGAGATGCCACAATAACGCTGTGGTGATATGTTCCGGGAGCTGCCATGAGCAATTCCTGGAATATCGGTTGATTCAAATTGGCCAATTCAAGGAGTTTTATGTCTGTGGTATAACCAAAGAGAGATTCAAAGAGAGGAACGAGACCGGAGACGATAAACCCTGATAAAATACCACCTGCGAGCCCCATGGCCAGCGTTAAGAGTGTCTCAATCACAAAGAGCTTACCGGAGAGCAGAAAAAGGCAGACTATGGTTCCCATATTGACCACGCCTACCAGCAGACCGGTTTTAAAAAATGCCGAACGCCGTTCGCAACGGATTATATAATGCACCGCAACTGCGCTTCCAATAAGAGAAAGGAGAAATATCGACATCTTATCCTGGAACAAAAAAACTACCACGAAGGAAGAAAATACTGAAAATATCAAACCCTCGTTCCTGCCAATAAGAATTGCGACGAGCATGGTGCCTACGGTGAATGGTATAGCGTAAACACAGATGGATGAAAAGGCAAGTTTATAGGTTAGATTTACGGAGTCGCATATGAATATGCCCGCTTTTACCAGAATTATTTGAAGGATCACGACAATGCCTATGAATAAGAGGTCGGTAGTCGCTGTCTTTGATAGCCTGAATCGCGAGCTGGCCATGCGGTAAAAAACAACAGACAAAAGCATTATTGTAAGAAATATGCCTGAAAATATGGAGACATCTATAAACTTGTTTCCCTCTTGCCCCTTATAAAACGAAATAAGCTTATCGAGATCCTCAGGAGTTACTTTTTCGCCTTCCCTAATGATCATTTCGTTCTTCTGAAGTTCGTACAGTACAGGTTTTGCCTCATCTGAGACGGTTTGTTTTCTTTTTTCTGTCTCGTTTTTGGCAAAGGTGAGATTCGGGCTCACAGCTTTTTTGGCAAGTGATATTACAATGTTGTCAGCTTTTTTGGTCTTGAATATCACCTTCGCGTTTTCACGTATGATAGAATTTATTTTTCCTGCGTCCAGTATCAACGACAGGTCATCCAGTTCCTTTTCCTCCTGGCTCTCTATGTCACGTATTATTATGCCCTTATTTTTGTTGAGACTCAGAATATCCTTATTACCGATCAACCTGTCACCGTAGGTATAATTAACAAGTTTTACAATGTCGTCACGCACCTCAATTGGAAACCCCTTCTTGTTAAGTGCTTTAAACTCCGAGGTTGTAAGGGTTATTCCTGATACATCTTCGAATGTCTTCTTTGTCTTTTCGGCGGATAATTTCCCATTATCAGGTGATTTGGATTTTTCTTCTGGATTTTCCCCCATGTCGAGAAATGCTTTTGACATGGCTGTCGCAATCTTTGCGGGCATGTCACTGTCATAATCGTATACAGATCTTGTGCTTTCGACAGCTTCCACCCTTTTCTGCTCCGTGGCCGCTCTGTCTACTACGAGGAAGTCGCGATCTGCCTGTATATCCTTTGTAATAATCGACCCGACTTTGTATTCGGGAGGAGCCATCTGAAGAATTTGTGGATAAAGTGTGATGGCCAGAATCAGACTCATGGAAAACGCTATGGCATGTTTCCAGGAAATGTTTTCGCTGACAAGCCTGTGAACGGACTTGATTGGCGCGTTCCCATTATTCTTTCCGTTTTGAGGGGGTTTTTTTATAGCCATGGATTTATATTTTTTGCTGATTACTCAATATCTACTGTAGCTTTCTTTCTGTCAAGGTGATTATATGCCCGTATAATTTCCTGAACGAGACGGTGTCTTACCACATCTATCTCTGAAAAGTAAACAAAACGGATTCCCTCCACCCCTTTCAGAAGACTCTCTATCTCTACCAAACCTGAAACCTTACCAGGAGGAAGGTCCGTCTGAGTTACGTCACCGGTTATGACTGTTTTTGAACCAAAGCCGAGTCTCGTGAGAAACATCTTCATCTGTTCCGAAGAGGTATTCTGGGCCTCATCCAGGATTATAAAAGAATCATTTAAGGTCCTTCCTCTCATGAACGCGAGGGGAGCCACTTCGATTATTCCCTTGCTTATCAACGCAGACGCCCTTTCAAAGTCCATCATGTCGTAGAGAGCATCATATACAGGTCTCAAGTAGGGATTGACCTTTTCCGATAGATCACCCGGGAGGAATCCAAGTCGTTCTCCAGCCTCTACAGCGGGTCTAGTGAGTATTATCCGGTTCACACTTTTTTCGAGGAGCGCTCCAACGGCCATAGCCATGGCAAGATATGTCTTGCCTGTTCCCGCAGGGCCTATACCGAAAACCATATCGTATGTTCTGATAGAATCTATATAGAATTTCTGCGCCATGCTTTTGGGGGCAATTACCTTCTTTTTCGACGATATAAAAACAGTGTCAAGAAAAATCGTCTCAAGATTGGTAGAACCGTTTTTTGAAAGTATTCTGTGAGCGTAATCTATGTCGGCGGGATAAACGGGGTAGCCTTTCTCAATGATACCATATAGCTGGGCCAAAAGGTTTTTGACAAGATCGCAGTCGTGTGTCTCTCCTGATATGAACACAGTGCGTCCCCTGGCGTTAAGCTTTACTCTCCCCAGCTTCTCAACAGCCTTGCGGTTTCTGTCATATTCTCCCAGCAGTATTTTCAGCTTGTCATTGTCCGGGAAGGTTATCTCTCTGGCAGAAACATTTTGATAGGTTTTTGTTTTCAAATAATACACAACCTGCCTGCATGATTTTTTTATTTTACCACACCTTAGATGCATATCCAACAGGTATTGTTTGAACTGTTTGAACCTTATAAAACAATATCACTATCTCCAACAACCACGTCGCCATGGACGCGAGCTGTCACCGGGAAAGATACAGGACCCAATCAGAAACTCGACAAGGTATCTCCGAATAGATTGAGGTATTCTACAACAGAATCAAGAGACATTCATCTCAGAATTATGTTTATCCTGTTGACTTTGGCAGGCTGTTTATGGCAGCTTAACCAAGTGTCTGTTATTCAGGGGTTGGGAAAACGCGGTTCTATGTCAAAAAAACTTAAATTTGCCATTATTACATCAAAGCCATTCCTGTCTTTCATTTACTGGTTCATACGAATTTATTCTGCCACGTTTCGTCTCACCGTTGAAAATGAAGACCGATGGCTTGATCATATCGATAACGGTGGCAGGGTACTTCTCTGTGCCTGGCATCAGCAATTTTTTTCTGCAATCCGCCACTTTAAAAAATACAGTAAATACGAACCCGGTCTCATGATCAGCAGAAGTACGGATGGAGAGTTTATTGCCGGAGTAGCAAACAGGACGGGGTGGTACACCATGCGCGGATCTTCATCAAAAGGTGGTCGCTCGGCGCTAAGTAGAATGATTCTCAAGTTAAAGGAAACGGGACTTGCGGCCCATATCGTAGACGGCCCGAGAGGGCCTGCGGGAATTGTAAAACCCGGAGTAATTCGTCTGGCATCCGCCGCGAATGCAGCCATCGTGCCTTTTTATGCAAGTGCCGATAGAGTCTGGTATTTCAGAAGCTGGGATAGATTCATGCTTCCCAAACCCTTTGCTAGGGTAACTCTTCGATTCGGTGATATGATTTCGTATCCAACTCTGGAAGCGAAAGGGGATTTCGAACACCAGAGAATTTCTCTGCAAAAAATCATGCGTCCCTCAATCCATCTCGAAACTCCATAACCGGCAGAGGAATATCGTTGCCCCATTAGTTCTCTGCCTGATTTGTCTATTTAAAGATCTGTGTCGATAACTATTGATTACAGCTCTTCCCACCGCAGGAAGGCGGTCAGGTAGATCCCCACGCTGATCTGGGATTCCGGGATGTCTTTGAAGCGTGCCAGCATTTCTCTGTAGGCCTCAAGCTGTGGACGGTATAATTTCCTCTCATGGGAAACAAATGCCTCTATCGGCTCGCTGTCTTCCGGTCGTGATGTCTTGAAGTCACAGATCCACCAGGTATCTTCATTAAACGCCGCGAGATCGATAATGCCGGAACGTACACGCCCTTCATTGGTCGCGTCTTCTATTTCCCATTCGCTTCTTGTTTCATACGATTCCATCAGCCGAATGATAAAAGGGTCGGCAAGTGTCTTTCCGGCTTCTTCCAGGATTTCGGCAGCTGTCTTGTCCGCGCGGTCTTGTCCGACGCCTTCGGCCTGCAGTGCGCACGCTACCGCCTTTGCCGTAGGGAGCACCCTTCCGCGTATGCCGGTTCTAATGATCGCGTGCATGATAGTTCCCCTTGTCCGGTTAAACGCGGCTTCGTCATCAGAAAGTTTCTCCTCCGCGCGCAGCGCATCGTCCACCATTGAAGATGGGGACTTTGCCATTATGCAGGCGGGTCTTTCCGGATGAAGAATACAGGGCTCGGGAAGGATACATTCGTCAACAGTCTTATTCGGCGGCAGGGAAGGGGATGTAGGGTTGATTTCTATGGGAATATGTCTTCCGGCGGACACGCTGTCGATATCGGCACCGCTGATGCCCTCATGCTCCATGACCCATTCGAGAACATTCTTTTTGCCGGTCGCGAGTGTGGTGTCATCCTTCAGCTTCGCGATGCCGCTCATAAACAGTGTCTCTTTCGCCCGCGTAACTCCCACATAGAAGAGTCGTTTTGCTTCGCCCCATCGGCGATTTTTCTGAAACTTCTTCAACAGGTCAAAAATCGGAGAGGAGTGGTCATTTCTCCGATCCTTTCCCATGGTGATGATACACTCTTTATTGCCTCCCGGGACACGTTCCATCAGGTAGGGAGGAGATGTTGCCGGGATTCCGGAAAGGGGTTTCCAGTCCATAAATGGAAGAAATACGAAATCAAATTCGAGTCCCTTGGCCATATGAATGGTCATCATCTGAACGGGGGAGCGGGACGTGGCTGGATCGGCGGGCTCATAAAAGGAGTCTATCGTGGCCTTCACATATTGGAGGGTTTTCAGAGGCGTGCCCTGGTGAGCGTTTTCCAGTATTTCGAGAAACCGCATGCAGTTCGCGACCCCTGCCATGCCGTACCTGGATGCCGTTTTCCGGGGGCCATCAAGGTCTTCCCAGAAGGATCTTACGGTTGTGCCCAGAGAATCGCGTCCCACCCGGCGTGACGCGTTTTCTATCGCCTTTGTGAGGTTCTCCATGCCGGGGTGAAGCTGGGCAGTCAGAAGGATCTTATCCATCCAGCTCTCCGGCTCCTGCAGGGCGGTTTCGTACAGGAGATTCGTGTCGAACCATGACCAGGGCGACCGCAGGATGGACGCCCAGGCAAGATCGTCATGTGGGTTAGCCATCAGTTCAGCGATTTTAATAAGGTGCATTACCTCCGGCCGCTGCGCAAGACCGAGTCCTGCCCGTACCTGAACAGGGATGCTTTCATTTTTGAAGGCCCGGAGATAACGGCTGATCCGGTTTCTGGTGAAGAGGAGTATCGCGATGGACCTGTCGTTGCCGGTCTTTCGCATGATATCCCTGACCTTTCCGGCAAGCCACGCAGCCTCACAGTCCTTTGCCTTTTCATTATCGTTATCGGCAAACAGACTGAGCGATATCGTGCCTCCGTCCTCCTTCTCGCTATATGCTTCCGAGGGGCTGAAGGGAACTTCGTCGGCATCGGAATCCGGATCTTTCATTACTGTCTCGCCGAACAGATCGTTGGTCCATTCAACCAGTTTCTTCACGGAGCGGAAATTTGTTGTCAGCCGATGCGCGTCAAGGGGAATCATAACCCCTCCTGAAGCGGGGATTCCCGCTTTTGCCCCCATAAAGAGGCTAACCTCCGCGTTCCTGAAGGAATAGATCGACTGCTTGGGATCTCCCACAATAAAGACGGTTCTTCCGTCTCCGGGAGACCAGCCACCGCACAGTCGGCTTACAAGATCCCACTGGGCGCGATTTGTATCCTGAAATTCATCCACCAGGAGGTGCTGTATCCGGTGATCGAGATAGAGCTGAATCTCCGAGGGATTGCTCTCGCTCAGTGCCTTGAGCGCAGCCTGTTCCAGACCGGCGAAATCAACGACGTGCCTCTCTTTGCAGATGATTTCGTAACGGTTTGTGATATCCGCCGCGGTGACGATAAAATCCGCGAGAACATTCATGTCCGACTCGATATCGTCAGGGGAGGGGAGGAGTTTGATTTCAGCGAGCGCGGCGGCGCAAGGGTTGCCCATGGAAGTTATCATCTCTCCCCATTCGGTCTTGCTGAAATTTTTGTAGAATCCGTTCGCGGGGCCAAACCGTTTTAACGCGGTTCCAGTCTTCGTGGTGAGCGCATTTGCTATTGTCTGCCATGAAGAGAGGTCTTCCCAGGTGCCCCCCGGCAGAGATGCGGGAAGGACTACCCCCATATCTGCCTTATGCTTTGTGAGATGGACGGTCAGGTCGCTCCAGCACTGCCCCATCTCCGTTTTCTTAAAGCAGTCTACAAGGGCACAGAGACGGCTTTCGACGTAGACACGCAGCCGTTTGTTAAGGATCGCCGGAAGCTTCGAAACCCCCTGTCCGCCTGCCTGCCTGATGATTTCTATCAGGTCTCTAAATCTTCCTCTGTTTTTTATGATATCTCGGAATTCTTCGGAGATGCTGTTCCAGTTGTTGTTATAATAGAGAAGCCTGTTTTCAAATGCCTTTCTCCTGTTGTCGGTCTCGGGGTATGCGAAAAATCCCTTCAGGGCGGCATGGACGGTTTCTTCTATCAGGATGGCCTGCTCGTTCTCGTCAATAATTTCAAAATCGGGCGCGACACCGGCTTCAAGGGGCGCGCGCCTGGCTATGTGACTGCAGAAACCGTGGAAGGTCATGATATTGAGAGTGTCCGAAGAGGTGAGGAGGTGCGCTTTGTCCTTGTGTGCGCGAAGCGCTCTTTCAGCTAACGCTGTCATTTCGCCGTCGGGATCGTTCGCGGACGGCCTGCCGCTCAGAAAGCCCGTTATGCGCTGGCGCATCTCTCCAGCCGCCTTCTCGGTGAAGGTGATAGCCAGAATTTCCGCCGGGTCACGAACCTCTCCCAGCAGCTTGAGAAAACGTTTGGTAAGGAGTAGCGTCTTGCCGGACCCCGCGGGGGATTCCACGTGATGCGACCGGCTCGTATCGAGAGCGGCGGTTCGCTGTCCGGCATCATTCGGTTTCTTCATTGGTTTCCTCTTCCATTCCCGCTCTTTGCGTGCCTCGTACTCCCGTTCTGCACAGGGTTATAACCGGACATTTCTCGCAGGTCTTGTAGCGGTCGGTTACTTCCGAGACAGGGAAGGGCTCGGCGCGAAAATCTCCCGATCCAAGCATCTTCCCCAGTTTTGCAATGGCCTTCGCCCAATTCTCCAGGGATGATTCGATTCCCTTGATCGAGAAAATCCTGATATTGCCGGATGACTTGAGCTGTATATATCCAGCTGAAAAGGGCGTATCCGAATCGATATATGACTCCAGTGCAGGGATGTGCCCATCCAAAAGAGCCAGGAGATAGATGACAAGCTGAGGCTCTTTCATACGTGTCACAATATCCGCCACGGAGGGACATTTGCCCGTTTTGTAGTCCCAGAGGAGAACACCCGCGTCTTTGCTGAAGTCCACACGGTCTATCCTTCCCTTCAGAGAGAAAGGCAGGCCGGCGACCCTGAGGGTATCGAACGCGCTTTCCTCCGTGACGCACCGCCATCCCTCCCGGCAGCGTTCGATTTCGCGGTCAAGCCAGTCCGTGAGCATGCCGCCTTCGGAATTACCTTTTGAACCCATCCACCGCCTGCGCTCGACCTGCCAGTGAGGGCTGCCGGCTACTGCGCGCAACTCTTCATCTACACACTCCGACAGCATCGCCCGCGCGCTGGGCTCAACATCTTTTCTGCCGAGGTCCAGGCCGCCCTCCCTCAATTTTTGTGTGAACAGGGCCAGTACCCTGTGAATCCGGGTTCCCTTTTCGCGGGGGGAGGCATCCGGCTCTATTTCTTCCAGTGATTCTATATTCAGAATGCCTTCGACAAAGAAGCGGTACGGACAGATGACCGCCTTCTGGAAACGGCTTACCGAGACGGTCTCAAGGATGTTGTCGATGTCCAGAAGTGTGTCTCCCGGCGGTTCCGTGGAGATTTCCTCATGTAATCCTTTATATGCCGAATGGAGCCATTCGGCCCTCAGCCATGCCGGGTCAGGAGCGTTCCAGATGTCGATGGAGCGCTTTTCCTCGGTACCGGGCCAGAAAGGTGAGGGTGAGAGGGGTTTCAGGTCTTCCTGCTCCGCCCGGAGAAGAGTGATGTCCGGCGCGAGGGACAGTAAATGGTCAAAAGCTCTTTTTGCGAATTCGTACTGGCTCTGCGCTGTGCCTCCCTGTACCATTTTCCGCTCCGCAGAATCGAGAAGAGGGAGAGGGCGCGCCGGCCCCGGAAGCGACCGGTCATCCATGCCGAGGACGTACACCTTGTCGAAATCGAGGCCGCGAGATTCGATAATCCCCATAATCTGTATGCCGGCATCTTCCGCTGTGCCGATCTGTACCACCTTGTGGCACGCAAGATGAGTCAGCCATGCCGAGAACTCGTGGCCATCCATTCGCGTTTCGGACAGGTGCCGGTCGATCTCTCCCATGATCTCGTCGAGACCCCTCCTGTCCACGGCATCTTTTTCACCCGATTCAACGGGGAAACCGAGGCGGGCCCACAATTCCCTGAGCCGCCCTGTCCAGAAGACGCCTTTCCTCTTTTGGGATATATCTATCGCGCAGAAGGCGGAAAGATGTTCCCGGCTGTCTGAGGGGATGAGATAGTATATACGCGGATTCTCCTTTTTCAGTGTGCGCAGAAGATTATCAAGGCCATAGTCGACAGAGAGTCTTCTCCATACAATATCGGCCCGCGCGATCTCATGGCGTTTCCCCTGCCGGCATTTATAGTAGGGAGAGAGGAGAAGAGAGAGGAACAGCTCGCGGGGTTGCCCCTCGAGGACAAATCGCAGGGGGAGCAGGGCCGCGTTCATCAGATGTGTTTCGAGGAGTGGAACACCCTTCGTCATGTTAAACCAGTGAAAACCATGGGGTGGAGTCTCTGCCGTGACGTCCCTGAGACTCCTCTCCAGTGTCTTCGCGTATCTGTCCATATCGGGCACGATCACCCCTATCCTGTGAAGAGGAATTGTCTGGGCGTCTTGCGCGAGACGATTAATCAGATACACGACCTCCTGTTCGGGAGAGGGGAGGGCCAGGGCCTCGATTATTCCCTCTCTTCGCGCCGGGTGATTCACATACTCAACATTGGATCTTTCCTCAAGCGTCATGAATAGTTCGCGTTCTACAGGGGCGGGCGATTCAAAACCGGCCAGTGAGATCCTGTCCGGGCATGCGATACTGCCTTCAAATATTAACCGGCGCAGCAAAACCGGAAGGCGTGACGGGTGAAAGAGACTCTTGGATTTGAGCGATTCTCTAAATACCCCGCTTATCTCTCTTCGCCATTCAACGAGCGGCGTGGAGGGAAAACCGGTCGCAGGATCAAGTCCGTGACGCACCATAATGCCGTAATTTTCATCGAGAATAGCGCAGAGGTTTGTATCCACGGTAAGGGAAGAAGGGGGCACGATCCTGCCTGCCAGTTTCTTCCAGAGATTCATTCTGTACAGATCGGGTGCGGGTATCTCTTCAGGCCAGGATTCCATCCATGTTCGATCAAGCCAGGCATTAAGACTCATTGCGCGCAGAGATTCCCAACCACGCTTTCCCTCACTTATGCACTGCAGGCGAAAATGCCGGCGCAGATTGCGCGACAGCCTCCCTGTGGAAGTCAGATACAGACGATCATGGCTCATGTTGATCATGGATAGTGACGTATTTGTAACAGGTTAGGATTAGCTACCTCTGCCATCAAGGCTTCTGCAGGGCAGCTTAAAGTCGAATTCACCCTCTCTTAAACCGGCTGCGCGCCCCCGCCGAAAAGAGAAAACAACAGCACGAGAATCAAGAGTTGGATGACCCAGCCGATTATACACACACCTACAGCCCGCGGTGTGCTTGTATAATCAAGGGCCTGCCTGACTGCGATCACCATTGCCACCAGCATCCAGAGTGATGCTATTACGAAGATCACTCCTCCCAGCCCCGGAATAATCCCTAAGATTCGAATCAATCCGGGAGAGCTCGCAAAACCGATAGTGCGCAGCAGCTCGCCGGGATCTGACTGAGTCTGCGATTCAGGAAGAAGTTTTGTGCCGATGAAATATGTGAGATAAGCCCAGATATACCATCCTGCAAGGGCCGCTATTGTTCCCATCAGAAGCCCGCCGAGCCCTCCTGTCCCAATACCCCCTATGCCGGCTGCCAGACTGGAAAGGACGACAACTGCCATCGCCTGGCCCATTGCCCCCTTGTCGGCCTCAACTTCTTCATACAGGTTGA
>CAYLXS010000038.1:0-11492 GCA_964387765.1 uncultured Syntrophaceae bacterium
TTATAATCTCATGAGAGATGTACAGACCAAGGCCTGTCCCCTCACCCGGTTTTTTAGTTGTAAAAAAGGGTTTGAAGGCGTCTCTGACATCTTCGGGAGGCATACCTTTTCCAGTATCGTGACATTCGATACGAATAATATCTTTATCTTCCTCGTACCGCGTCACCAGCGTTACCTTGCCCTTTCCATCCGGCAAAGCCTGTATCGCGTTGTTGATTATGTTTATGGCTACCTGTCCGAGGTTGGCAAAGTTCCCTTCGATCTCCGGCAGGTCTTCTTCAAGATCCCTTTCAATTATTATTTCAGAGCCTTTGTACCGATTGCGCAGCACTCTCAGGGCGTCATCTATCAAGATATTTATATTTACCTGCTCAACATAGGTCTGAGTCTGCCGTGAAAGGCCCAGAAGACTTTTTACAATGTTGGCGGCCCTGTCAAGCTCTTTCAGAGAAAATTGCAGGTCCTCTATCAATTCGTCACGGTCTCTGTCCTTTACATCCTTCCACTGCCCTATCGCTTCGATAGATGTCTGGACAAGACTCGATGAGCTTGCAAGGGGGTTGTTGAGTTCGTGCGCCGTACCCGCTACAAGTTGTCCTATGGAGGCAAGGCTCTCCGACCGGATCAGCTGTTGTTGAGTTCTGTCCTTTTCTTCAAGCGCTGCTGCGAGGTCTTTCGTCCTTCTTTTGACCTTTTCTTCCAATTCAATATTTATTTCCGCGATTCTTTCATAATTTCCGGCATTTTCCAGGGCTATCGCGGCTTGATTGGCGATTGTTTCCAGAAGCTCTATATCTTCATGCACAAACAACTCCCCGGATCGTTTTTCTCCTACTGCCATAATCCCCGTTAGTTTATCCCTTGATATCATGGGGATCAATATGGCGGCACCGGTTGCATCAAACAGGTCAGATATTTTACTCTCTTTATCATCAGAGATATCTATCCTCCCTATAGTGGACCGTCCCACCGTTTTTCTGTAAGTCTCAAAAAAATCCGCTATAGGCCGGCTTTTCTCCATACAGGTCTCCTGCTTCCTCCCGAGCGGGTCTCTTCTGTTGGAATAGAGTTCCAGAGATTCGTTTTCTTTCCTGTAGAGGGCCACAAATATGCCACTTGTCTTCAGTGCCGACGGGATGGAATCAAGCATAAAATCCATGATCTCCTCCAGTCTCAAAAAAGATGCCATGGCGCTACTCATCAGTCTCAAAGTTTCCTGATAATCATATTTCCCCTTGAAGAAGATTCTGTCGACAAACTCCTGGACCTTAATTTTCAAGGGATTGAACAGCGCGATTACAATGACGGCAGAAGCAAAAGATATAACCAATGGATGAGTATTTCCGTATTCTATGAATAATATGTTTGACAGATATATGGCCAGTGCATAAATGAAGGTCAATATTCCGGTCAGGAAGAAATAGGAACTTCCTTTCCTGATAAGCATTCCCATGTCAAGGAGGTCGTACTTCAGGACACCGAAGGCAAGAATTATCGCCGGGATAAAATTGAAATTGCCCACAGGGTAAACATCATATCCGATGACGGGAAGAGAGTTCATCAGGATAAGCAATCCGCTAAGGCCAAAGCCTATAAACACGTATTTTATCCTGTTTCTCTCACTGTTCTCCTTCGCCCTCTTCATTCCAAGAAAGAGGGTTGTGATACAGTACAGCGCGGCGACTCCCCCCACCACTGAAAATACATAATACGCCGGCCCTGCCTCGGCGATTTTTCCGAAAGAAAACTGGCGCAGTCCGCTGATAAAATATTCGCTCTGAGTAAAGGGAAGAAGGGAGATGCTGAAAAGATACGCTATTATTTCAAGCCATTTCCTTTTCTTCATTCCGAGAAATGAATGTACAAACTGGATATAAACCGGTGTAACGAAAACAAAAAACAGATAGGACAGTCTGTCAAGCCTGAGTGAGAGAGACTGATCCGCGAGAAAAGATACCTGAGCGATGTCGAGATCAATCAGGGCACCAAGGAAACATGTCAAGGCAAAGAGGATGTTGGTAGAATTTTTTTTCCCCCGAAGAATGGAGAAAATTGCCAGAAGGGAGAAAATGATAAAACCGGTCACAGGAAGGAGAAGGTAGGAATATGATTCCCATAAAAGGTAAAGAGACACAGTCAGATAACCTCCTTTCCAGTTAATGAGGATTAATGAGTAAAATGTTCAATTTTCACAGGTCTCGAGTAAAATGATATCTTTTCATCACAAATTCGCCGTCTTCATACACCAGGTAAGAATAATGCCTTATCCAGTCGCCCAGGATGGCAAAGGTTTTCATCCGGTTGTTTATTACATCCCGTTCCAGAGTAGGACAATGACAATGACCCAGTACCACTGCATCGAACCCTTTTTCAAATTTTTTCATGGCAAACGTACTCATCCTGGCGGCAAGTCTATCTGAAGACCGCGCTTCACCATTCCTGCTTCTGCTTATTTTCGACATTATTCTGGAGATACGCCACAGGATCCGTGAAGACATTTTTTTCTGTATCGCGTAAAACAGCCTGCTTCTGAGAACCCTGCGCAATAAAAGATATGCCGTGTTGGAGTCATCAACAGTATCGCCATGAGACACAAAGAGCTTCTTTCCATCGAGATCGATTGTGGCCCCGTCGGGGAATACCTTTATGCCATATTTTGCAAAATAGTCATCAAGAAAAAAATCGTGATTGCCTTCAAAAAACGAGATGTTTGTCCCTGACTTTTTTATTTCCAGCAGTTTTTCAACAATATCGTAAAAGCCGGGATAAACACTGTTTTTGTCGGAAAACCAGAAGTCGAAAAAGTCTCCGACAATGAAAAATTCATCTGCACTACCCTTCAGAAAATCAAGAAAGCGCATAACATATCGATATCCTTCACAGGCGCTGCCATCTAAATGAGCATCAGAGATAAACACGGCTTTCATAATTCCTGCCTTCTGATTTATAATTCCGTTGATTTATGAGAATTTTCGCTTAAGAGCAAGGGATGCGAAAAAAATGACCGCAGGTATATAGTTAATATTCCGAGAATTATTTTTTGAGCATAACACAAAGATTGGGCGAAAAGACCATTAATCAACGGATTTATTTACCTCTCTATAGCTTTCTTAGCAAGCAACTCCGAGTTCCTGAACATCGCCTCGATTTCTTCCTCGCTCATCCCGGCTCCCCTTGCGATCATAGCCGCCGTTTCCCTGTCCACAAGATCCCCGGGTGAGTGGGCATCACTGTTCAGCACCAGTTTCACGTTGAATCTGCGCGCGAGCGTGGCCACGTGGCCATTAGCCAGACTGTGTCCCTTTCTTGCTGATATCTCAAGAAATACCGAATTCTCCGCAGCCAGTTTCGCTTCCTCTTCAGTAATCAGTCCGGGGTGCGCGAGTATATCGACAGGTGCCCTCAATGCGGCAAGATTTGTGCCCGGCATAACCGGTTCCACAATAGTTTCCCCATGAACCACTATGATTTTTGCACCCAGTATTCTTGCTTCCCTGGCAAGAGAAGAGATCTGGTCCGGATGAACATGTGTAATTTCAACACCCGGAATGGCTTTTATGGGACCGATCTCTGATATCTTCTCGCAGACTTTTGCAATCCTCGGAATAATAAAATCCATGTTTGAATGGTCGACATGGTCGGTTATCGCAATCACCCGGTATCCCTTTACAGCCGCTCTTCTTGCCAGCTCCGAGGGAATGAGCTCGCCGTCACTGAAGATAGAATGTGTGTGTAAATCAATCATGGTGGATAACCCCTTCGAAGACTGTATTTTTGACAGTGCCGCACGTAATTTGTTATCTCCTGACTCGTTTAGCAGATTTAAAAATCAAGGTCAATCCAAGAAACATTGAAGCAAAATCGATTTGCTGTTATATATTCTTAATTCGGACAAGTCAGAAGAGCTGATAGCAAAAAACAGAATGTCGCAAAGTCTTTATACAACCGGAAAAACAAAAAATGAACAAAGTCGTCAACAGATACATTCTGAGAGAAATCTCCATTCCCTTTTTTCTGGTTCTCTTCATACTCACCTTTGTCCTCCTGATGGGGAGAATCCTTCAGCTCATGGATCTTATGATAAACAAAGGAATAAACTTTACAGACATAGCGAAACTTATTCTTTACCTGATGCCCTCTTTTCTCATGATTACCATACCTGTATCTCTTCTCATCTCCATACTTATGGGTTTGGGAAGACTTTCCCGTGACAACGAAATAATTGTGTTGAAATCATCGGGACTGAGCCTGTACCAGCTTGTGCCACCTATAGCGTTAGCCTCTTTGTGCGCCTTCATCATAACTGTAATTACAGGCTTTTTTCTTATCCCTTACGGTAACTTTGCGACTAAAAACCTCCTGTTCGATATAGCGAGGCAGAAGGCAAGTATAGGTATTAAAGAGAGAATATTCAACGACGACTTCGCCGGTCTTGTACTTTATGCGGAAGAGATTCCACCACACGGAGATTATATGAAGGGCTTATTCATACGTGATAACCGTATGTTGAAAGAACCCGCTACCATTATCGCACAAAAAGGATATCTTATCTCAAATCCGGAATCCATGCAGATAACTCTAAGATTGGAGAACGGAAGTATCCACACGACAAATGCCGATCTGACAAACTATAGAAAGATTGATTTCAGTTCCTATGACATAAACCTCGATCTGTCGGAATCAATTGGAGGCAAAAATAAAGAATTCGTAAAGGACAGCAGGGAAATGTCGCTTCCCGAGTTGATCAGAAAAAGCAGGATCCCCGGCCTGAAGAAAACTGTTTTGAAAGATTTTATCATTGAGATCCATAAGAAGTTTACCATGCCCTTTTCATGTATTATCTTTGGTATAATTGGAATCCCACTGGGTATTTCAAGACAGAGAAGCGGAAAATCAAGGGGTTTTGTTATAGGTATTATTGTTATTATGATTTACTATGTCCTCCAAATTGGCGGGGAGGCATTGGGTGAAACTGGTATGCTCTCCCCTGCAACAGGTGCATGGATGTCAAACTTAATCCTGGGTGTCACCGGTGTATACATGCTGATCATGACTGCAAAGGAAAAATCTCTTGTGCCTGCCTGCATCCGACATATCGGGATACGGATATTTAAATGAATATTCTCGACAGATACATTCTTAAAGAATTTATAAAGATATTCACTCTGATACTTGTCTCTCTCACAGGATTGTATCTGATCACGGACTTTTTCGAACGTATAAGGATGTTCCTGAGCAATAATGCCACCCTGGGTCAGATGGTGTCTTATTCTCTTTTGAATATACCCATGATACTGTCACAAATGATACCGGTCGCCGTTCTGCTGGGGACTCTCCTCTCGTTCGGGCTTCTATCGAAGAACTGTGAGATAACAGCCATGAAGGCGAACGGTGTAAGTCTTTATCGCATATCACTTCCCATCATTATATTGTCCTTTGCAATCTGTATAGCAGCGTTTCTCCTGAGTGAATTCATAACACCATACACAACTCAAAAGGTTAAATATATCAAGTTGGTGGAGATTCAGAAGAGAGAAAAACTGGGCAGTTTTAAACAAAACCAGATCTGGTACAGGAGCGAAAACGGAATATACAATTTTTCCATGTTCGATCCTCGAACAAATACACTCAAAGGGATAAGAATCAATCTCTTTAACCGGGACATGAACCTCTATGAGAGGATAGACGCAAAGGAGGCGCAATGGGAAGATGGCAGGTGGGTATTCAAAAATCTGCTCGTAACAACCTTTCCCGAAGATGGGTTCCCTTTACTTGAAAAGATATCGTCAAGGGTTATAGATCTTTCTGAAAGTCCTTCAGACTTTATGACTGTTCAGAAGAGTACCGAAGAAATGGGCCTGGTAGAATTGAACAGTTTTATAAAAAAGACACGTTCCGAGGGATATAACACCACAAAAGATCGGACAGATATGCACGGAAAGATCGCATTTCCGCTGGTAAGCGTTATCCTTGCTATATTAGGTATCTCTTTTTCACTAAGATCGGAGAGGAGTGGAGGAGTCGCTCAGAGTATAGGCACGGGTATTATAATCGGTTTTTCATACTGGATTGTCTTCGCCTTTACCATATCTCTGGGTCGCTCCGGAACCATACCACCTCTATTAGCGGCATGGGCTGCCAATTTCATATTTGGAATCGCAGCCCTGATTATGTTCATGCGGGTAAAGACGTAACCAGCTGAGGTAATTAGGCTGTTAGGCTGTAGGCCGTTAGCAAAAGATCAAACAACTTCCTGCCGTTATCTTAACAGTCTTCAGTCTAAAAAGCTTCAGCCTTTAGTTTATCTACCTGTCTATGTCCCCATTTCCCAGGAGTTCAGGTATTTATTCTGCTCAGGTGTAAGTGTGTCTATCCTGACATTCAGCGATTCCAGTTTTAATCGCGCTATCTCTTTGTCGATATCTTCGGGCACACCGTAGACTACATTGTCCAACTCACTCCCGTGTATTACGAGATACTCGGCGGCGAGGGCCTGGTTGGCAAAACTCATATCCATGACACTTGAAGGATGTCCCTCAGCAGCGGCAAGGTTTATCAGCCTCCCCTCCCCCAGGATATATACGTGATTCCCATTTTTCAGCGTATATTCGTCAATAAACTTCCGTATCCTTCCGGTATATTCGGAAACTTCCTTCAGACCATCTATATCCAGTTCAACATTGAAATGGCCGGAGTTTGACACAATAGCCCCATCTTTCATTTGTAGAAAGTGTTCCTTGCGGATAACATTGATATCCCCGGTCAGTGTGCAGAAGAAATCTCCCAACTCGGCCGCCTCAGCAATCGGCATGACCCGGTAGCCGTCCATAACCGCCTCCAGGGCACGAAGGGGATCGACCTCTGTCACAATAACATTTGCACCCATCCCGGAGGCCCTCATCGCAAGCCCCCTTGAACACCAGCCATATCCACAAATGACAAAGGCGGAACCCGCTATCAGTCTGTTTGTGGCCCTTATGATTCCATCCAGCGTGCTCTGCCCGGTGCCGTACCTGTTGTCGAACATGTGCTTCGTGTTAGCGTCATTCACCGCTATCAGGGGGAATCGCAGGACTCCTTCACCGGCCATTGCCTTCAGCCGTATAACACCGGTGGTTGTTTCTTCAGTTCCTCCAATAATTCCGTCTATAAGATCCTGGCGGTCTGAATGTATAGTCGACACAAGATCGGCGCCGTCGTCCATAGTTATCGCCGGCTCTGTGTCCAACACCGAATTTATATGCTTGTAGTATGTGGTGGTATCCTCCGCGTTGATGGCGTGCACCGCAATCTCCTGATACTTTACCAGATAGGCGGCAACATAATCCTGCGTACTCAGAGGATTCGACGCGCACAGGGAAAGTTCGGCACCTCCAGCTTTCAGCGTTTCCATGAGACTGGCTGTCTCTGTCGTAACATGGAGACATGCACCCAGTCTGACGCCCTTCAGCGGTTTTTCCTTTTCAAACCTTTTTTTTATGCTGTTTAAGACCGGCATACTCTTGTTTGCCCAGTCAACACTCGATTTTCCCTCTTCTGCCAGATTTATATCTTTAATATCGTAATCCATTTTTTCTCCTGATTGTTCATTTCAATTCTACGGTGTCGGAATGGTGCTCCCGTTCTGGATTCTGACCCCTATTTCCTGTCTTCAGCTTCCTTCTTCAACCTTTCCACCATATCTGTCTCTTCCCACGCATAATCACCCATAAACAGGGTTTTCGGTATCTTCCGGTAGATATCGCCACTGAGCAGGTCGAAGCGCTCTATCATCCCCTTTGGTGTAAAATCAAAGACTTTTTCCACTATACCTGACAACTTTTCATCCGACACAGATCCTGTGCCAAACGTGTTGACATAAATAGACATCGGCTTGGCAACACCTATGGCATAGGCCAGCTGCACCGAACACCTGGTTGCTAGGCCGGAAGCAACAATATTCTTGGCCGCATAGCGCGTCCCGAATACAGCGGAACAGTCAACCTTCTCGGGCGACTTGTTGACGACCGATCCTCCGCCAAGCTGCGCTCCGGGATATCCTCCATAGAGCTGACAGACAAGCTTGCGACCTGTGACACCGGAATCAGCCGCGCTGCATGAATGAACCGCTTGCCATTCTCCGGTAGGGTTAAACATGAAATCGGTTTTGTCATTCACCCACTGCCCTAGACAATCAAAAGCTATCTTTCTCGCTGTTTCCTCGATTTCTTCACTTTCCGCCACATGGCGATAATCGATGGCGTTAGACATCAGTACCTTCGAAACATGCGTCGGCCTGCCATTTTTATCATAATTTACCGTTACCTGCCCTTTGCCATCGGGCGCAAATATGGGGTTTCCGCAATCCTCAAACGCCCTCATCATCCTGTTGACCAGGACATAGGTGAGAGGAAGCAGTTCCGGGGTTTCATCACAGGCAAATCCATACATGATCCCCTGGTCTCCCGCGCCTATTTCTTTATATTTTCCAAGTTCAGCGCGCGTTCCCAGGTTTATATTGGGTGATTGAGGGATAATCGCATTGAAAACACCCATCGAATGCCCGTTGAGACCTACAGCCGCATCATTATAACCCAGGGACAATACCGTCTGGCGCAGACTCTTCTCAATATCCACATATATCTTCGTGGCAACTTCCCCGCCCACTATGCAAAAACCCTTCCCCAGAAATACCTCCAAACCGCAATGGGGCATGGTATTTATATCCATTCCTGCTTTTTTCTCCCCATCCAGTATCCTGGCTATGATATTCGCCGCGATGGTATCAGCCACGATATCAGGATGTCCTACCTTGACTCCCTCAGACGTTATTTGCATGTTCTGTCTCCTTTTTAATTCGTTGTTGGATCTCCGCAGGCGAAGCAATACCACCCGATATAATCAGGGTAAATGCCTCTTCAACCGTCATATCAAGATTGATCAGATCTGTTTCCGGTATCATTATGTAAAATCCCGATGTTGGGTTTGGCGTAGTAGGAATAAATAGATTCACGCATTTTTGTGATGTCTTTGATTGCACTTCTCCTTGAGTCTCACCCGTAACAAAAGCTATTGAGTACAAACCCTTACGGGGATACTCTATCAAAACTGCTTTTCTGAAACTTTCTCCCTTATCACTAACCACGGCCTCAACAAGTTGCTTTAAGGCATTGTATATACCCCTCACCAGGGGTATCTTGCTCACAAGTTTCTCGCCCAGAACAACGGCCTTGTTACCAAGATAACTCTTCGTCACAAGGCCCGCGATAAAGATAAGTATCAGTGTAATTATCACCCCGAGGCCCGGTATATGAAAGGGAAGTATCTGGTCGGGATGAAACCTTGCAGGGATAACTCTTACCAGTTTGTTCATCATCCCTATGATAAGATAAAGGACATAAAATGTCACACCAACAGGAATAATCGCAGCTATACCCGTCAGAAAAACACCCTTGATCCTTTTACTGATTTTCTTTCCCATTCATTGCCTCTCAAGACTAACGGGTGTATAGCAGAAAGCACCACCCACTGCAACAGCAAAGGCGGGGCACATATGACCCCGCCTTTCTGAGAATCACAGATTGTAAGAATCGTTACACACTCATCGCTTTTTTCTTTATCCTGTTTTTATCATCAAGCAATACGCACCTGGATGCCCAGCCTTTTGCCGAATCGTTTTCAACGGATGCATAGCTTGCGATAATTATGATATCACCCCTTGAAGCTTTTCTTGCAGCAGCCCCATTCAGGCATATAACGCCGGACCCTCTCGCACCTTTGATTGTATAGGTGGAAAATCTCTCCCCGTTGGATACATTGTATATATCAACTTTTTCATAGGGAAGCAGATCCGCAACATCCATAAGATCTTCGTCAATGGTTATACTACCCTCATAATCGAGATTGGCATCGGTAACAATCGCCCTGTGAAGTTTTGATTTCAGCATTATTCTTTGCATCTTTTCACCTCACTATTCATTTTCTCCAAACACATAATTATCTATAAGTCTGGGCGTCCCCACCCAGACAGCGAGAGCCAGCACGGATCTTTTTTCAAGATGCTCGACATCTTTCATCGTCTCAACATCACATATCTTGACATAATCTATTCTGGTACCGAGGTGTTTCTCAATGAAATTCTTTACTTCTTTTATTATTGTGCCGGCATTACGCTGTCCCTGATCATAAAGGCTCCTGGCAAGTTTGAGTGAACGGCTCAGACTCAATGCGGATCCCCGCTCACCTTCTTTCAGATACGCATTCCTGGAACTCATGGCAAGACCGTCCGGTTCTCTGACGGTCGGCATTCCCACAACTTCAATATCCATGTTAAGATCTGCCACCATTCTCTTTATCACCACAAGCTGCTGAAAATCCTTCCTCCCGAAGATAGTGACATGAGGTTTGACTATATTGAACAGCTTTGCGCAAACAGTAGCCACTCCTCTGAAGTGTACAGGTCTTGTCAAGCCACAGAGATTGTTAGTTACATTTTCTAAATTTACATATGTCTGGTAATTTTCAGGATACATCTGAGAATTCGGTGGATAGAAGATAACGTCAACCCCGACATCTTTAGAGAGTCCTTCATCTCTTTCAAAGTCTCTGGGATACTTGTCCAGATCCTCATCCGGGCCAAATTGCGTAGGGTTCACATATATGCTGGTTACCAGACAGTCCGCCCGTTTTTTTCCCGCTTTCATCAGTCCCAGATGTCCGTCGTGGAGGTAACCCATGGTAGGAACAAAGGCGATCCTCTTACCCCGGAGCCTGAGCGATTCTGAAAAATCCTGCATGTCGCGTACTGTCTTAATAATCTCCATATGGCAGCAGTTTCTCCACAAAAAAAGCCTCTCCGCTTTGAAACGGGAGGCCCTGAAATCGCACGTTATACCAATTCCGACTCTCTTCCGTCCCAGTCCATAAATGGATCCAAGCAGACTTCCCAGCGTCTACCAGAAGATTATTCTCCTGTCAAGAAATTTATGCATAAATGTTAGAATGACACTTGCAATTTTGTCGCGGATCGTTTAGATTTAGCGGCATTATAGAAAGTCAAAACTCGGAAGTCTTACGATTTTTAGTCAAACGGTCTTTTGCTGACTATTGACAAACCAATATCAAGACTTAAAATATTAGTTGGAATTTACCTTTGTCATAAAAAATCTTGATCCACAACAGGAAGGAAAATAAATGCCGGCTCTATATGTATGTAAGAAAACACAGGAGCTCATCGTGGAACCCTGCGATGATAATACCTGTGAGTGGTGGCTGAAAAACGACACCTTTTGCAATTGTACCTGGGTTGCGTGTAACTATGGTCCTTTTACGCTCGAGGAGGTCGGCGACATGATGGGCGTTACCAGAGAGAGGATAAGGCAGATAGAAGCAAAAGCCCTCAAGAAACTCCGGCACAAGAAGAGAAAGGATCAATTGATCGATTTTGCAGCAATGCAAGAATAACCTACACTTTTTTTCTCGATTTGAGATTGTCAAAAAATCTTTTCATATGT
>CAYLXS010000039.1:0-9162 GCA_964387765.1 uncultured Syntrophaceae bacterium
GGGCACAGGTAACCAACGTACAGGTTGCCATGATGGTCTTAAAATCTCTTGTTCCTCCGATGATTCTAATATTGGGTGTTCTGGGTTCCATCTTCTTCGGGGTTGCAACCCCGACCGAGGCTTCCGGAGTGGGAGCTTTTCTGTCCTTTCTAATGGTAATTGCCTACCGAAAATTTTCATGGCATGGGTTGTATGAGGCCGTTATGCAAACAGCCAAGACAACCACGATGGTAATCATGATTCTGTGCGGCGCCACCTGCTTCACCGGAGTTTTCCTCGGTGTCGGCGGGGGAGATGTGGTGACGAATTTTGTCATGGGATTAGGATGGGGTAAATGGGGTACATTCTGGGTTATGATGGGGATTGTCTTCCTTTTGGGCATGTTCATCGACTGGATAGGCATTGTCCTGATTTGTTTTCCGCTTTTTCTGCCTATCGCCAAACAGTTCGGTTTCGATCCGGTCTGGTTCGTTATTATGATGGCGGTTAATCTTCAGGCATCGTTTCTGACGCCACCCTTTGGATATGCTCTCTTCTATATTAAGGGTGTTGATCCTGAAGGGATTGATATTAGAAAAGTATATCGGGGAATTGTTCCATTTGTTATCCTGATGGTGATAGGGCTCCTGATCTGCGCATCATTTCCAGACGCAATTATGTGGCTGCCTAATCTCCTCATCGATTAGTTCGGACTGTTATGTGTAGTAGCACAAGACATTTGAAAAGATGCTTAAAAGATATCAAAGACGAACTGCGAAGTAATTATAAGGGAAAAGCTTGACAAAGGTTATTCCCTATCAGTAATTTCCAGTTAGGTTTTTGCATGCGAATAAGATATAAAATCAGTATATTAAGCTGTTTTTTTACTTGACATCTGGTTGACAGCATGAACGTGCTCTGATATTATATAGTAATATCAGGAGGTTAGTAATATGCCATGCACCCTTTACCCGCGAAGGAAAATTTATGCGCCATCCTTCGATGCACTCTATAAACCGGTTCGTAATGCAATGACCACCATGACGCCACTTAAATCACGAGGTAACAGACCTCTGTAGATGAGTTATGACGAACATCTCTGGGCATTGGTATTTTTTCACCTTTCGGAACACAAATCAACGCAGCATCTTCTGCAAATACTTGAAGAGGATGATTTCGCCCGCGGGCAGATAGCGCCCAAAGGCGGCAGTATTCCGAGAAAGATCTTCTTCACCGAGGGTAATGGCGCTGAAAGGCCATTCGTAAACCAGTCCAGATACTTTCCCGACGTGTCGGGATACAAGTGTTGCTGATCGTGGATTCCAGTGTCACAAGAGCTTTGATCTGTGGCAGGAAGAGGATAAGTTTTTTATCTGCCGGATCAAGGCCAATACAAGGAAGACTGTTATAAGGAACAATCATGTAGATCCCGACAGTATTGTATTTTATGATGATGTTGTCAGACTTGGCACTGCCGGAACAAATCAGACTGAGAAAAATTCGGTAAAAAATGGTATAGTTACTGTCTGGGGCGAGTATATTACGACACTTCGTGAAAAAACTGTTTATACGGCGATGGAACTCTTTATGTGGGATATCCGAATAACATGACTTGATATTTAGCGCCTTTTACAGTGCTGTTCCAGGCCATCAATCAATAAATTAACAAGGAGACAGATTATGGAGTTCGCGTTTACCGAAAGAGAAGAGATGTTGAGGAAGGCTGTTCGTGAATTTGCAGAGGCAGAGATACCTCCCAGGATGGAAGCGATGGAAGAAACCGGTGAATTCCCCATGGACCTTTTAAAGCCGATGGCCCAGGTAGGAATTACCGGCATTATAACGCCTCCGGAATTCGGCGGGGTGGGAATGGGTTATCTGGCGAGGACCATAGTGCTGGAAGAGCTTGGCCGCGTATGTGGCGCTTTCCCCATGGCTCTTCAGGTTCACCACATGGCCTGTGCCGCATTGAATGATTTCGGAACCGACGAGCAGAAAAAGAAGTATCTGCCCCGGCTTGCGGCTGGAGAAACCATGGGTGTAACTGCTATCACCGATCCCTCAGGCGGATCTGACCTTATCGGAATGAAAACCGTTGCAGAGTTAAAAGGCGACAAGTATATTCTAAACGGCCGGAAATGCTTCATCACCAATTCGCATCTTGCGGATTTCTGGATTGTTATCGCCAAGACCGGCGAAGGGGCTAAAGGGCTGAGCGCCTTTATTGTTGACAAGGACACACCTGGCGCGAAACTTGGCAGAAAAGAGAATAAATTCGGTTTGCGCGGCGCGAATACGGGTGAGCTGGTCTTTGACAACTGTGAAGTTTCGAAAGAGAACCTGATCGGCCAGGAAGGCGAGGGGCTGAGCGTGGCGCTCAAAACCATCAGCGAGACGGGGAGGACCGGTATGGCGGCCACCGCTCTCGGTATTCTGCAGGCAGTATACGAGGAAACAGGCAAATTTGCTAATGAAAGAGTCCTGTATGGAAAACCTATCGGTACACTCCAGGCAATTCAGTTCCTCGTGGCCGAGATATATACGCAGCTGGACATCTGCCGGCTGCTGAACTATCGCGCAAGCTGGATGAAGGATCAAGGCATGCGCTGCGATACAGAAACCGGCATGGCAAAATATTATACCTGTAACGCGGCGGTGGAGGCGGCAAAGAAGGCGATAGAGATTCACGGGTCCTACGGCATAATGAAGGAATACGCCATTCAGCGACTCTTCAGAGATGCAATGGTTACCGTCCCGGCAGGCGGCACGGCAGAGGTAGCCAAGGCAGGTATCGGAAGGGCGGCACTGGCTCCTTTCAAAAAGCGATAAAAGAGCAGGCATTTTACAAAAAGGTACGATTATGAACAGGATTATTGTCTGTGTGAAGCCTGTGCCAGATCCGAAGCACTGGGATAAGCTCAGTATGGACCCTGAAACAAAGACACTGAAACGAGAGGGGATTCCGAACATAATGAATCCCCTTGATAAGCATGCCCTTGAGGCCGCTCTTGCATTGAGAGAGTCTCATGGCGGAGAAGTGGTTCTGCTGTCAATGGCGCCACCCTTTGCAAAGACTACTATTCGAGAAGGACTTGCGATGGGGGCCGACAGGGCTGTTATCCTGTCTGACCGCGTGTTCTCTGGTTCAGACAGCCTGGCCACAGCCGAGATACTGGCTGCCGGCTGCCGATGGATAGGGGATTTTGATATTGTCCTTTGCGGAAATCAGTCTATAGACGGTTCAACGGCGCAGGTCTGTTCACAACTAGCCGAGATGCTGGACCTCCCCAATGTTATGCATGTAACCGGCCTGGAGGAATCTGCCGGGGATAACCTGATAATTACGCAGAAGATAGAAAACGGTTATGTAAAGCTTGCCTCTGGAGTTCCGGTAGTGCTTTCCGTGCGAAAAGAGATAAATAAGCCCAGATACACATCATTTGCCGGCATATTAGCGGCAGAGTCGAAGGAGATTACGATGCTCTCAAATAAGGATTTGTGTGTGGATCTGGAGCGCATAGGACTGGTGGGCTCTCTCACAAAGATGGCGGGTCTGGAGGTTCGAAAATCCGAAAGAAAGAAAGAAAAACTGGAAGGCACAATCGATGATATCGTCGAAAAGCTGGTGGAAAGAATATATCAGTACGGCGTGATTGAGTGTTAGGGGTTTTATCAATGGATAAGAAGAGAAACCGTGATGTATGGGTTTTCGCGGAACAGCGGAATAGCGAGTTACATGATGTGAGCCTCGAGCTTTTAGGGAAAGCCAGAGAGCTGGCGGACAGAGCCGGGGGCAAAGTTGCAGCGGTCCTTATGGGCTGCCAGATTCGCGGGATTTCGCGTACACTTATTAACCACGGGGCGGACACGGTGTATGTCGCTGATGATCCTGAGCTGGAAAACTACCGGCTTTTGCCCTACACTCATGTATTCGAGAATCTGATTAAGGAGCATAAGCCGGATATCGTGCTGGTGGGGGCAACTGCCATGGGGGTCGAACTTGCGCCACGCCTGGCGGCAAGACTCAGAACAGGGCTTTCGGCACATTGTATCGATCTCAAACTGGACGAACGCGGGGATCTGTTGCAGGTGGTGCCCGGATGGGGTGGGGGAATCGTAGCGACTATTGCATGCCCTGACCATCGCCCTCAAATGTCCACGGTAATGCCTGGAGCCATGAGAGCCTTAATGCAAGAGGAGCGGAAAGGAAAGGTTGAAGATGTACCGGTCGATCTGCCCGATTCAAATATGGGTCCTGAGATTCTTGAGATTGAGCGGGTGGTGGCCGGGGAACAGCCTCTGGAAAAGGCCGATGTTGTTGTCGCTGGAGGATGGGGTGTTGGAAATGAGGAAAACTGGGAGCTTCTCGAAGAGCTGGCCCGCCTGCTGGGCGGAACAGTGGGCGCCACACGACCACCGGTTGATGAAGGCTGGGCCCGGGAAGGGCAGATGATAGGACAGAGCGGGAAGACCGTTCGTCCGACACTGTATATAGGAGCGGGGATCTCCGGAGCGATGCACCATGTTGTGGGCATGGATCAGTCAAAACATATAATAAACATCAACAGCAATCCCGACGCGGATATTTTCGAAACCTCCGACGTTATTGTTACTGAAGATTTCAAGAAAATTCTGCCGCCCTTGATTGAAAAGATTAAATCCAGGATCGGGAAGAGATAGATTGTCTATTCACGGTTGCCGGTTTACAGTTTACAGTAGCGTGAGTATTGGCAGAATAACAGGATAGACACCACTTAACCATTTAATCCAGTCATAGTGACATACCATGAAGGCTCATGTATACGTTTTTTCGACAGCGATAAAATACCTTCCAGAGGAGTTACGATATGCGAAACTTTGTATTTGAAAACCCGACAAAAATAGTTTTCGGAAGAGGCCAGATAAAGAAAATCGGCTGTGAAGCAGCAAAATTCGGCAAAAAAGTTTTTATGGTATATGGTCAGGGAAGCGTGAAAAGAAGCGGCGTTTACGATCAGGTTGTCGCGTCACTTAAGGCTGCGGACATTGAAATTATCGAGTTTCCGGGCGTTAAGTCAAACCCGGTACTGTCCCATGCCTTGAAAGGTATAGACATTGCCAGAAAAGAAGGCATCGATGTGGTGCTGGCAGTTGGAGGCGGAAGTGTCATTGATACGGCGAAGACAATAGCGGTGGGTGCAAAAACGGACGATGATGTCTGGGACTATTTTATGCGGACAAAGACGATACAGGACGCTCTCCCCGTTTTGACAGTTGTAACCATTTCCGCCAGCGCGTCAGAGATGAATCCGGCGGCGGTCATTACAAAGGAGGAGGAGGCCAAAAAATTCAGTATCAGGTCACCCTTTATCCAGCCGAAGACATCCATTCTTGATCCCACGGCTCTTTTTACGCTCAGCCCCGCATACAGCGCATACAGTGCTGTGGATGCGATAACCCATATGCTGGAGGGTTATTTCAATAACAGGGAACCGCATAGTCCTCTGCAGGACAGGCTTGTGGAAGGCCTGATAAAAACCATTATGGAAAGCGCGGAAGCTATACTGAAAGAGCCGGCAGATTATAATGCGAGGGCAAACATGATGTGGGCCGCCACACTTGCCTTCAATGGCCTTACTACTGCAGGAATGGGAATGATAAGCCTTCCCGCCCACATGATAGAGCATTCTCTGAGCGCGATTTATGATATAGCACATGGCGCCGGGCTTTCAATCGTTCTTCCCGGATGGATGTTTTACGCTGTAGAAAAAGATCCTGTGAAATTCGCGCGATTAGGCCGGAAGATTTTCGGCATCGAGGATGATAATAACCTGAGGGCGGGAATGGAAGGAATAAACCGTCTTAAAGAATGGTTTTCGTCTACCGGAAGTCCTGTGTCGCTGGGAGAGGCAAATATTCCCGAGGAAGATATTAAAAAGATCGCGGAAAATGCGCACGTTCTCGCGCAGGCCTGGGGACTTCGAAATTATACCGAAAAGATTATCGTCGATATCCTCGGTCTTTGCAAGTAAAGCGGTGAACCAAATGACAGGCATAATACTGTGTGGCGGCAAAAACACCAGAATGGGTAAAAACAAAGCGTTTATAGAAATAGACGGGGAAAGAGTTATTGACAGGACGATAAGAGTCTTCGGGGAGATTTTTCAAGAGATAATCCTGGTTACCAATTCACCCCTCGAGTATCTCGACCTGGATGTCCGGATCGTAACAGATATTGTAAAGGGAAAGGCCGCGCTGGGTGGCATCTACACAGGTCTTTTCCACTCGTCCCGCGAGCATGCCTTTGTATGCCCCTGCGACATGCCCTTTCTGAATGGTGACTTCATAAAGTATATGGTGGGGAAGGTTAAAAGTCACGATGTTGTGGTTCCGGCGCCGCCCGACGGGCTTCAACCACTTCACGCGATATATTCCAGAAAATGCATGCCTTCTATAAAAAGGCTCATCGATGAAGACAGGCTGAAGATAACCGGCTTCTACAGAAATGCGAAGGTTCTGGAAATTCCGGCCGGTGTGATCGCGACCTTCGATCCGGAGGACAGGATGTTTTTCAATATCAACTCACCCGATGACCTTGGAAAGATACGTTAAATGGGGTCTTGAGTGGGGTCAGGTCTTGCGTTTTGCCTTTCACTTCTCGAAAGGACAGACGTGAGAAGATGATTATTCATGGAAATCGAGATAATATCCATCGTACAAAGAAAAAATACACAAACCCTGTTGCAAAAAGAGATACGCAGGGCAGAATAAGGTGCCTGTATACGCGTCCGAAAGAGGCTTTGAAATATTGATTCGAGAGTAGGAGACAGAGATGGAGAGGTGAGAGAAGAACCCCCACAATACCGCTGACAAGTGCAAGCATGATATAGGCTGGCATGAAGGAACCTTCACCCATGGAATGAACAAGCGGGACGATAATGGGAAAGGTACTTCCTACAAAGGCTATTGTTATCCCCGTAATCCCTCCCACTATAAGGGGAAGAGCAACGGCGATAAGGACAAGGGGAACAGAAAACTCCATAAACTCCCTGCTTATGGCCACGACGGCATGACTGTCCTCAAGCATTCCCTTGAAGACCAGTATGGTGATAACCATGTAGAACATCTTCAAGAGGTGGCTGTCTATGACGACCCTCCGGATCTTGCCACCATCCATTCCGCTTTGGGACCAGACATAAGCAATGGACAGAATAAGCGCGATAATCAACCCCGTTTCCTTCGCGATGTGAAAATTGGGAAAGACGCGAGAGAGAAATATGCCGGCACCGAGGCCAATAAATATCACCATAAGGATAGGAATAAGTTCTTTTAAAAATGGTCCCATGGAACGGCTCTTATCTCTTTCCACTGCCGCGTGTTTAAGGTCAATCCCTTTTATGGAAAGAGAACCGAGAGAAACGGCTATAATGGTGAATGGGCACATAACCATCATAATTGTCCAGAGGTCCATGTCTGTCAGTGTCACAGCAAGGAGTATTCCAGGATAGAGGGGCCACCAGTATTCCCAGATATGGCGATACCAGTAGTTGATGAAACTGAGCTGATCCGGTCTGAGCCGGCTTTTGTTCCCCAGCTCTTTTACCATGGGAGCGGAAAATACCGCGCCTCCTGGCATGGGTAAAAGACCGATAAGGGCAGGAAACATGGCAAGGTTCAGCCGGGGGTTTTTCACGAGGCCGCGGAAGTTATTGAGAAGCCGCTCCATATGTCCCCCCTGCTCCATGCTGCTGCTGAGGACGAGAATGAGTGTAACAACAATGGCAAGGGAAAGGGTTTTGGGCATCACAATAGAGCCGGCGGCTGAGAGAAGCATCGCGCCCGGCGTCAATCCGAAGAGTACACCTATAAGGATAGCCCCCAAGAGGAATGCATTCCCCAGGGAGACATTTTTCCTGATGGAGATTAGGACGAGAACGAAGACAATAAGTATTCTCACGATGGGAGAAAAATTCAGAATTATCGACATAACATCTCCGCTAAAACGGCGCACGGGTGATTCTGCCTCCGGAAGGCAGGGAGATAATGCCTAAAAGTTCATTTGTCAAGGATTTAAAATCGGTGGTGTAATTGCTTTTTCGTGTTACGCTATTTCTGCCGGTAAAACACCCGGTTTTTCCCCTGCCCCTTGGCATGATACATGTTGGAGTCCGCCCGTTTTAGAAATGGTCTCAATTCCTCTTGCAATATATACTGGGCCACTCCAATGCTCACTGTTCCGTGCAGAGATTCCAGTCTGTCCAAAGGGTGAAAGGCCTCATTCTCGTATTCTTCTCTTATCCTCTCCGCGAGAATGGTTGCCGCGTCTCCGGTTGTCTCGGGCAGGATAACGGTAAATTCTTCCCCGCCGAACCGGTATGCAGAATCCGTTTTTCGCAGGCATCTCCGGATGACCTCTCCCAGCTTGATAAGGACCACATCTCCTTCAAGGTGTCCGTATGAGTCGTTAAAATTTTTGAAATTGTCGATATCCAGGAGAAGGAGAGAGAGAGGATGACCGTAACGATCAGCCCGCTCTATCTCTAATTTTAACTGGTCGTAGAACTGCCGCGAGTTATAAAGTTTGGTGAGGGTATCTGTGACACTCAATATCCGGTATCTTGCTTCACTCTCTTTCAATGCCTCCTCGGCAAGCCTGCGGTCCGTTATATTTTCAAGGGTTTCGATTGCCCCTATGAGCGTTCCTTCTGTATCTGTCAGCGCGGATGCGGTGAACCTCAGCCATTTTCCGCCAGCTTCCAGGGCCGGGAAAAAATCGATTGCCTCATAGGCATCTTCTATCAAATCTGATTTATTGCACTTGCCCGGGTACCAGGACGAAATTTCGCCCTGGTGCTCGTTCACAATAAGATCAGCGATGGTGGGTCTATACTCATGGTAGAATGCCTTCCAGTGATCTTTCGAACCGATCACATCACTGGCCATGATGCCACTCATCTTTTCCAGCGCCCTGTTCCAGTATATTATCCTGTGGTTCTTACCTATAACAAATGCTGGAATGGGAGAATTTTCGAAAGACGCTTTTAACAGCTGTTCTCCTTCCCGGAGGAGGCGTTTATTCCCCGCGAGACTGGCGGATCTTTTTGTGCTATCGACGGGTTTTACCATTTAGGATATCCTGGCAGCAAAAGATTCCATCTTCATAGATTTTGACTGTTGTTCCATTCGCCAGATGTGCTTTTACTG
>CAYLXS010000039.1:9262-11461 GCA_964387765.1 uncultured Syntrophaceae bacterium
ATTCCATCTTCATAGATTTTGACTGTTGTTCCATTCGCCAGATGTGCTTTTACTGTTTTCTTCTCGGTGTTTACCATGTCCCAGTGCAACGCCGAGTCGTTAAGCCCGAGACTTTTTTTCATGTCCTTCGTCAGTTCGGCGGGATTTCCAGTGTAAGTTTCGGAGAAAGACGCCCCAAGGGCTATATGACAATTCCCCCATTGTCCCCCGTAATTTTCGTCAAAGAGAGTATCCGCCATAAATTTATCGATCCTGGAGAAACGCCTGTCTGTAAGGGAGAATTCTCCAACCCTGCAGGCCCCTTTGTCCATGGACAGTTGTTTTATTGCAAAATCCTCGCCGAAGGTGGCCTCGATTCTGACGGCGCGACCCTTTTCAAAGGCAAGCCTTATGTTCTCCACGTAATTCCCACTTCTGAAAGAGGGCTGATTGGCAAAATAATAACCCTCGGTTCCTCTCCAGTCGGGGGAGAGAAAAAGTTCAAAACTGGGTATGTTATGACCTGAAACACCTATCCATTTCCTTTTTTCTCCCGGTCTTATGCGAAGGTCGATATTTTCAGACTGGATGTGATAGTACGAAACAGTCATACCGTTCAGCCATTTTTTTATCGCGTCGGCCTCTCTGTATACGGCCTCCCACCTGGAGGCCGGGTCGTCGCTGTCCAGAAAACATGCCTTTATTATCTGGTCTGTATATTGTGCAAGAGTAAGTTTTGCGTTTCTTGCGAGTTCCTCTGTTGGAAATGTGCACAGTGTCCAGCCAAATTCGCCGGTTTCTTCTCTTCTGTCAAGTATCTCTCGCAGTTTTTTTCTCGCGATCAGTGTCTTCGCTATCTTTTTTGGGTCCGCGTTTTTCAGGTGGGTAAGGGATTCGGGCGCACAGATAAAAATGCTTCCATTGAGGGCTTCATACAACTCCTTTTCTCCTGGGGGATGAAAGACGAGTTGCCGTCTGTTTGCTCTGTCAAAGAAACAGCGTTCCATGTTTACTGTAAGCCCGGCGCGGGGTATGGGATTCATCCCCATGTCAAGCAACTTATCGTAGAGAATCTCGGCAAGACTCAAAGCGGGGGATTCGTATCGAATTAAAACAATATCTCCCCGTTTAAATCTTCCTGTCCTGGCCTTCAACAATCCCCACAACAGGGCGTCGGCGTATCGGTCCAGATGGTCTTTTGTCAGCGGCATAAATCTCTCTTCAAAATGTGATAATTATTTACGGTTGTCGGTTCAAAGTTTTTCAATAAACTATGCAACAATAGACAAGACTCAACGACTGAAACATCTTGGATATGGATTCCAGCTTTCTGTTTTTTAACTGTAAACCGTGAACTGGTACTATATATGATAGCTTACAAATAGAATACTGTTGTTTTATTCATCCTTGAAGATCTTGTCGAAAAATTGAGATTTCTCTTTGGGAAAGTAGATCGTTGTTCCACGGTCAACAATGAGTTTTCCATCAAGATGGTCGAGTTCATGCTGAACAACGCGGGCGAGAAATCCAGTGTAACGTTTGTTTATCTTCTTTCCTTTTTCATCGTATGCCTTAACCTTTATGGAGGTAGCCCTGACAACATCAGCGCTTATGTCGGGACATGACAGGCAGGCCTCCTGTGCCTTTTCGCTGTCCCCTCTTATCTGTGTGATCCTCGGGTTTACAAGGACATCATAATGGCCATCACCTTTTTTTATCGGTGTTCTGTCGTTGAAGTTCCCGTTCTTGAATATCACGACCCGCTTGCTGATCCCTATCTGCGGGGCGGCAAGTCCCGCAGCGTCATCTCTTCCAACGAACGCGTTGATAAGTGTTTCTACGTCTCGTTTCCCCTCTTCATCAAAGGGAATCGGAATCTCATCGGCAAGCCTCCTGAGGAGCCTCGTTTCCTCTTCATTGATCTTTTCGTTTTCCCATAATTTCCAGGTTTTCATTTTTACGCACAGGGCCTTTCTGCTCATGATTTCCTGTTTTTATAACATCACGGGATTATTATTTCAACACTATTGAAATAATATGAAAATCCTGATAATCCAGCAGTCTGAATAAAAAAGGGGGACTGATTGAATTGATAGGGAAGCTTATAACAGAAGTGACAAAACGAGAATTTTCCAAGGCCATGCAATTCACTGAAGGTGTGAACGCGTCTCTCCCGCAGGGAAAGACAAATCACGACATGCTTCTTTATCTACATATCCC
>CAYLXS010000040.1:0-11427 GCA_964387765.1 uncultured Syntrophaceae bacterium
TATTGGCGAATACGCGGGATGCAAGTGGCCTGAAATGTTTCCCGCCATATCGTACCTGTTCCCTGAGTATGATCTCGGCCGGGTTAACACCGTAAGGGCAGGCCACTTCACATCGCTTACACTGGTTGCAGAGTCTTATCCATTTATCTATAGATGTTTCATCGTCCGAGCGGAAACGCTCCGCATCCGGGCCAGCCTGTTTGGGGCCGGGGAAATCCGGATTTACCCGTGACACAGGACAGTTCGCCACACAGATGGTACACCTTATGCAATGTTGAAAATCAAATTCCACTATACCAGTTCCCCACACACATTCGCAGCCGCCACGCCCGTGGCTATAGCCATACCGTGACCACAGCTGTATTTCATCACTTCCGAAAAGGCTAATATACTTCCGCATACAAAGAGGTTCTCAGTCTGGGTATCAACAGGTCTGAAGGATTGGTCCACACATATGCCGGACTTTTCTATCGCGTGTCCCGGAGTAAAGAAATCGTCGTTGAACCATGATTTCCTCTTCCCGGGAAGATATACAGGCAGATTAAATACCGTCTCTCTCGCGGTGTCCATCGACGCATGAAGTCCGCCGCTTACAAATGAACCCGTGGCCAGGATAAACGCATTTCCCTGCACACTTGTTGATCGTCCGGCACCGGCAAGTGTAACCGCCTCAATCTGGCTACCCGATTTTTCAACACTGTATATCTCTTTCCCCCAGTATAGATTAACTCCTCTTTTCAACAGGGCATTTCTCAGACCGCCAAACAATCTCAGCCCCGGCATGGAGGGTGGCAAAGTCGGTATTTCAAAGACCTTTCTGCCAAGTTCAACCGATATTTCATTACATACATCCACAGTGAAATGCATACCAAGCACTGCCGGTATGGCTATCCTTCCCTCCGGGATTTCGAGACCTTTTAACCACAATATAAACTTTTTAAGAAACTGCCTGTTCTCCAACCGCTCTGCGATACCAATCGTAGTAGAGATTCCCGCGTCAAATATGGAACAGCCGGCGTTCTTGTAATTTGATGTAATGTAATTCGGGTAGAAATCTTTCATTTTATTAAACGATATTACATGGATATACTCATCGGAATCGAAATCGGCAAACTCCATTGTTCCGGGTACAAGGCATGTAACCTTATGCTTTCCCAGGGGCGTCAATATTTTTCTGTTCACATGCGCATCACCCACATACGCTCCCCCCTCTTCCGACATAACAGCCTTGAACATCTCAAGAGATGTCTTGACGGCGTCTTCTCCAACCAGATGATAGGGGTGATTGTCCGGCAGCGAACCGATACCTTTCAGGGGATCATTGCCGGCCGCGAGCACATCTATACAACCGGTGGAAAGACAACAGACAGGATCGCCCCTCGAAACCACAGCGACCGTTCTGCCCATGTCCGCAAGCGTGATGGCCGCCATCATCCCTGACATCCCTCCGCCTATTATCACAACCTCGTACGTGCCGCTCATTGCTTCTGCTCCATACCCAGAATACCGAGATATATACTTTCAACAAGCTGTTCTTCCCGGAGTTGATCACCCCACAGGGCCGGTTTGATTCCATTGAATCTTCTCTGCAGAAATTCTCTGAGAACCTGCATGGATTCCTCCGGGGCCATTTTCCCCGTCTCCTGCATGATCCCCAGCGCCCGGTAAGTACAAAAGCCTCCCTGACACGGCCCCATACCCAGCCGCGTCCTGTGCTGAATGTCTTCGATGCGTCTGGTGCCGATTTCCCTGGCAACCCTCTCCACATCGTCCGCTGTTACTAGCTCACATTCACACACAATATTTTCCAGGGTCTTAAGCCGTTTAGAGAGAGGATACCCGCTCAATTCCTCCTGCCCCTCAAGGGGAAGTTCCGCTGTCTGGCACTTCGTTTTAAGGTCCAGGGCTTCCATCACCCTGTCGGAGATCTTTTCCGCCATAAGCCTGTAGGTAGTAAGTTTTCCTCCCATAATACTGAACATGCCGTTCTTGTGATCTATTATCTTGAAACCTCTGGATATCTTCCTGTCATCTCCGCCATCCGCCTTAAGCAAAGGCCGGACACCCGCGTAGGTTCTGATCAATCGTGTAGAGCCAAAATCCGGGAGCATCTGCCGTGCCTGAGTCGCTATAATATCCACCTCGACCGGATCAACTTCACTTTCATCAGGGTTGTTAACCGTTATGGACGTAGTGCCCGCAAGACATACCGCCTCATTGGGTACAATAATATCTCCATCGGAGGAAGGCCGCAGCCTGTTTATCACCATATTTGTCAGCCTGTGATTCGTGATGATAAGACTCCCCTTGGACAGGGTCATCGGCACACCGCTTCCGGCCATAGATGCTATTTTATTCCCCCACGCGCCTGCGGCATTTATGATAATCTTCCCCCTGATCTCCCTGACTTCAGCTGTTGATTCCTCCTGCACCTTTACGCCGACGCATCTGCCATGTTCCCGGATGATATCTATCACCCTGTTATGGGTCAGGATCTCTCCACCTCTCCTCCGAGACGAGGTTATATTTAGCATGCACAACCTGAAGGGATCGATGGAACAGTCAGGCACCTTTATCGCCTCTTCGAGAGACGGGTTGAGATTGGGGACCAGATCAAGTGCCCTGCTCGGGGAAAGCACTTCGGTAGAGATGCCCGTCTCCTCACAACTCTTCAGGAACATATCTCTGAATCTCTTGGAATCACCCGGGAGACGCACAAACAATCCGCCTGTCTGCTCCACACATTTTACAGCTATCTTTCGCAGTATCATATTCTCGGATAGACACTCAGCTGCCGCTTCGGGATCATTCACCGCATACCGGCCGCCACTGTGAAGCAATCCGTGGCACGCGCCCGTCGCCCCGGCGGCAAAATCGCCCTTTTCGATCAGACAGTGAGGGATCCCCCGCAGCGCCAGGTCCCTCGCCACACCACAACCAGTTGAACCACCGCCGATAATAATTACATCCGTCTTGATCATGATTACTCACCCGTTGTCACAGAAGGAACGTGCTTGTTGCTCCTTATAACCACCACAATATGGTTATCTACCGCAGCAACCTGACAGCTCTCTGAGAAAAATCCGTTATTAAACCTGCCGCGCCCGCTTTCGCAAACCGCATCATTTTATCCTCTTCATTAACGGTAAAGATATTAACAGATATTCCTTTTTCCGTCATTACAAGCAACTGCTTTTCGTCTATCAGATTTTTAGAGAAATTATAAGTTTCAAATTCCGGGTCATCCCAGTCAAGAGACTGGATCTCAGAATGTCCTATCAGTGCCTGTATTGCAAGAGAGGAATTTCGGGTCCTGACTTCGCGCAAAAATTTATGATTAAAAGAGGAAATAACAACACGCTCATAGTCTATAACGGACTCATCTATCGCCGACAGAACCCGTTCAACCAGGGGAAAATTCTCCATAGGAGGAAGAAGGTGTTTCAGCTCCAGATTGACACAAAAAGAGGCATTCTGTGTAAAACGGAGAGCCTCGCTCAGCGTGGGTATCTTTTCATACCGGTAATCCGACAGTTCTTTGCGCGTTACCAACCCCGACGTAATCCGGCCGAAAGGATCGGTCTTCGCAAACCAGGAACCCGCGTCCAGCGAACGGATTTCAGCCAGGGTAAACGTTGTAAAATGCCACGGATCACGGCGCGGAAAACGGTCCCTGACATTGGTGGTACGGGCAAGGGAATCATCGTGAAAAAGTATCAGCTCACCGTCGCTCGTTACCGTCACATCCGTTTCCCACAGATCGGCACCGACCTCCAGAGCCTTGCGGGCCGCTGCCAGTGTATTTTCGGGAGCCAGGCTTCGTGCGCCTCTATGTGCTATAATAAGTGTCATTCAGTTACATCATCTTTTTAATGGCGGCCAGGTACTGGTTTGAACGATCCAGGTAAAATGACAACGCCTTCGAAAAGTTTTTCCCCACAATTCCATCGACAAACAGTTGGCTTACCTCCCTGTCACGTTCAAGAACCGACTGGACGCGAACAAATATCTGACGTTCTTCGGGGGACATTCCCCTCATAATCGCGTGCAACGCGCTTTCGGCGCGAGGCTGGTACATCCAGAAATACAGCAGGTCAAGGGCGTTTATAATCACTATCTTTTCCAGGTCGCGCGTCTCTGCCTTTATGGCGCGTATGAACCTCTTGGGAGATTCAAGCATCTCACACACGTCGGATTCGGGGAAAAGCAGTTCCATACGGGTATATATATCAAACATCTGCCCTAGTTTGCTTCGATAGTCCAACATGCGGATACGTACATTCTGGTAACGATCGGCAATCCCCTCTATAAAACCCGCCACACAGTCGGACGCTGCCTTGGAAATTACAGCCGCCCATCTCTGGAGAATGGCATTTACATCCACAATCCCACACGCATAGAGTATGTCACCTGTTATCATGCTGAATACAACAGCAATGGGAATGGAAAGGATCGTCCTGAAAAAATTCCCGAAAACAATACCCTTAGACAGTCCGCGAAAGGCGTTATGCGTTGAGATGTACAACCCGTTTGCCAGGGCTATAATCGTATACAGCAGGATGGGGCTGGTAGAAGTCGTAACGCCGAATGTCCTGTCCAGCAGCAGGGTTTTGACTAGATAATCGAGCAGGGGAACAGAAAAACCCGTAAAGAGGAGGGAATCCGTCAGGCGGTCCCAGCTGACATAATCATTCCATTTCAACAGCGGAGAACGGCGAATACCTCCGCCGCCTATGACAGACTGGATTATATTGCGCGCGCCCGTGATTCCGAACCAGATAAACGCCCCGAACCAGGAGAGCAGCCACCAGTCTTTAGTAAGGTAAAACGTAAGGAATGCCGGCACAAAACCTATCAGCACCTTCATCCAGTTTTTCAGGCCGCTGTTGAGATATTCCCATGATATCCCTCCCCGATTTTTTCGCAGATCCGGAGATTCAAGATAGAGATCATTGGTGCTCTCCTCATCAAATCCGCCCAATGCAACTATATTGCCTTCGGCTTCCATATAGCTGGAAGACCTGTCGATCTCCCATTCTTCCAGACGTTTTTTCCCTATAAGACGCAAGCCGGGAATACAACAGGTCATACGGTAAAAAGCATTTACCAGCCTGTTGGAATTGCTGCGCGGCACATAGTTCGCACGCAGATAAACCGCCGTATTAATAGGGATGGTCAGACGGGAGGAAGGTGACGCCCTCTTTATCTCCTTTTGCGCCCTGAGAGGAAGAGTGTCTTTTATAACAAGCCCCATTCCATAGAGATGGTGCGAACGTCCGGTGGAATCGCTGCCGGCGCGGCTCTTGAGAAGTGCTCCCTTGTAATACGATCGAAACGTCGATATATCACGCAGTATTTTTGTAAACTTATCAGTTCTCCCGACGTCTTTCGTACTTAACCTCTTGATGGATTCCTGTATAATACGTTTTAATTTTATAACGTTATCTTCGTTTATGGCACTCTGCAACGCGCTGATCTCGGCATTGTGAGGTTCTCTGCCGGTCACATAATCCTTGAGATTGAATATTTCCAGATGTGTTATCATGCCCCTGCAGTCATAGAGAAGCTCAATAACATCCTCGACATTCAGATTACCGAGAGCAAGAGTAATACTGTAACCGGCATTAAGATGCCCCAGCCGTTCGAGGAGCTCAAGTGGCGGCAGCATCAGCAAAGCCGGAACATCCGCTCCGTCACACGGTATATTGGGATCCGGAACGGAAGGATTGTGAGACGGACGCAGGTACCCCTCCACGATAGCCTCCGAATCCAGCCGGTTCAGCTCTTCCACAATACCGGCCATTCGCTGACGCTCTTCAGACACCGCTCCGGCATACTTCACTCTCAGGCCGGCGACATAATCATTCATGACCGGCAGCATTTTTGTGTGTATGTACTCAGCGAGATGCAGTAAAGACGCCTGACCGACACCCACAAAAGACAGAAAATCTTCCTGATCAAGGAGGGGAGGAAGAAACCCGTAGTTATTCTCTATCACGTAGCGGTGCCTGTCGTTAAACTCCCTGAGAACCGCCATGATATAACGCCGCTGGTATTCCGAAACCCTTCGTCCCTCAGCCATGAAGGACTCGACCGGTTTTTCCTTCAGAAAATTCAGGTAATCCTGCGCGTCCAGAAGCCCGCGGGGGGCCCATATAAACAGGGCATACCGGTCGTGAAATCTCGCGGAAAATTCGACGCCGATCCTGACCCTGATGCCCATAATCTCAGCCGCTTTCAGAAGCTCCTCGGCGACATCCGCTTTCACGTGATTATAATAGATCACCTTGATCCTTCGGATACCTTTGATCCAGGCATCCATAATCAGGTGAGTGGAAGATTTTCGCCCCTTGGTATTGATATCGTGGACATGATCATCGGTTGCGATCTGATTCCATTCCTCCGGCATTTCCAGCAAATGATAACGCCTCAGCTGCTCCCGTACAATACGGGGCTTCCCGGACGCCGTGATGCGGAAATCATGCGCCAGTTCCAGTTGCCGGCGATAGTCCCCGCTGGCCTGAACCAGTTTTTTCATGATCTGCAGAAGGACCCGGGCGGTATTCCTGCGGAGAAAACTCTGGGCGCTGTAGAGCACCTCATCCCGCAGGGAACGCAGAGCGCCCAGGCGATCCTCCGCCTCACCGACCTCCAGAGAATGGAGTAGGTGGATTACGGCGTAGGCAACGCGCAACTCCTTCGACGCCGCCATCTCCTTGATTCCATGCGGGTGCAGATACGGGTTCAGAAGATTTTTGAGATACTTCCGCGACTTGTCCCTGTTGAGAACCTCATTGACAATGACCAGAAGTTCATGATCCTGCTTGTCAAAAAGTATCTTCGGAACACCATGATACATTATTATATTCCTCTTCTAACGGGGTCGGGACTGCAATCTTGACACGGGAACAGCGTTGGCAGAGAATATTGTTTGCGCGCAGATGTTTGTCGCTATTCCGGCTGGCCTGTGCATCGCATGCAGACAGGCGGAAACCGGTTTCTTCTGGTAGCGTGTCCCTGTTAGTTTAATAACCGGCGTCGTGGAGAACCTTTTCCTTTTCGGCTAATTCGAGGTCGGTCTTGACCATCATGTTGATTAGCTGGTCAAAGTTGGTTTTGGGTTTCCATCCGAGGGTTTCCTGCGCCTTTGTGGAATCGCCGAGGAGTACATCAACTTCGGTCGGTCTGAAGTAGCGTTCGTCAATCTCCACGTAACGGCGATAATCGAGGTCGAGTTTTTCGAAGACTCGTTCCACAAATTCACGGACGGAGTGTGTCTCTCCGGTGGCTATGGCAAAATCGTCCGGTTTATCTTGCTGCAGCATCATCCACATGACTTCCACATAATCGCCGGCAAAGCCCCAGTCTCTCTTTGCGTCCAGGTTGCCCAGGTAGAGTTTTTTCTGCAGGCCAAGCTTGATCCTGGCAGCCGCTCGGGTGATCTTTCTTGTGACGAATGTCTCGCCACGACGCGGGGATTCGTGATTGAACAAGATGCCGTTGCAGGCAAATATATTATAGGCCTCACGGTAATTTTTGACCACATAGTAGGAATAGACCTTGGCGGCGGCGTAAGGGCTTTGGGGTTGAAATGGTGTGAGTTCACTCTGTGGAGGTGGAGCCGCTCCGAACATCTCGCTGGACGAGGCCTGATAGAATCTTGCCCTGATGCCGGTCTTTCTGATTGCCTCGAGGAGCCTGATTGTCCCCAGTCCGGTGATGTCGCCGGTATATTCGGGGGTATCGAAGCTTACACGCACGTGGCTCTGGGCGCCGAGGTGATATATCTCATCGGGTTTAATGTCAGACAGCAGGTTAGTCAGATGGGCGGATACGGAGAGATCGCCGTAGTGCAGGTACATCCGTGCCTCCGGATCATGCATATCTTTGTAGAGGTGATCGATGCGGCCGGTGTTGAATGTGCTTGATCTCCTGATCAGACCATGCACTTCGTATCCCTTGTTTAGAAGAAACTCGGCAAGATATGATCCATCCTGCCCGGTAATGCCGGTGATGAGAGTTTTTTTCACGTCAGAGTCCTTTCACGAACTTCGTTTATTTCCTGAACGACACAGATATTAAAGAGATTCACGACTAAAATCAAGAAAAAAGGGGAGGGGCTTGGCCCCTCCCCTTTACTGACTTTATCTCTCCCTCTCTTCAAAATTCTCGAGAGAGCCCTGCCTCTCCTTCGTGGAAACACAGGCCAGGCACGCCTCGACTTCATACTCCATAAGCGCCTCGAGGCTCACCTCACCGCGCGCCATATTGAGACCTCTCTTAATCATCTTGATGGAGAATGATGAATTGGCCGCCATCTTTTTTGCCATTTGCATCGTCTCATCCATCAGCTGGTCAAGTGGGACCGCCTTATTGACGAGACCTATCCTCTCGGCCTCTTTGCCGTCTATATACTCGGCCGTAAAGAGGAGCTCTTTGGCCTTCCCCGGACCTATCAGGTCCTGAACAAGTCTCATTGCGCCCCCCGTGACAGAAGATGTTACTCTGGCCTCGGGGGAACCTATCTTTGCATCCTCCGCGGCAATCCTTACATCGCACGCAAGCCCCAGTTCATATCCGGAGCCAAGAGCATACCCGTTGATGGCCGCTATAGTCGGTTTTTCAAATCTGATAATCTTCCTTGATGCCTCCTGCAGTTCAACAAGATAGTCACGATAATCCTCCAGACTTCTGTCTTTCGAATCTTTGAGATCCGCCCCCGTGGAAAAAGCCCTTCCCTCTCCGGTAATAATCAGCACCTTGACCGCTGGATCATTTCTAACATCCTCCAGGGCCACCTGAAAATCAATCCACAACTGTTTATTCATGGCGTTCAAGACCTGTGGCCTGTTCAATTTAATCGTGGCAATACCATCCCCTTTTTCATAAATTATGCATTCAAATTTCATTTTCCTGCCTCCTGTATCTTAAAAAATTATCCAATCAACACCCTTGAATCCACAATGGATAAACCCTTCTCGTGGACAATCACCGGATTCAAGTCGATTTCACTGATCTCCGGATTGTCGATTACGATCTCCGACAGTTTTGCAAGGACACCTTTTATCGCCTCGACGTCTTTCGCCTTTTCACCTCTCACACCGGTCAGAATCTTATAACCCTTTATCTCGCTGATCATATCATCTATATCTTCATCAGCCAGAGGGACTGCCCTGAATGAGACATCTTTCAGCACCTCCACAAATATTCCTCCCAGACCGAACATGATAATCGGGCCGAACTGGGCATCCCTGATCATCCCGATAATACATTCCTGCCCGGGGGAAACCATCGGTGAAAGCAACGTCCCAACAATTCTTTCCCGCGATGTTATTTTCTCAGCATTTTTTATGATCTCATCGAACGCCGTTTTTACCTCATCTGCGTTCGAAAGTTTCAGTTTGATTCCGCCCGCGTCCGATTTGTGAATAATGTCGGGACTGACTATCTTCATTGCCAGTGGATAACCCAGCCTGTCAGCTGCTTCCACCGCTTCTGCCGGGGTCTTTGCCAGTGCCGCATCCGGAAGCGAAACACCATATTCGCTGAGCAGGTCTCTCGATTCCGTCTCAAGAAGATTATGCCTCGACTCACCCGCTACTTTTTTAAATAGTTTTTTGACTCCTATCCGCTCAGTAGCCTTTTCCTCTGGTATGTTCATCTCTCTGATTCTTCTCTGATTTACTGCAAAATGCATAAGCGAGCTCATACACTGCGCGGCCCTGTCGGAAGATTCAATTACCGGAATCCCGGCCTCTTTAAGTATGCTGAGAGATTTAATGGAATCCCTGGCATAACTGGTATTGACAATAACCGGTTTCTTGTATTTTTTAACCAGATCGACCAGGTCTCTTGCCGTCTGTTCTTCCAGTGCCGCAATATGAGGCGCTATGATATCAAAGAAACCTCCAAAGAAACCTGTTATCAATATTCCATCGACATTATCATCCTCCATGCATGTCTTGACACACTGGGTAATAACATCAGGATTCTCTTCCGCCGTTCCGCCATAGTCAATGGGGTTGTGAGCGGGCATCCCCGCAAGAAGAATAGGTTTCATTTTCCCCTGGGTTTCCTCGCTGAGGATGGGAACCTGCATTCCGTACTTCTCGGCATTGTCCGCCGCTATGGAGTTATCGCCGCCACCCTCTGACATGATAACCAGTCTGTTGCCCTTTGGAATGGGACAACTGGAAAATACAGCTGCCATATCGACCAGTTCATCCGCGTTGGACACCCTCACGATGCCCGCCTGTCTGAAGGCGGCATCCAGTATTATATCGTCACCGGCCAGAGAACCTGTATGAGAGGCGGCGGCCCTCGCCCCGGCACTCGATTTTCCCACCTTGAGGGCAATAATCGGTTTTGTCTTTGCCGCTTCTCGGGCAACCCTGATCAGCTCGTGCCCGCCCTTGATCCCTTCGAGGTAGGTCGCGATGACCTTTGTGTCAGGGTCATCTTTCAGGTAGGTAATGTACTCATGTAATTGAACTCCTACGGCATTGCCTACATTGATCATCTTGTTAAAGCCACATCCCTTCATCTTGGCAAAATGAGTCAGTGAGTCGATTACATTGCCACTCTGTGTAAGAACCGAAATCGGACCATTATTGATAGTAGGAATACCCAGCATATTGATATCTGCCGAGGCGTTGAACATGCCGCTGCAATTAGGGCCGATAACATAGGCGCCTGTCTTTGCCGCCTCACTCAAAATTTCCGCTTCGATCTTTTTCCCCTCTTCACCTGACTCTCCGAGGCCTGCGGTAATAATGATAATCCCCTTTGCCCCCATCTTTACACTGTCCGCCACGGCGGAAGCGAGAAATCTGGGTGCAACAACGATCATAACCAGATCAATTTCCTTATCCACTTCGGTGATGCTGTGATATGCCTTCATTCCAAAGAGCTCGTCACGTTTCGGGTTAATAAGATAAATATCCCCCTTATATCCCCCCTGGATTAGACTCCTTGTCCTTCTTTCGGCGGCCTTCCCCGGGACCTCAGAAGCCCCTATTACAGCAATTGACCCGGGATTAAAGACCTTTTCCAACGATTTTTTCATAACACTTTCTCCCTTAAATTTTTTACTAACTCTATTATTCTATGCGGCGGCTGTTGATGCCGCAATGCGTTTTCTTCTAATCCACTGTGAACTGAAAGCCACGGCAAACAGCACAAAACCCATCCCATCCGTAATCAGACCCGGTTTTATCATAAGTAACGCCACCGCCAGAAGCAGAACCACTTCGTACCATCTAGCCCTGACAAGCAGACAGGCCTGAACACCGGCCGCAAGACATACAATTCCGAAAGCCGCCGTCAGAAAACTCGTCAGAATGGCCCACGGGCTTCCGATCATCAGCAACTCTGGCGCGTAAACAAACATAAAGGGAATGATAAATCCCGCTATGCCAAGCTGGAATG
>CAYLXS010000041.1:0-11414 GCA_964387765.1 uncultured Syntrophaceae bacterium
CGGGCCTGGTGGGGGGAGGACGTATACCGAGGCCGGGAGAGATAAGTCTCGCCAACAATGGAGTACTCTTCCTGGACGAGCTGCCTGAATTCAAAAGAAACGTGCTGGAGGTGCTAAGACAACCTCTGGAAAGCGGTCATATAACCGTTTCGAGGGCTTCCGCCTCGGCAACCTACCCCGCCAGATTCATGCTTGTGGCCGCCATGAATCCATGTCCGTGCGGGTATTATACCGATAGCAGAAGACAGTGCACATGCACTCCCCGCCAGATAAGACAGTACAGGGCCAGAATATCCGGTCCTCTGCTCGACAGGATAGATATCCACATAGAAGTACCATCTATAAGATATAAGGATCTATCGAGGGAATCCGGAGGAGAAATGTCCGAATCCATCAAGAAACGCGTGAACAGGGCGAGAGATATTCAGAAGGACAGATTTCAAAGTGGCATATTGTGCAATGCGAGAATGTCCAACAGACAGATAAAGGAACACTGCGTACTTGACGGAGATTCGAAGAGACTGATTGAAATGGCGGTTGACAGGCTCGGCCTGAGCGCAAGGGCATATACCAAGATACTGAAGGTAGCCAGAACCATCGCGGACCTCGAAGATGAGAAAAATATTCGTCAGTCCCACATATCAGAGGCTATCCAGTACAGAGCCCTTGACAGAGAAGCGATCTAAATGACTTTGTAAATCCTGGACCATTGGTATTGCGTTCCTCTGCACCATTCGCCATTAATGATTATGAATCAATACCTGATTTACTCCCAATTTCGTTGCGATCCTGTCCTGGAAATTTTTTTGTTTTTTATGTTCTGCGGTTCATCTTCAAATTAGTTGAAGAAGATATTCCAGGGATTCAATCTAAGCCTAAGCAACAACAATATTTTTTGCCCTTGACAGGCAGCTATATTTGCGTGTATTTTCTAAAAATCGCCTTCATAATCGTAAATCACAGGGAAAACGATAATCGGGGACTGCACCCATTTCTGAAAGGAAGACCAAAATGGAGATTAAAATTACAAAAATCGATCCGGAGCGCATGAAACCAAAACCCGAAGATGAATCGAAACTCGGGTTTGGACAAATATTCACCGACCATTTCTTTATTGTAGAATACGATAATAATGAGGGATGGCACAATGCCTCCATAGAACCCCTGAGGCCCTTGTCACTCGACCCTGCCGCGATGTGTCTCCATTATGGACAGGAAATATTTGAAGGCATGAAGGCCTACAGAGGTGAAAACGGCTCCGTCTATCTGTTCAGACCGGAAGAGAACATGAACCGGATGAACCTCTCCGCGGAAAGGTTGTGCATGGCGCAGATAGACAGCGATCTGTTCATGGATGGGTTGAAAAAACTTGTGCTTTTAGAGAAAGACTGGATACCACGCAGCGCAGGCACATCGCTGTACATCAGGCCGACAATGATCGCTACAGAGTCTTCCCTCGGAGTACACCCCTCCGGCAAATACCTGTTTTATATAATTGCGGGTCCGGTCGGGGCATATTATCCGGAAGGCTTCAGTCCGACGAAGATATATGTGAGCGAGAAATATGTCAGGGCGGCCCAGGGAGGTGTGGGAGACTGTAAGGCGGCAGGCAATTATGCGGCCAGTCTCTATGCGAGTGAGGAGGCATTGAAAATGGGTTACACCCAGGTGTTGTGGCTCGACGCAAGGGAACGAAAATACGTTGAAGAGGTGGGGACAAGCAACATCTTCTTTGTCATAGGAGATGATCTGATAACACCCCCTCTCACGGGAAGCATCCTCCCTGGCGTTACGCGTGATTCCGTGATCCTTCTGGCAAAATCATGGGGGGTCAACGTCCTGGAAAAACGATTGTCGATGGATGAGATATTAAACTCTATTGCCGATGGGACCCTTAAAGAGACCTTCGCGTCGGGAACCGCCGCCATTGTATCGCCGGTGGGACAGATCTACTACCGTGGGAAAGACTATGTGATCGGTGACGGAAACACAGGCCCACTGACTGAAAAGCTGTACAATGAAATCCTCCGGATTCAGTATGGCGAAAAGGAAGATCCATTCGGGTGGAGAGTGAAGATCTCGTAGTTATTAACCTTCTAAAAGAGATCCACAACCCGTATTCAGCTTTCCACAAAGCTGTGTATAAGGCTGTTAATAAACCTGTTGATAAAATATAGAATCATCCTGTTGCCGATACCTTATACCTCATTGCCTACAATTTAGGCATTAGATTATATTCAATAATAACCAATAGTTATAATTATACTCCTGTTATCGCATGCTTAGGCTACAACCCATGACCGATTTTATTATCAGATGTTCTCACCGGTGTAAAATTTTTCTGATCCTGTTTGTAATCCCGGTCCTGATCTTGATTGGTACAGTGGCTACCTCCCCTGCCATTTCCCTCGACGAACTCGTCGCGAATATACAGACTGCGTATAATCATACAGCGGATTTCAAGGCAAATTTCATGCAGAAAGCAACCATCAAATCCATAGACAGGACAATTATAGAGAAAGGCACGGTCTATCTGAAAAAACCTGAAAGAATGTTGTGGAATTACACGAAACCTTCCATGAAGAAACTGATTATAAATCCCTCGAAGGCGTGGCTGTATATGCCGGATGACAATATTGTCTATATTCAGGACGCTAAAAAGGCCCTGTCGTCAAAAATGACCATAAGATTTCTCACGGGTATCGGAAAACTGAAAGATGACTTTGAAATAGCCTTTCCCGGCAACGGCTCCGTGAATACAGAGGGTAATTATATCATTACCCTTATACCGCGCAAATACGAAGCCGGCATCAAATCCCTCCTGCTCACTGTGGACAGGAACAATTTCCGTATTGTGGAATGCGTTTTTACCGACATGTACGATAATACTACCAGGCTCAGCTTCAGCGATATCAAGTTCAACATCAATCCCCCAGACGAGTTGTTCAACTTTACTCCCCCGCCAGGCGTGGAAATATATAATATTCAGGGACAGTAGGCCCGCACCCCGAATTATTCTCCACTGAAGGGATTTTCTCTGTCAAAATCCGGGGTGAGCTGGTAATTATTCACGTCCTGTATAAAAATGTTGTCAAAGCCCATATCCAGGGCCTTATTTACAACAGTTTCATATTCCCCTTTCGTTATCCTCCTTCCGAGAAGGGGGTGGTCCGCAACAGCTCGAATCGGGGTGTATTGAGACATAATGCTGAGAGAAACAGACGTCGATATATATCTCTTTATTGCTTCGAGGACCTCTATACTGTTTTCGATCTTTCCGGGAAGAATCAGGTGCCGGATGATCACGCCCCGTTTCGCGATTCCGTCTTCGATCTCCAGGCAGCCTCCCACCTGCCGCACCATCTCGCGGATCGCGGATATGGCATGGAGAACATAATCATTCACGCCCGAAAAGGAGTGGGCATCCCGGTCATTTCCGTATTTGAAGTCGGGTAGATATATGTCCGCTATCCCGTCAAGAAGTCCAATGATCTCCCAGTTTTCATACCCACCACAGTTATAGACAAGGGGGATGGAGAGTCCTTTCTGAGAAGCATCAAGAAGGGCATCGATAAGTCCCGGAAGATGGGAAGTCGGCGTCACCGCGTCAATATTGTGACATCCCCTGCCCTGGAGATCTATCATGATACGTGACAGGTTCTCGGGATCAATTGTCTTACCGGTTTGCTGATGGCTGATCTGGTAGTTCTGACAATAGATGCATCGCATGTTGCAGGATGAGAAAAAGATGGTCCCTGCGCCATATTTCCCCGAAAGAACAGGCTCTTCCCCGTGATGAGCGAGGGCGCTGTCGATCATGATCCTGTCGTCAAGATCGCAAAATCCCCTTTCACCGGCCGTTCTGTCAACGTGACACTTTCTCGGGCAAAGTACACAGCTTTTCATAATGCCGGCAAGAATATTCGCCCTCTTTATCAGTGTCCCCTCTCTACAAAGGTCTGCATATCCGGGATTCATATCTTACGTCCTATATCTTCTTTACAACATCACGCAGTCTTCCGCTTTCCACGAGTCCCAGGAATTCTTCTCCGAGGTACCCCGAGACCACGACCGCCCGTTTCCAGTTTTTTATTCTCTTTGAGGGATTGTCGACATACCTCCTGAAATCCCCTCGCTCAGGCACCGTGCCATAGGGCAATTTACGGATGAAATCATCCGACGGATATACCATCAGGAGATCCTCGAGATACTCCCCGGGAGGCTGCCGGGAGGAAAGTCTTTTGTCAAGCCAGGTAGGTATCAGGCGGCGCTGATGGTTAAAAAGGAGGGTGATCGATCCCTTGCCGCTGGAATATTTCTGATTGAGATGATAGTCGATAAGACCTCCATCCCGATACATACCGCTCGGCGCGCCATATATGTCTCTGACGCCGGCGGCGGCAAGAGGCACCGCCGAGGAAGCCAGCAGCGCGTGTTTGAAATTTGCCTCATTTAAAGGGATCGCCTGCCCCTTGAAATCGTGGTTGAGACAGAAATAGGGCAGGATTGGACTGCTGTGGAACACCACCCTCTGAAAAAACCTGTGGATCCTGTGCCGGTTGAGGGCATTGCAGACAAATCCCGCCCCCAGGGCCAGTCCCTGCAACCATCTTACATTCAAGGCGGCAAGTCTTTTGGCACGGGCCGTTATGATTGCCAGGCGGTATTTTCTGTTGGTCAGCGCAAACGGGATGGCATCATCATCGATGTAAGAATCTATAAGATCATGGATGCACTGCAGAATTCCCTCCGGTGTGTCCTTTCTGGTAAAATGCATGGCAATGTACGACTCGATGAGCTTGTCATAACTCTTTTCAGGCTCCGGCTGCATCCATGCGGCGAAGCGTAGCGCGCCCGCCGATGAACCTGCGAGGAGCACGGGACGCTTGTTGCCGAGTACTCCACTCTTCAATAGCGAGAGGTCGAAACCGCTGGCGAGAAGCCACCTTGGTCCTGTAGCCGCGCCGACATAGGTGGTGACTCTGTCAAAATCGAATCCACCGGCCTGTATAACTTCATATACATTTTTCCCTGCACTGACGCATATTTCATCCATGGCTATCTTCATTTCTGTTTTCTCAGTTGGATTTTTTACAAAACTGTCAATCTTGACACGGCCTTTCATATACTATAGATTCATTCTTCTCAATGAGAAAATATGAATAATGGGAAGACAGGACAATGGATATGAAAGCAGAGATTACAGAGACAGGGTGTAGAGCCAGAAAGGCCGCCGGACTTCTTGCAAATATTTCAACCGCTGTAAAAAACAAAGCGCTCCTGAAGATGGCGGAAGTACTGGTAAAAGAGTCCAATCACATCATCAGGGAAAACGCACAGGATCTTGAATACGCGAGGGACAAGGGCATGTCCGATGCCATGATAGACAGACTGACATTGAACGAAACTGCAATAAAGGACATGGCAAATGGCCTTGTGCAGATTGCCGCCCTGCCCGATCCGGTGGGGGAAATCACCGGTATGAGGAGAAGGCCAAACGGCCTGCTCGTCGGGAAGAGAAGGATCCCGCTCGGTGTAATAGGAATTATCTACGAGTCACGCCCGAACGTAACCGCGGACGCTGCGGCCCTCTGCCTGAAATCCGGGAATGCCATCATACTGCGGGGTGGATCGGAGGCGATAAATTCCAACCTCGCCATTGCCCGGATACTGCAGGGTGTTCTGAAAGAAACTGATATCCCGGAGGGCGCCATACAGATAATCTCCACAACCGACAGAGATGCCGTCAATGAGCTGCTGAAGCTTGATGAGTATATAGATCTCATTATCCCCCGGGGGGGCGAAGGCCTTATTCGGGCAATTGTCAGCATGTCCAGGATACCTGTCCTCAAACACTACAAAGGTGTTTGTCACATATTAGTGGATGAGAGTGCCGATATCGAAATGGCTGTGGCTATATCCCTCAACGCCAAGGCCCAGAGACCCGGCGTGTGCAATGCCATGGAAACCCTGCTGGTACACAGAAATATTGCCGGAAGATTTCTCCCGGCAATAGCTGAAAAGTTTCGCGAGGCCGGTGTTACGTTAAAGGGTTGCGACAGGACCAGGGCCATTCTTCCAGACGCGGAAGAGGCGACCGAAACCGACTGGTATGAAGAATATCTCGATCTCGTCCTTGCAGTACGGGTGGTCGACAGTATTGACGAAGCTATGGCGCATATAGAGAAATACGGCTCTTTGCATACAGAGGCAATCATCACAAGCGACTATAACAACTCCCAGCGCTTCCTGAATGAAGTCAATTCCTCAACGGTACTGGTAAATGCCTCCACCCGGTTCAGTGACGGATTTGAGCTGGGACTGGGAGCGGAGATGGGCATAAGCACCACGAAACTCCACGCCTTCGGTCCCATGGGGCTCGAAGAATTAACAACCACAAAATTCATAATCTATGGCGACGGGCAGATAAGAATATGAAGTGGGGACTATTCGGAGGAACCTTTGATCCAGTACATCTCGGGCATTTGAGATGTGCCGAAGAGATCCTCGACCTGTTCCGCCTTGACAGGATAATATTCATTCCCGCCCGCATACAACCGCTCAAGACAGACAGAGATATTTCCCCGTTTCATCACAGGGAACAGATGCTCAGGCTGGCCATAGAGGGCAATCCGGCATTTTCAATCTCAGATATAGAAAACAGGAGGGGTGGCAGGTCCTACTCCATTGAAACCATCAGGTATTTCCTCGACAATTCACCGGGCGACACCGATCTCTATTTTATACTGGGACAGGACGCCTTCCACGAGATCCATATATGGAAAGAATGGAAAGATCTGGTGCGGCTGTGTAATTTTGTTGTCATGGCCAGACCGGGACACGAGACAAAGAATCTGGGTGGAGTATTTCCTCCTGCAATTGCCTCACTGTTTCAATATGACAGTGCCGCGGACAGCTTCAAGGGTCCCGACGGTAACTCCATATTCTTCAGGAGACTGACCCTCCTCGACATATCCTCCACAGACATAAGAAACCGTATAAAAGCGAACCTCTCCATCAGATATCTCGTCCCCGATTCCGTCCGCGACTACGTCCTCAAAAATAGTGACAGCTGTCACTATTTTTGACATTTTCGATATGTTTAAAAGATTTACTTAATACCTGAATAGTTTTAATTATACTTAAAATATTCACTGTTAAAAAGGAGAGGGGGTTCTCCAGATGAAGAAACGGATTCTGATTGTTGAAGACGAGATAATGATAGCAAAAGACATAGAGAGCAAGCTGAGGAATCTCGGGCACGAGTCTCTTCCTATTGTTACCTCCGGGGAAAAAGCTGTCGAGAAAGCCGAAAAGCTCAGACCGGATATGATACTGATGGACATTGTCCTGGATGGGAAAATGGATGGTATAGAGGCGGCCAGTCAGATCAGAAACCGTTTTAATATACCGGTTGTTTATCTTACCGCCTATGCCGATGACGAGATCCTTGAGCGGGCGAAGGTAACGGAACCTTTTGGATATATGATAAAGCCTTTTGGTGAAAGAGATTTAAACACTACCATTGAGATGGCTATTTACAAGTACAAAAGCACCGAAAAACTCTTGAGGAGCATGTATGGGACAATAAATGCCCTTGCCACAGCATTGGAGATGCGCGACCCATATACAGCCGGCCATCAGAGACATGTGGCCCAGCTTGCCGAGGCCACTGCCCGGGAGATGAATCTCTCGGATGATGAAATCAAAGGTGTCCACTTTGCCGCGCTTATTCATGATATCGGCAAGATAAGTGTTCCATCGGAAATATTGAGTAAGCCGGGCAAATTGACAGAAATCGAATTTGAGATAATAAAGTCACATTCCCAGGCCAGCTACGATATATTAAAGAGAATAGACTTTCCGTGGCCTATTGCCGAGGCATGCCATCAGCATCACGAAAGACTTGATGGATCAGGATATCCGCGTGGTCTGAAGGAAAAAGAGATCACCCTGGGGGCGAGAATAATAGCAGTGGCGGATACTGTGGAGGCCATGTCTTCTCACAGGCTATACCGGGCGGCGCTTGGAGAGGAGAAAGCGCTGGAGGAAATTTTAGCTCTCAGAGACACACATTACGATTCGGACGTAGTGGACGCCTGCCTGAAAGTCTTCAGAGAAAAGGCCTTCAAATTCAGCGATTGACCGGCCGTCACTATGTTGGGCAGAAGATATCCTTGCCGGCTGTCAGCATCAATGTCAGTGGCATCACTTTCTTGCCGAGTCTTACCATTTTCGAGGCCGCTTCTCTAATGTCCCACTGAGCATGCATATCTTCTCGAAGGCGGGAGATATGATACATTTCTCTGGCGTTTACCTTCAGCGCCACTCTCTTTCTGTGAGAATTTGTGAGGATATATGGCGCCGCCTGGGGCGATACCTTTTTGATCCGGTTGTACACTTCCTCTGTCCCGGAGATAACCTCCATGAAACGTCCCTCCATCCCAATTTCGCGTATTGAGGCCGGCATGGTAACGCCGAGCGAAGGGTTATAATCCTGACACGTTATTGTGGCCATCCGATGTCTCTTCAGCTGGGCAAAACAGGAGGCGCTGACAGTGACTTCGAATGAAAAATCGGCATTTTCAAATTCTCTCAGCGGCGGATCATGCGATTCCATATGGAGGCAGGCGGTTCTGATTATTCCTTCCTTTTCTTCACTATCCATCTTATGAGCGGCGGCCAGGCACTCGGCCATGGGAAGGTCAGAAGATGAGTGCATTATAGACGCGATAATCTTTTCGTCACCGTCCGGCGTGGCATGCACAAGTGTCACATTCCCCTCTTTCGCGAGGATGGCACTCTCCCCAGATGCACCCATTTTTACCATCAGGAGTCCTATTGTCTCTCTCAGGTCTGCTCTCACGTCCAGGTCAAAAGGTGTCGCCTCAATGTACCTGACGAGTGAAGGCGCAATATCCCCGGTCGCCTCATAGAGTTTCGTGCCATACTCGTTCACCTCTTTCAGGACATGCGCTGCCGAACGTCTGAGCATAAGTTCAAGATTCCTCGCGTTCAGTGTCATGCCCAGCTGGGCGTGCGTCGCCATGGATATTATGTACCTGGCATCCTCCTTCGCCCATCCATCCACCGTGGAACGGCCACGCGGATCGGACAGCATATCCCTGTGTTTCTCAAACATGTAGTCCTTCAAACCGGCGTAGAGCTCGTGATACAGGCGGTTCTGCTTTCTTACCGTCTTAACGAACAGGTCTTTCAGACCGCCATCCCGCACCTCTCTGGGAACAACAAAATCATCTTCCAACCGTATGTATCGCTGGGATTTTTCCGTGTAGGAGCAGAGACGGAATTTCTCTATTTCCTCCACAACAAGACGCGACACGCCCAGGATATCGACATTGAAAACGGCATGCTCGGCAATAGAGCTGTGCCCCATACCAAAGACGATATTGCGGTTGGAGCTTCTCGCCTTTTCGACCTCGGCCCTCGCGATCTTTCTCAGTTCATCGACCGGCAGAGGATTCCTGCTTATGCGGGCGTAAGCGGCGGAGATAGTCTCCGGAGTCAGGCGTTCTTTCCCATCCAGAAACGCGCGGCATTCCTTTATCACCTCATAATCAACGTTGTGACCTGCCAGTATAATCTTCATGAAGATTCTTCAGCCTACATGTTTATGAGATTTTCCCTGATCTTTTCCTGTATCAGGCCCGCCGCAATGTTGTTCCCTGCAAGTCCCACACGCACCGATACCTTCGTCAGGTTCTTCTCAATATATTCAACAACTATACGGATATTGTCACCTTTCAGTTCGGCTTTCAGCGTCCCCTCCGATATTTTCTTATCCCTCTCAACAACGGAGGCCTTCATATCAGTCAGAGTTTTTTCACAGGCCTTCCACGCCCTGTCGAAGGAAACATCGTAGTTCGTCATCAAGTTTCCTTCCGTATAAAAGAACTTTCCTGAATGGATACCGGCTACCCTGTCTCCAACCTGTAAAGAGCAGCTTGAAATAAAAAAGATCCCGGCCAGTACGACCAGCATCCAGCAATTTCTTTTTAACATGTGACCCTCCTTTCAATTTCCAAGTAGATTTGTCATTCCCGACCCCGATCGCGAATCCAGCGCGTAGCATAACCTCTTTATGGGCCACAGAGGCCCCACGCTACATGGATGACCCCGATAAGTCGGGACAGTGTTGATAAATATAGGTTAATATCCGGGGTATGTCAATCCTGCAGTCCGTTGTGACAGATTCTCATATCAGGTAAGGGAGTAATAGATGGATTGCAGGACAGCCCACGACAGGACCCCCGCTGTCAGCAGTATGCAGATCGTCGCAAGCACCCGGTGAAGCTGATTTTCTCTGTGCTTTTCATTATATCCCATAAGAAAACCCAGTAGAATGCCTGAAACTATACCTCCCCCATGCCCCCAGTTATTGATTCCGGGAATCATGAAACCGAACAGCGCCAGGCCCACTACCCATCCCATAACCTGCTTGTAGATTGCCTGTCCATAGATATCTCCCCTGCTTTTTCCATAATAGAGTGTTGCCCCTATAAGACCGCAAATACTGGCGGATGCTCCTATGGTCAGGGTAACGCCGGCTAGATATGACAGGTAAAACCCCGCTATACCGGTTACCGTATATATTACAAAAAAACGATTGACACCATATTCCCTCAGCACAAAGGGTCCCAGTTGCTTCAGGGCCAGCATGTTAAACACGATGTGCAGTAACCCGCCATGAAGATAAGAGGCTGACAGGAGCGTCCACCACCAGTGCAGTTTATCTATGGGTATGGTTCCCGTTGCACCGAGAAGCAAAAGGCTGTTGTTGGAAGGTGACAGAAAAGCGAGAGGATTGGCGGACAGGCCAAGCGCCATGGGATTCAATAAGAGGGCAAAGACATAAAATGCCACGTTAACGTAGATTATGATCTTTATCATATCATAGGGACTGCGCAGAAGGTTTGAAGGAGTGGTCTTCTTCCATACCGACCCGGGCTTTGAGAGCCCGCAGTATGGACAGTATGGCTCGTCACGATTGATAAGTTTTCTGCAACTGGGACAGAGCATGGACTTTTTTTCAGAATGTTGCACTTAATTCAAAAACCTCATCATCAGCGGAATGGCAGCAAATGTTCCAATAGAACTTCCTATATTTACAAAAGCTATAAGGAGAAGTATCCGGGTAATCTTGTTGTGCCAGAACCCCTTTATCGAAGATATATCCGTTTTCATGTCTATGAAATCTTTTACCCGCGGTTTTCTCAAAAGTGCCTCTGTAAAACCCGCAACCCACCCGGCTGCTATCATCGGGTTAATCGACGTAAGGGGCGCGGCAACGATTGAAACAATAATTGTAAGTGGATGGGCCAGCATTACCGCGGCGCCTAGACCCGCACATATACCGTTCACAAGAAACCACCATTTAATCATATTCAGGCCCG
>CAYLXS010000042.1:0-11389 GCA_964387765.1 uncultured Syntrophaceae bacterium
GGCAAGAATCTGATAAGGAGGTTCAAAAAAGTATATAAAACAATGGAAAATAAATAATCTCCCCGCAACTTGTTTCGGGGAGATTCAATAACCCGTGTCTCAATAAGCTGAGCTATGTTAGGCATAAAGAAAGGGCGTCAAAAGGCGCCCTTTCTTTATGTGTAGGATTGAGCTGGAGGATTGGGGTCGGACCAAGGTAACCATCTTTAATAATTGTTAATGTGATCAACTAATGGCCTATTTCATACCTTAGAGCAATGTTTTTGGGGTCAAAAAAGGGCTTTTAAGATTTCTCGTTTTGCTCGAAATGACAAAAAAAGGAATTATGACACAGTCCCTAAAGAGGGAATCCAGCAATTACAAACAGTTATGGATTCCCGATCAGGTCGGGAATGACAAAACGGCAAAAACTCCGACTTTTTGCGAGTCCATCAATATTAAATCAATAGAGAATAAAATCCATTTGTCAGATGTGTAGGCCTGGCCCTCTTGCTTCCTTGAATGTGCTGTCGAATATTTAGCCTGCCGTCTCTGCTTCATTTTGAGCAATAAAGTTATCGGGTATTCCCGCTTGTTTTTTCATAATAAAGTGGTATAGCTCTTGCCTGAACAAAACTGGAGAGGAAATAAAAATGAAAATTGTTTTTATTGTTTTATCAGTGCTCGTACTTCTTTTTGTAGGTCTGCGGCTGGTAATGGAATTCAAGACTTGGAGAATGAAAGGGAAGGATGCGCCTACCCCTCATAAGGCATCGCGAAAAAGGATTCGGGCAGGTGAAAAGACGGTGCTGTATTTTTATACGCCATCGTGTGGTGCATGCAGGATGCAGGAACCAATTATTCAAAGCATCCGAAAGCGATATCCAGATGCAGTCTTTAAGATTGACGCGTCACATAATCGTGAAGCGGCTGCTTCTTATGGGGTGATGGGAGTTCCCTTTATGGCTTTTATTAACAATGGCACAATAGTGAAAGCAAAGGCTGGCGTTCAGAGCGAGCCGGTTATTGAAGGATTTCTTACGAAATCATAGCGAGAAGCTATAAGGAGACGTTCTCTTGAAATCAATTGGCATATGCATGGGCGCTTCGACGCTGTCGATAGTTTCTTTGCGAAAGGATAAAGACGGAAAAATATCCATAACAGATACTAATGTAACACCCCACCATGGCAATCCCCAAAAAGTCCTTATAGATGCGGTACAAAAGCTGAATATAGACGGAGATTCAAGGGTTGCCGTAACCGGCAGAAAATTCAGCCAATCTATTAATCTCACATTCATACCGGAGCCGGAAGCAACGGAGAATGCCTTCTCTCGCCTAAATGGTCAAGGCGCCCGCTATAACGCGATTGTCAGCGCCGGCGGTGAAACCTTTATGATATATGCCCTCGGAAAAGATGGGAAGATCTCCACGGTGCAGGCTGGAAACAAGTGCGCGTCAGGTACTGGAGAGTTTTTTCTGCAGCAGATCGGGAGAATGGGGATTTCGATGGAAGAGGCCGGTTCGCTTGCTCAGACGGAAAAACCCTATAAACTCTCAAGTCGCTGCAGTGTCTTTTGCAAAAGTGACTGCACCCATGCCATGAACACGGGGGTTCCAAAAGGGCAAATCGCGGCGGGACTCTGCAAGATGATGGCGGGGAAAATCCTGGAAATCTTAAAGCAGATACCAAAAAAAGACATTATGATAATTGGAGGATGCGCCCAGAATTCCGTAATGATCAATTATCTGGAAAAAGAGATAACAAATCTCGTTGTTCCGGATGAAGCACCTTATTTCGAGGCCTTGGGTTGCGCCCTGTGGGCGTTAAATCACGAAACCAAACCTTTCTTGGGTGCGGAGAACCTTTTCAAGAAGGGAAAAACCTCTTTTGCTTATCTTCCACCTCTGAAAGATTTTGAGAGTATGGTGGAATTTAAAACGGCATCTCGTGGGAAGGTTCACAAAGATGATCGCTGTATCATAGGTCTTGACGCGGGTTCTACAACTACCAAGGCAGTTCTCTTAAGAATAAAAGATAACAAGACCCTGGCTTCAGTTTACTTGAGGACGAGTGGAGATCCGGTACAGGCATCGAGAAACTGTTACGCGGGTCTGATAGATAAGCTTGGCGATTTCAGTGACAGTATCTTTATAGCCGGTCTTGGAGTTACCGGTTCGGGCAGAAAAATAGCTGGTCTGCACGCCATTACAGATGGGATTATTAATGAAATTATCGCTCACGCAACTGGGGCTCTCTTTTTTGATAAAGAGGTTGATACCATTTTTGAGATCGGTGGCCAGGACGCGAAATATACTTATATCACCAACGGAGTTGCTTCCGACTACGCGATGAATGAGGCATGTAGCGCAGGAACCGGTTCTTTCCTCGAGGAGGCGGCGAAAGAAACCCTTAAGATCGAAATGGAGGAAATTGCCGACATTGCCATCCTGGGAAATAATCCGCCTAACTTTAACGATCAGTGCGCGGCTTTTATAGGAAGCGATATTAAAAACGCCTTCAATGAAGGTATCGGCAGGGAAGATATTGTTGCCGGTCTCGTTTATTCTATCTGCATGAATTATGATAACCGTGTCAAGGGAAACAGACCGGTAGGGGAAAAAGTCTTTATGCAGGGGGGAGTTTGCCTGAATAAGGCCGTCCCGCTTGCGATGGCCGCGCTTACCGGGAAACATATTATTGTTCCCCCCGACCCCGGGCTTATCGGCGCGTTTGGTGTCGCCCTTGAGATAAAGCAAAGGCTGGCTTCAGGTTTAATCGAAGAAAAGGAATTCTCCCTGAAAGAATTAAGAGACCGGGAAATCGAGTACGGTGATTCTTTTATCTGCGACGGTGGGAAAGAGAAATGTGACAGAAAATGTGAGATCGCGAGGATTAAGATAGAGGGGAAAACCTTGCCCTTTGGCGGCGCGTGTAACCGATGGTACAATCTGAGATCCAAAATCAAGATAGATACCGAGCAGCTGAATCTCGTTGCCGATTATGAGAAAAGGATATTTGATAAAAGTCTTTTATCTCTGGAAGACTCCGGTGTGCATGAGAATTCGAAAACGATAGGAATAAATAAATCTTTTCTGGTCAACACCTATTTCCCTCTGTATTACAACTTTTTTTCTCAACTCGGTTTCAGAGTTATTCTCTCTGATAATCTGGAACAGAGAGGGCTGGACAGGGTTAATGCTCCTTTCTGTTATCCCGGTGAAATTGCTCATGGGTTCTTCTTAAACCTTTTAGAAAAAAAGCCTGATTACATTTTCCTTCCGCAGTTTAAAGGAGAATATATAGAATCAGCGGATGAAATGTGTGTAACATGTCCCCTTTCGCAGGGGGAACCGTTCTACCTCAATACGGCATTTAAAAACCATGAGGTATATAAAGATCTGAAAGCAAAAGGCAGGGTCTTGTCCCCTGTCATTGATTTTTCAGGAGGATATAAATCCGCGGAATCCACTTTCACTGGGACAGCGAAAGGGCTTGGAATCAATAAAGAAAAGGCCAAAGTGGCATATGCGAGGGCAGTGGAAATTCAGAATACAGTGTTGAAGGAGTTGGAGGAAACCTGTTCAGAAGAGCTAAAGAAGATTGAGGCCAGTGAGGACGAATTTGCCGTTGTCGTTTTTGGGAGATCCTACAACGCGCTGGTAACTGAGGGGCACATGGGTATACCTAATAAATTTGCCTCCAGAAATATTAAGGTTATCCCACTTTCTTCTCTCCCAATGGCGGAAACCACCGGTGTCGTAAATATGTATTGGTCTGCGGGACAGCGAATCCTGAGGGTCGCAAATTTTGTCAAGAAACACCCACAGCTGTTCGGATGTTACATAACAAATTTTTCCTGTGGGCCTGACTCTTTTCTCGTCGGATATTTTAGAAATATTATGGGAAAGAAGCCTTCCCTTACCCTGGAGTTGGACAGCCATGTGGCCGATGCTGGTCTGGAAACAAGGATAGAGGCATTTATTGACATAGTTAAAAGATACCGGGAATTGCAGAAGAGGGAAGAGATTGTTAGTGATCCCAGTGACTTTATGCCCGCCAGAGTGGTAACAAAAGATGATAAACATGTGTTTGTAGATTCAATGGGGGAGGAACATTCTCTCTCTGACCAGAAAGTCCATCTAATTCTACCCTCAATGGGGAGATATCTCAGCGAGGCAGGTGCCGCCGTTTTCAGAGGCGCGGGTATTCACGCTTCAGCCCTGCCACCCGCCGATGAAGCCGCCCTTAAATTGGGCAGGGGGAATACTTCCTGTAAGGAATGTCTGCCTCTTTTACTGACCGTCGGAAGTCTTCTCAAATATATTAATGAAAGAGAAAGCAACAACGAAGCGCTGATCTATTTTATGCCCACTACTTCCGGTCCATGCAGATTCGGTCAATATTCTGAATTTATGAAAGGCCTTATAAATAAGCTGAGCCTGGAAAATGTTGCCCTGTTTTCTCTCTCCTCGGAAAACAGTTACGCGGGTTTAGGAACAACTGATCTTACAGCTACTCTCTGGTTTGCCACCATCATAGCAGACTCCTTTGAGGAGATATATTCCAGTTTGCTGACTAACGCGGTTGATCGGAGTTTGGCTATGGACACCCTTGAAGGGGAGTGGAAGAGGGTGCTGGGTGCGTTGGAAGCCCCGCATACGTTAAAACAGATTACGAAAATCCTTGAGATGACAGCAAACACACTGAAACAGATACCTGTCAGGAGAACTATGGCGGATACACCAACTGTTCTTCTGTCGGGAGAGATCTTCGTACGCCACGATGATATTTCAAGGCAGTATATCGTGGAGGAATTGGCTGACCGCGGAATTGCCACAAAAGTTTCAACCCTCGCGGAATGGATCTATTACACAGACTGGCTGGTTAAAAATAATTTGTCAGCGGGAAATCAAGGTTTTAAGGATAAGCTTTCGCTCTCATTCAGAAATGTCTTTATGAAAAAATATGAAAGGACTGTCAGGGATATATTATCAAAATCCGGACTCTGCGAGGACAAGACGGAAGATGTAAACCACATCATAAAGCATACACGCCATCTTGTAAATCCTGAACTTACGGGTGAAGCAATCCTGACAACAGGCACGGCAATCAATGAAGTGCTTGATCACTACTGCGGTGTAATCGCCATAGGTCCCTTCGGGTGCATGCCCACCAGAGTAGCGGAGGCAATTCTTACGGTTGAAATGAATATTGAGGGGAAGTTTTCAGCAGGACCAATAACCCAAAAGATGAAAAGGCTGCAAGATGAAGTACAGGAACTGCCTTTTCTAACAATTGAAGGTGACGGGAGCAGATTTCCTCAGATCATTACGGCGAAATTGGAGGCATTTCTGATGCAGGCGGAAAGATTACATGAGAAAATGCGAAAAAGTTCCTGATGCAAGTTTCAAGCGCTTTTAAAAAATCAAATTTATAGGGTAAAGATAATGATATTTATTAAAAATCAAGAAGAGATTGAAAAGATGCGAAAAGCAGGAAAGTTAGCTGCTCAGTTGCTGAATTATATTGAACCTTTTGTGAAAGAGGGTGTCTCAACGTTATATCTCAATGACCTTTGTGAAGAATTTACCCAAAAGCATGGAGGTATTTCTGCTCCTTTGAATTATAATGGATTTCCAAAGAGTATCTGTACTTCAATTAACAATGTTGTGTGTCACGGGATTCCTTCAGAAAAAGATATTCTCAAAAATGGCGATATTGTAAATATCGATATTACCGTCATTCTGGATGGTTATCATGGAGATACTTCCCGCACTTTTATGATTGGTAATGTTGATGAAAAAACAAAAAATCTGGTGAGCCGAACTGAAAATGCCATGTATAGAGGAATTGCCGCAGTTAAGCCGGGGAAATATTTGTATGAAGTGGGCAAGGCAATTGAAAAATATATAGATAAATTCGGATATTCTATTGTCCGGGATTACGGGGGACACGGGATTGGAAAGAATTTTCACGAAGATCCGCATGTTTTTCATCATTTCAGCCAGGGCGACAAAATACGTCTTCGGGAAGGGATGATCTTTACAGTCGAACCAATGATCAATATGGGAAAATCTTATGCCGTGGTGACATCTTCAACAGATGGATGGACCGTTACTACTGCTGACGGAAGTATAAGTGCCCAATTTGAACATACAATTCTAATTACTTCTAAGGGAGCTGACATTCTTACTGCGATATAGAGGCACCACTTATGGATAATGAGAATCCAGGGTTAAAGCGTAATGGTGAGACGATGGATGAACTCTTTCATGGTTCTCTGAGAGTTCTGCAGAAGGAAAAGGGATACCGCTTTTCTGTGGATTCTCCATTGCTGGCGCATTTCGTAAACCTCCGAAAGCGCGATCGTGTTGTCGATCTGGGCACCGGAAGCGGTGTCGTGGCCATGATCCTTGCGCTGCGGTTCGCGGAGATACGTATAGCGGAAGTCGAGATACAGAAGGCACTGGCTGACCTGGCCGAAAGAAATATAGCATTGAACGGACTGGGAGACAGGATCAGTGTACACCCCGGCGATGTAAAGAGAATCAAAGAGATCTTTGACCCGAAGTCATTTGACGTGGCTGTGTTTAATCCGCCCTACAGGAAATTGAATTCCGGGAAAATAAATCCGAATCATGAGAGGGCCGTGGCGCGGCATGAGATCAGCGGGACGATAGATGACTTCCTTGCCGCTGCCCGGTATCTGTTGAAGGACTACGGACGCGTATATGTCATCTACCCGGCTTCGAGGGGCATTCAACTGATCGCGAGGATGCGGAAGCATGGAATGGAACCGAAGAAGCTCCGAATGGTCTATTCAGACAGTTTATCGGGGGCGGTGTTTGTTCTTGCCGAGGGTGTTAAGGGCGCGGGGGAGGAGGTCGAGATAATGCCGCCACTTTTTATCTATGGGAACGACGACAGATATTCTGATGAGATGGATGAAATACTCGGCGGGGTGTCTTTTACTCGTTCAGCCTGCGTTTGATTATCTCTTTTGTCATTACCTTTTTCAGTATGTCTTTCAGTTCTTCATCGTTTATCTGAGAGAGATTTTCCCGGATGAGTCCTTTGTCCCTTTCTTTTAATGGATACAAACTGAAATCGATGGGACGATCCGCTGTCTTTGCGGGTGTGTGATGTATATCGCCTATCGAGAAATAGATATTCTTTATCTCTTTCTTTTCCCATTCGAGATTGACCTTGTCCATGATCTCCTGTTTCATGAAACGCAGCTGCTGCAGCCAGGCAGGGTCCGAAACATGTATAAACAATGTACCGTTCTTGAATTTAAATGGCTTTGTATGGGCCGATATCTGTGGTCCGACCGCGCTGTTCCAAACCTCCAGGATGCGGTGGTCTATCAGGTCCAGGAGTATTTTCTTTCTCTTTAGAGCCTTTGGCAGGAAATCTCCCATCTTCTCGAGATTTCTCCGGCGTTTTCCTGATCTTCTTGTTCTGTACATATCTTTCTTTTTCTCATAACTGCCCGTTGCAGTCAAGAGCATGATTGATTTCTGCAGTTTCTATGTGGTAAACGGTCTTTATATGGAACAGGGGAGGTAATGATGGATCTGATAGATATGATAAAAAGAGTTAAATCTCATCCAGATTATAAAAAAGCGGGGATGATACTTTGTCACAATGGTGTTGTAAGAAATACATCCAGGGATGGAAAACCTGTCACTGAACTGTTTGTGACGGTAGACCGGAAACGATTGGAAGAAATCCTGTATGAGACGAAAAAGCGCGAGGGGATTGTAGAGGTGCTCGCGGAGGTGCAGGAGGGAAGGCTTTTCCCCGGAGATGACGTCATGCTGGTTGTGGTTGCCGGTGATTTCAGGGATAATGTGTTCCCGGCACTCATAGACACGGTGGAGGCCATAAAGACCGAAGTTACTAAAAAGACAGAAAAATAAATGGGGGCAGGTCTTGCGTTTTGCTTTTTAATATAGAAATATAATTTAAGGTAACCTCGGGGAAGGCAAAACGCAAGACCTGACCCCAGACTCCAAGAGGATAATGGTATGAAGAACCCTCGCTTGGATATCAGAAAAATCTTCGATGCCGGTCTGAAGGCCGCGGACCCCGGTGAGGCGATCAGGCGCGCTGTGAAACTCACCGGGAAGAGGTTGCTGATCAGCGACAGGGAGTACGATCTGGGTGCATTTGACAGAGTTATGGTTGTCGGCGCCGGCAAGGCGGGCGCGAGCATGGTTTCCTCGCTTGAGGGTATCCTCGGTTCATATATAACGGGGGGAACGATAATCACAAAATATGGTTATGGACTCGCCTTGAATATTGTCTCCGTGATGGAGGCCGGGCATCCCATCCCTGACGAATCGGGTGTTCGAGGCTCCGAGTGTATACTGGATCTGCTTGAAGACGCCGGCAAAAGAGATTTTGTCCTGTGTGTCATATCGGGAGGGGGTTCGGCGCTTCTGCCCATGCCTGTTTCCGGCATTTCTCTTCATGATAAACAGAAGACTACACAGGCCCTCTTGGACTGTGGAGCTGATATACATGAAATCAACACCATAAGAAAGCATATATCCGGGATAAAGGGCGGGAGGCTGGCAGAAGCCGCATTCCCGGCGACGCTTGTTACGCTTATACTCTCGGACGTCACAGGTGATAACCTTGACGTGATTGCGTCCGGTCCGACTGTTCCCGACAGAAGCACCTTCAGAGATTGTATGGAGATAGTGAATAAGTATGATCTTGAAGAAAGACTACCTCCTTCCGTGATTGCGTACCTTAAAAGGGGAGTTGAGGGGAGAGAACCTGAAACGCCAAAACCCGGAGATCCTGTTTTTGACCGGACCCTTGCCTTTGTCACAGGCAGCTGTGCCTTATCAGTATTTTCCGCTAAGCAGAAGGCGGTTGAGCTTGGATATAACGCTATAATACTTTCTTCGTGCATAGAGGGAGAAACCAGAGATGTGGCAAAGGTCCATGCGGCCATTGCCAAAGAGATACTGAAATCCGGTAATCCCGTTTCAACCCCCGGGTGTGTTATCTCCGGAGGTGAGACGACAGTGACTATACGCGGAGATGGTCTTGGCGGACGGAATATGGAATTTGTGCTTGCCGCGGCCATGGAAATAGAAGGGCTTGGCGGGGTTACTCTTTTGAGTGGGGGCACAGATGGAACAGATGGACCCACAGACTCGGCAGGGGCAATCGCGGATGGCACAACAGTGCAGGCTGCCCGGTACAGGGGATACGACGCAGCACTGTATCTCCGAAACAACGATTCATATCACTTCTTTGAGGCGACCGGAGATCTCCTGATGACCGGGCCGACCATGACAAATGTTATGGACTTGAGAATCTTTCTGGTAACCGGCGACTAAAGCAGGTGGGGTCAGGTCTTGCGTTTTGCCTTTTCCGAGGTTACCTTAAATTATATTTCTAATCAAAAAGGCAAAACGTAAGACCTGACCCCATTTTACTCTTATCCCATAGCGTTTTTTAAGACGTTTTCTACCAGGGTTCTTATGGATCTGAGGCTCTCTTCTGTCTTTGATTCGAAACGCAGGACCAGGACAGGCTGGGTGTTTGATGCCCGGACGAGGCCCCATCCGTCTTCGAACTGCACGCGCACACCGTCGATGTCGATGATATCGTAATCTTCCGAGAAATAGTTTTTTACCTTTTCAACCACCTGGAATTTCACATCATCCGGGCAATCCACCCGTATCTCAGGGGTATTGAATGTGTGAGGAACATCCGATAAGAGCTGACTGAGTTTCTGGCCCGTCAGGGAGAGGATTTCAAGGAGTCTCGCCGACGCGTAAATGGCATCGTCATATCCGAAATAGCGATCCGCGAAGAAGATATGGCCGCTCATTTCTCCCGCCAGTAAGGCTTTTTCCTCCTTCATTTTTTCCTTGATGAGCGAATGGCCCGCCTTCCACATTATACCCCTGCCGCCATTTTTCTCCACATCGTCATAAAGTATTTGAGAACACTTGACCTCTCCTATGATCGTCGCCCCGGGATTTTCTTTCAGTATGAATCTTGAGAACAACAGCAGGAGTTCGTCTCCACGTATTATTTTCCCTTCGTCGGTTATAACGCCTATCCTGTCCGCATCACCGTCATAAGCGATTCCTATATCCGCTTTCTTCTCTTTTACAAGGGCTATAAGTCCTGTGAGATTTTCTTCAACGGTAGGATCGGGAAAATGGTTGGGAAAATGACCGTCCATATCACAATAGAGTGGGATTGCGGAGCACATGAATCTTTCAAACAGGGGCAGGGAAAAAAATCCACCCACACCGTTGCCGCCGTCCACAATCACCTTTAATCCCTTCTTTATCTTTACATTATTGAATATGTAATCCTGGTAATCTTTTGTAATATCTCTTTGCCGGGTCGTTCCCTTTCCCGATGCATAATGGTTGCTTTCCATTATAGTCCTCAGCTTCTGTATGCTTTCCCCATAGATTGTGTCTGGACCTATGCATATCTTGAAACCGTTGAATTCCGGGGGATTATGACTTCCGGTTATCATGACTCCGCCTCCGGCCTGCAGGTGTCTGATAGAATAATAGAGAATGGGTGTAGCACAAAGGCCTATATCGATCACATCGATGCCTGTTGAAAGAAGACCCTCTGTGATTGTCATGTGATACTCTTCGGAGCTCAGACGGCAATCCCTTCCAACGGTCATGACCTTCACGTTCCGTTCTTTTCCATATGTGCCTATGGCCCTTCCCAGGTCATAGACGAAGTCATGATCCAGGTCCTCTCCGACGATTCCCCTGACATCATATTCCCTGAATACCTGCGGATTCATATTGTTCCTCCTAAAAGTCCAGTTACCGGACTACTACCATATATGCCGGATTTAGACAATAAATGTTCTCCGATATCAGTGTTGTCAACAAATAGAACTGTCCGGTTTTGTAGCAAATGAATTGTCCGCTTTGTACTGCTCAGGAAAGTTGCGGAAGTCGTAGACTGGAGCAGCTTTCCTGAGGAAGTGGCGAGCGGCGGACCTACGCTGCCTTTTCCTTTCCCTTTTTGTTTTCTTTCAGTTTTCCCTGTGTATCATAATCAGCCAACTTTCTCGGGCCATGAAAGACAGCAAGTGAACCATCTATGTACTTGTGAACACGCACCCTGACCCTGACATAATGGCATCTATGCCGGTTTGCAGGGATTTGCAGTGTCTTTCCCCCAAAGCTTACGCAGTTATCTGCGGTAACTGTCCGCAATTTTCATTGTAGCTTCTGAACCCATTGCCATGTTGAACTCCTATAGTTGAAAGAGATGAAACGTACGAGTCGATGCTCTTGTTGGCAAATGTTTATGATGCCTTGCCGCAGCGCCGAACAGCCTCCTTGATCACGGGAATCAAGGTGGGCACAACACTCACAGAAGTGATACCGCACT
>CAYLXS010000043.1:0-11228 GCA_964387765.1 uncultured Syntrophaceae bacterium
AGGAAAGCATCATGAGCGAAGGAACATTTAAAAAAGTAGGGGAGTCAACTGAACCAATGTATGGACCAAGAGCCATACTGGTATGCGGCTTCACGCCGTTAGAACAGGAAAATGTAATGAAATTAATCGACAATATCCAGCTTACAGATGTTCCGGTGATTTTTGCCACAGCGGCGGATACCGATAAACATCTGGGTGAGTTACTGACCAGGCCTGATCAATCGGAACGAAACTCGGATTATGACAATGAACGAGCTGTAATAATGTCCGGGATTACCGAGAGAGAACTTCAACAAATCCTCTCCTCTTACAAAGAATCTGGATTACCCCGTCCCTTGTGGGCTTCTTTAACGCCGTTTTCAGAAAATTGGACACTTTCGGCCCTGCTGGACGAGCTTAAACTGGAACGTATTGCGATGGAAAAAAAATAAGCAAAAGGGGGTCGGTCCAAGATGAAAGCATTATTACTAATTGCGCATGGTAGCCGTAGAAAGCAGTCAAATGCCGAAGTGCTTATACTGGCAGATAGATTAAAACAGAACTGTTCTGAGCAATATCCAATTATTCACGCTGGGTTTTTAGAACTTGCCGAAACGTTGATACCCGACGGCATAAAAAAATGCGTCGATGATGGTGCAACATCGATTATCGTGTTGCCTTATTTTCTAAATTCGGGCCGTCATGTCATCGAAGATATTCCTAGCATCGTGAACGATACCAAACTGTATTATCCTGATGTCGAAATAAAAATTGCACCGCATCTCGGTGATTCACATTTGATGATAGACTTATTGATTACCTCTGCAAACGCAACAAAATAATCGGTCGAATGATATATCTGAAGATTAAAGGGGTCGGTGACAGCGGTCGCGGCAGGGTGTTCATCTGCGGACTATCATTATGTGCTTATTAAAACTCTTCTTGACGATTGCTCGCAGTCAAAGCATGATGGAAATACAATCTATGAGAATGTTTAACTAACTAAAACAGGGGGAAAATAAATGGCTAAAGGAAGAGATTCTCAGAAGACAGAAAAGAAAAAATCAGAAAAAACGCTGAAAGAAAAGCGCAAAGAAAAAAAAGGAAAGAAATCCACAAAGGGTACGGCTTAGCTCTTTAATCAATTGAATCTTTAGGCTATTATGATTATCAGGGCTTGATGCTTAGGGTGTGCAATAAAGAAAAATAACTGCGGATAAATGTGGGGGGTACACAACAACTGCCTTCACAGGGATTCGGGCCAGAAAGCTGCCCTCACCTGTGAGCCAGAGCGTTGGGCAACTCGAGACGGAGTTTTGTTATTATTGGGCACAACTTGGCAACATTACATATGTGTGACGACTGCAATGACCCGGGCATACCTCAGAAATGAAAGGAAGATTCGGCATGAAAATTAAGTGGGATGCGGATCCAAAACAAGACCGATTTGATCCAAGGGACGGGCGGAAAACCATGAAGGCTGTTGTCACCGCCGGTAATGGAGGATACGACAAACTTCAGTACCGCGTGGTAAGCCTTCCGACGCTCGAACCCGGCGAGGTTCTGCTTCAAGTCCTCGCCGCCGGGGTCAACAACACGGAAATAAATACACGCATTGGCTGGTACTCTTCCTCGGTTACAACAGGTACCGAGGAAGCGGCAACTGCCGAAGAAGAGCAGGCAACTGCAAAGGCAGACGGAGGGTGGAACGAGACAACACCATTCCCATTCATCCAGGGCACAGATTGTTGTGGCCGTATTGTTGCCGTTGCCTCTGATGGGGACAAGAGCACCATCGGGTCTCGAGTCCTCGTGCGAGCATGCATGAGACAGTTCGGCTTTGAGTCCATGGACAACATCTGGATGGGCTCTGATTTCGACGGCGCCTTCGCCCAGTTTGTCAAAGTTCCTGCCGGGGAGGTGTTCGCTGTGGACTGTGATTGGAGCGATGCCGAACTTGGTACGATCCCCTGCGCTTACGGAACTGCTGAAAACATGGTGCATCGTGGGAAGGTGTCTCAGGGGGAGCATGTTCTGGTTCCTGGCGCGTCCGGCGGTGTCGGCTCAGCCGTAGTGCAGCTGGTGAAGCGGCGGGGCGCTACCGTGACGGCGATTGCGGCAAAGGCAAAAATGGAACAGGTTCTTTCCATTGGAGCGGATCGCGTTATCGATCGTGATGAGGATATCTTTGCCAGTCTCGGCGAGAACTCGGTGGATGTGGTTATTGACAATGTTGCGGGTCCGGCTTTTGGAGGCTTGCTGAAGGTACTGAAGCGAGGGGGACGATACGCGTCCTCCGGGGCGATCGGAAGTCCACTGGTAACATTCGACATGCGCACCTTTTATCTGAAGGATCTGACACTGACAGGCTGCACCGCATGGGATGAGTCCGTTTTCCCAAATCTTATTTCTTACATCGAGCGTGGCGAGTTGCGGCCGCTTGTAGCGAAAATACTTCCGCTTGAGCGTATTGCGGACGCGCAACTCGAGTTCATTGAGAAAAAACATGTTGGCAATTTCGTTTTGATTCCACCACCGTTGGACGGCTGATTCCATAGGAATAGATGCTTTGGGATTTCCTGAGACATCCGAATTTACAGACTATGCATTAAGCCACTCTCAACGACGAGATCCGGAATTATCTTTACCAGACGCAAAAATCCGGGTAAAAGCTTGGGACAGATAGATAAACTAACAAAATGGAGGTTGCTACATGGCCACGGAAATCACCGCTCAGGAGCTTAACACTGAGCTATTCACTAATGAGAAGGTCGGAGAAATCAGGGAAACAGTTGGGGACGGAATGGCGATCAATGCCCTGTCGGGAGGCGTCGATTCATCTGTAGTTACAATGTTAGGACACAGGGCCCTGGGAAAACGTCTCAGAACCGTCTTTGTCGAAAACGGCCTCATGCGCGAGGGAGAAGCCCAGCAGGTCGTGGATTTTTTCGAGAAACTCGGCGTTCCAGTTGAGGTAGTCGATGCACGCAAAGAATTCTTCGCCGCGCTGGCCGGAATCGCTGATCCGGAAGAGAAGCGCGAGGCGATTACCCAGTCCTTTTATCGAAACGTATTCGGACGCATTGTCAGGGAGAGTGGAGCGAAATACCTCCTCCAGGGAACTATTCTGACCGATATCGACGAAACGGTTGCGGGGATAAAACGGCAGCACAATGTATTCGAGCAGCTCGGGATTGATCCGCAGGAGGCTTTCGGCTACCGCATCCTCGAACCGCTTATCCAGCTTCGCAAGGACGGTGTTAGAAAGATCGGGAAGGCCCTCGGGCTTTCAGCCGAACTGTTCAAGCGCATCCCCTTCCCCGGGCCGGCCCTCGCGGCACGCGTGATAGGAGCAGTAACTCAGGAGCGCATCGAGACAGTCAGAAAGGCGAACCTGGTTGTTGAGCGACTGCTCAAAGACACCGGCGCCTTTCAGTACATGGCAATTCTTCATGAAGACCGCGTGACCGGCATGCGCGACGGAGCGCGTGACTTCGGCCAGCAGATTGAGGTGCGCTGCTGGGACAGTGTCGACGCGCGGACGGCAACACCAACACAGCTTTCATTCGAAATCCTTGAGAAGCTCGCCGATGAGATTGTACGCGAGGTCCCCGGTGTTGTCAGTGTTACATACAATATAGCGTCAAAACCCCCCTCAACGATTGAAGCGATCTGACAGCAGTTGAGTGTTCGAAAATCCGGGGACAAATCCGATTAATCCATTAAAGGGTTCTTTACTCTTTTGACGTTTTGTTCTCTGTGGTATTCCGGGATGAGGAAATTCCCTCCGGAATTTCCTCAATACTTTGGGGTAATCTGTTGGAGGTGTACTCATGGTAAAAATTCGCTGGACCGGCGCCGCTGGAGTTGAGTTTACTGAAGGCGGAAAAACCATATTGATAGATCCCTATCATTCGAGACCCGGAAAGTTCGAGGTCTTCTTTGGCCGTCCGGAGCCGAAGTCAAACGTGATAAACCGCTATCTCGAGAAACTGCCCGGGAGATTATCGGCGATAATAGCTGGGCATACACACTTTGACCATGTCCTCGATATTCCCGAATTCGCAAAACACCTTGAATGCCCGCTGATCGGTAGTAACAGCCTTGAGACACTCATGGCCCTGCATGGAAAACCCGGCATCGTTATTGTGTGCAAGGGGGGTGAGCGGGTTGAGCTGCCGGGAGGCGCGGCGGTTACCATGATACGGTCAAGGCACGGGCTGGTTCTTTTCGGGAAAGCGCCCTATCCGGGCGAGATCAATCCTGAGAACTGCCTGCCGATGAAGGCCAGTGACTACAGGGTCGGTGACGTCTATATGCCGAAGCTGGAGATGGGAGGAACTGTTTTCATGCACTCCGGAAGTGCAAACTTTATAGAGTCGGAAATCGATGGGCATCATTGCGATGTTTTATTCATGTGCGTTCCGGGTTGGAAGAAGATTCCGGAATATTGCACCCGCCTTCCGGGGATATTGCAGCCAAAGATCATCATCCCCTTTCACTATGATGATTTTTCCTCTCCCATGTCGGAAGACGGCAACGCAAGAAACCTGCCCTTTCAGGATATGCCGGGGTTCCTCAAGAGGATAGCCGAAAGTGCACCCAAAGCTGAAATACGAATGATTCGTCCCTTTGAGTCCATGACCGTGTGACCACTCTGGCGGAGAAATGATTCAACAGATTGAACGCAGCCAGCAAGGTTGTATAAATTCAATTTATAACGCGCGGGGGTACGATGCTCAAGCAGTACTGGTACAATCCGCAAACGCTTGATACCCCCGATCGGCAATATTGGGGTTACGTGGTTCTGCAGGAGCAAAGCACCCGACCGGCCGATGAACCTGAACAGATGCAAGGAAAAAAGGAAAATTTGTCCAACAACTGAACTACTCTCGACTATAAGTCGAGGTGTTTCCACATCTCGGGCCCCCATGGGTCCGGCAATACCGCCTTCTCTCCCCAGCCTGCGGGAATCTTCTGGTCAGACTTTTCACCCAGTTTTTCCTTTCTTGCAGGACGACCGGGACGTGCAAATTCCATATGGCCCTCTTTCAGGGTTCTACCATTAATAATCGCCTCGGAACGCAGTCTGCGCCCAATGGTTTTTTCCATCTTTTGTCCAAGCCACAGGACACGGTCCACATCGTAACCGTGCTCAATGCCCATCTCGTCAATCTGGACAAGCAGGTCTTCTATCGTTATCAGGCCCACATAACGGGGGTCTTTGTAATAGTATTCACCCGTTCCCCTGATAGGCCTATCATCAAGGAAATTGGCAGGCTGCCCGCCTAATCCTCCGAGGGTGCCTTCGAAACGGGTAAATCCTGCCTGAAGTGCCCCCAGGATCGAGGCTGAGGCAACACGCTTGGTCTCATGCAGATGTAGCAGATGTGCTTCGGGGTTAGGCATAGCATCAAGAATCATGGAACAGTAACGATAGACATCTGCTGCTGAAGCGGAGCCATCATGGTCTGCATGCTCAATGTCATTGGCGCCGATCTCGAACCAGCGTTTCGTAAATTCTACCGCATCTTTCAGGTTGGTCGCCCCACCAATGGGGCTACCCCAGATAGTACTCACAGTACCGACCATTTTTATACCTGCATCGGTGGCCTTTTTGATGCAGCGCTCAGCCTCCGCCCAGTAATCGGGAAGAGTTGTTCCAGAATTGGCAAAATGATGTTCCTCATCGGTGGAAACCATCATGAGTATGCGGTCTGGGCCATATCCTTCTTTCTTCATCTCGATTGCACGATCTATAGAAGGTTCACGAATGGTTATCCCTGTAAATGTAATATCATCAGGATTGATACCTTTTCTAGCGCATCGTTTCTTGAACCTCTCACCCTGCTTGAAATACCTGAAGACCTCTTCGGCATCCTTAAACATCGGCATGCCTGCGGGATTACCGAGGTTTGAAAGCTCAATTTCTTTACATCCCGCAAGGATCATCTCCTCGGCATAAAAGATCTTTGCTTCCGTTGAGATAAACTTCTCCTCGTGCTGGAATCCGTCACGAATAGTAATGTCACCAATCGACACCTTTTTTGGCATTCTTGGAAAAATTTTCCAGAGATCATATTCTGTTGCCATAAATATACTGCCTCCTGTTATTTTCTACTCTATATAATTTAAAGGTCTTTATTACCTGCCTTTAAATACAGGTTTTCTCTTCTCTGCAAAAGCTGCGAGGGCTTCAAGACGGTCTTCCGTCGGAATCGTTATCTCATAGGCCTTCGATTCAAGCGGAAGTGCCACACCGAGGCTAGTTTCCGAACCATAATTGATGGCAAATTTGGCCTGGGCAACACCTATGGGTCCATTCCTGGCAATCTCCCTCGCCATTTCAAGAGTCGCCTCCATCAATTTCTCCGGCTCAACCACCTTGCTTACCAGGCCAATATCCAGTGCAGTCTGTGCATTGAATCGCCTAGCCGTAAATATCAGCTCCTTAGCCTTTGCCACACCGACAATCCTGGCGAATCTCTGCGTTCCACCAGCGCCCGGAATAATGCCCAGGCTGGTTTCGGTCAGACCCATCAGAACATTTGAAGAGGCAATACGAATATCGGAGGCCAGAGCCAGTTCGGTCCCACCGCCAAACGCGAACCCATTGATCGCGGCAATTACAGGTACGCGCACCTGTTCCACTGCCGTAAATGTGTTGCGGATTGTGAAGATGAAACGGCGGACCTGATCCTCCGAGAGAGTTCTCCTCTCTTTTAGATCCGCACCAGTAGAAAACGATTGTTTTTTGACATCACGATCACCTTGCGCGCCGGTGATGATGATACACCTCAGATCCATATCAAAGTTAGATTCTTTAATGATGTCAGCCAGTTCAGCCAATAAATCGAAGTTGAAGCAGTTCATCGCCTCTGGACGGTTAAGGGTGAGAATGAGAATCCCGTCATCCGTTCGTTCTTTCAACAATATATCTGTCATACTTTTTCCTTTCTCTCGGTCAGATAAAAAGGTCCACTTATACCTTCAGGTTACCGAAGCGAGACTCTTTAACCGGGGTGTGAAGCGCAATCTCAAAGGCTCTTGCCAGCTTGTCTCGTGCCTCGCTGAACGCGATAACGCCGTCATGGAAATTCAGGCATCCAGTGTAGAAGGGATGCCCCTGTTCTTCATAACGGTCTCTCATCATCTGACGGAATTGAGCCATCTCTTCTTCATCAACCTTTTCACCTTTTTTAACAATGTTTGCCTTGCGAACAGATTCAACTATGAAACCGGCTGTTTCACCCGACATTACGGTCGTACGACCCCTCATATTCGTAAATGAGAATGTGGGGTTGAATGCCCTGCCGCACATACCATAGTTGCCGGCTCCGTGATCAGGACCTATAACATAGGTGATCTTGGGTGTATCCAGGCAGGTAGCCGCTCTGACCATATCAGAACCGTATTTACCTATACCGCCCCATTCTTGATTCTTACCCACCATATAACCGGGTGTACCTTCGAGAAAGAGGACCGGCAGCTTCGAGGTGCCGCAGCGAATCATCCATTCAGTAGCTTTCCTCGCCGCTTCAATAAAGATAACACCACTGTCATTCGAAGCAATAACACCTACAGGAATACCCTTTAGCCACATTTTACCGCAGACGACCGAACTCCCACGGCCGGGACCATAGTTCGACTTATATTCGTGGAAATAGCTGTCATCAGCCAGACATTTTATCGTGTCATGGATATTTATATGGTGGTAAGTATCAGCGGCTGAGCAGCTCATCATCTCTTTATAATCAAACTTCGGCTCCCTTGATTCTCTTCGATCAGTAAAGACATTCTGGGATGGTTCAAACTCCATTATGTCACGCAGTTTCTGTATCCCCTCTTCCTGGCTTTTAACAAGATGATCGCAACCACCAGAATGCTTTGTATGGACATACGCGCCGCCGAGGTCTTCCGCCGTTACTGTTTCGCCGATAGCGGATTTGACCATGGGAGGACCGGCAAGGAAGGCGTAAGACATTTTTTCGATCATGATCGATTCACAGGCGAGATAAACGATGTATGCACCACCGGCAGTGTTTCCACCAGTAGAGAGCGTATACTGTTTTATTCCCTTGGCAGACATGCGACACATGTTGTAAAACATTTTGCCGAACTGATTGTGATCGGCAAAGCTGCCTATCTGCAGGGGAAGATAAATTCCGCCCGAATCGGCGATATAGATACATGGAATCTCACACATCTCGGCAATTTTCTGGGCCCTCATGTGTTTCTTCAGTGTAATGGGGAAATATGTCCCCGCGGCATAACGATTCTCATTGGCAAAGATCATACAGTCTTTACCATGGACTTTTCCAATACCCGTAATCAGACCACCTCCGGGTATATGGCCACGCTTTTCCTGCTCGTAGACCTCTCCGCCGTAAACTCTTTTCTTGCCGATATCATAGCCGGTATCCAGACCGATCTCAAAGTACTCGGTACCCGGATCGATCAGCATTGATATAAGATCTCGCATTGGTTTCTTGCCCTGTTTGGCAAGACGATCTATCTGTTTCTGACCACCGACATTGTAGGCTTCTTCGCGGTGTTTGGACAGGATTTCATCCTGTTCCATCCAGTGTTTCAGGTTTTCTGCTCTTCCTTTTTTCAGTTTTTCGGTCCTTGTCAATTTTTTCTCTGCCATTGCATCGGTCCCTTTCTGTTTTAATTCAGATTTAAAATCTCACAACAAAAGCTTACCTCATGGAGACTGTCTGAAGAGATTTTCGCCCTCCTGATCACATTTACCCTAAAGATGCTGATGGCACCAATACGACATAGAACGTGCCCCAGCCTCTATATGCCTGCCACGAAAAGTTTTAATCCTGTTTTCATGTTATACTTGAATATAGTTGCCTCTGTACCTGCCCGCTACCGATATCCGTTTTGAACTTATCGACTTTATCATATTCCTGCGCCTGGCTATTCGCCGTGTCTTGCCAACGCAGCAGAAATAATAATGGTTTCCTCCCGCCTTTTTATTGTTACTCCCCCTTTTTTGCTTATTGTCCCCAGTACTACATCAAAAATGCAACATGTCTTTTCCTTAGTATTTCTCACGGATCTTGCCTTTTTGTCAAGCATTTTTTCCACCGTGCAAGGTACATATCACCTTGATATTATTAAAGAAAGATATTTATTCTCAATCAAAACGGTTGGTCACATTAAGAAAAGTCCGCATGACTTGAAGCATTTTGCGGTCAATCTCAGACCCACTGCTGAATACTTATCCAATCACTATTCTTGTCCGATTTCCTTCAGGAACAAATCGGCACACTGCTGCAAATGGCAACCGAAAAATGACCCGGAGGGGCTTCCAATCTCATACTCGATTGTGAAATTCTGGAAGGCAATCCTGTCCCTACAAGTCGAAATAGAACCACAGAAGGCGCGCTTTAAAAGCCGGCGTGACAGGCAGGATTGAAACCCGCATATGCACCCAAAATTCACTCGAACTTGCTGATATTACAGAGAAGATTGATTTCGCTTTTGCCATTGCTGTCGCGCGCGACATTCCTGATGTTTCCGGGTTCTTCTCGGAAATACATGACACATTGAAACCCGGGCATAAATTTCCGGTTGTCAAGCCTAAGGAACATATCTCAGCAGAAAAGCTTGAAAAACTGTTTCCATTGCCGTCCTCTTTATATGCCATCGACTTTACTCATGGTTAAGTCGCAAGCCTTCCATTAATGTTTGCGGCAAGCCACATCTCTCAAAAAAAGGTTGACCCTTAATCTGCTTTGTCTTATTGTGAACAAGAAATTGGACGACAGTAACATGCAAGTTGCGGTGACATCAGCCTTATTACTAATCAAACAGAAGCAGGTAAGGCTTTCCCGGATTCGAAAACTATCAAACAAAAAGGATGCTGCTGCATGGTCATGAAGATCGAGGTAATCTGAAGGCAGTTGATTATTGAGCGAACGCAGGAATCGGGGAGCAGCGATGAATCAACAAACAAATAAAATCGAATGCCCTAATTGCGGCCATAAAATTGACGTGAATGATATTTTGTATCATCAGGTTGACGGGGAACTGAAAAAAAAATATAGCGCGGAACTGGCCAGGGAAAAGGATAAGTATCAGGACAAGCTGGATTCGCTGAACGAAGAGCGGAAAAAACTTGAAGGTGAAAAGAAAAGACAAGATGAGGCGGTCGCCGACGCGATCAAGGCAGGTCTGAAGGAAGAAGAAAAGCGATTGCAGGCCGAGATAAGGGCCCGGATGGAGGAAGAGCAATCGGAGCGTATCCGATCCCTGCAGGAAGAACTTGATCAAAAATCCGGTCAGTTAAAGGATTTTAACAAGGCAAAATCGGAAATCGAGAGACTGAAGAGAGAAAAAGACGAGCTGAAAGGCTCAATCGAGGCCGAATCAGAGAAGAAACTCAGTGAAATGATCGGCGTGGAGAAGGAAAGAATCCGGAAAAATGAGGAACAAAAGTCTCAATTGAGGTTATCCGAGAAGGAAAAGATTATTGAACAACTGAGTGAAAGGCTGAAAGAGGCGCAGAGAAAAGCGGAGCAGGGCTCATCACAGCTGCAGGGCGAGGTGCAGGAACTGGCAATCGAGGAGTGGCTCAGCGTTAATTTCCCGTTAGATACAATTGAAGAAATAAAAAAGGGCGCAAGAGGCGCTGACTGCCTGCAAATTGTCAACACAAGAACAAGGCAGAATTGTGGAACGATTTACTACGAAAGCAAACGCACAAAAGGATTCCAGCCTGGATGGATAGAAAAGTTTAAAAACGACATTCGAGAAAAAGGCGCCGACATCGGTGTGCTGGTCACCGAATCAATGCCGGGCGACATGGAGCGAATGGGCCTGAAAGACGGAATATGGGTATGCACATTCGAAGAATTCAGGAGTTTGTGTGTTGTTCTCAGGGATTCCGTGATCAAATTAAGTAACGTGGTAGTAACCCAGGAGAATAAGGGCGACAAGATGGGTATGATCTATGACTATCTGACAGGTAACGAATTCAGACTTCAGGTTGAGGCTATCGTGGAAGGCTTTACACAAATGCAAACGGACCTTGAATCAGAAAAGAGAGCCATAAACAGCATCTGGAAGAAAAGAGAAAAACAGATAGAAAAAGTGCTTTTGAACACAAATTATATGTACAGCTCGGTCAAGGGGATCGCGGGAAGCGCCATTCAGTCCGTTCCACTCCTGGAATTCCCTGCCGGTGATGACAATGATGGCATCTGAACAAACTCAAACAGTGGCTTCGCGGTAAA
>CAYLXS010000044.1:0-10845 GCA_964387765.1 uncultured Syntrophaceae bacterium
AATTTTAGCTCGGAGGGTCAGTAGCATGTTGCCAGATCTCAAACGTCTCATCGAACAGATGGGTAAGGAAAAGGGCATAGACAGAGAAATAATTATAGACGCGCTGGAAACGGCGGTTTTGACCGCTGCAAGGAAAAAGCTTGGGCTGGACCTGGACCTTGAAGTGGCTTACAATGAGGAAGCGGGAGAAATAGAGACTTTCCTGTTTAAGACGGTGGTAGAACATGTCCTGAGTCCCGACTCGCAGATATCCCTGGAAGAGGCACATGCAACCATGGATGAAGACGCAGAGCCTGGAGATAGTCTCGGAATAAAAATAGAGACAGCTACCTTCGGTAGAATTGCTGTTCAGACAGCCAAGCAGATTATGATCCAGAAGGTCAAAGATGCCGAGCGTGACAATATTTACGAAGAATACAAAGACAGGAAAGGTGACCTTGTCAATGGTTTCGTGCAAAGATTTGAAGGGGGAAGCATAATTGTCAGTCTCGGCATGTCGGAAGGAGTTATTCCTCCTTCCGAACAGATAAAGAGGGAATCGTTCAGGAGAGGGGAAAGAATAAGGGCATATATATATGATGTAAAAAGAGTTTCCAAGGGCCCCCAGATACTGTTATCGAGAACACACCCCGGTTTTATCAGGGCACTCTTTGAAATGGAGGTCCCGGAAATATCAGAGGGTCTGATAGAGATTGTCAATATAGCAAGAGAATCGGGAAACAGAACCAAAATTTCTGTACAATCAGTGGATAAGGACATCGATCCGGTCGGAGCGTGTGTGGGAATGAGAGGCTCGAGGGTGCAGGGTGTAGTGCAGGAGCTTCGGGGAGAAAAGATAGATATTGTTCCCTGCTCTGACGATCCTGTGAGATACGTATGCAACGCCCTGTCTCCGGCCAAGGTTGACAGGGTGTATATGGATGAAGATACCAGAAGGATGGAGGTCATCGTGCCGGACGATCAGCTTTCTCTCGCTATTGGCAGGGCCGGCCAGAATGTCCGGCTGGCAGCCAGACTTACCGGCTGGAGGATCGACGTCAAAAATGAGGCCGGTGTAGCGAAAGAGGAAAAAGAAGGATACACATCTCTCATGAAGATCACAGGAGTTGGTGAGCGTACAGCCAATCTTCTTTATGAAGAGGGATTTAAGAATGTCGCGATGATATCTTTGGCGGAACCCGAGGAGTTGAGTTCCATAAAAGGAATCAGTGAGAAAAAAGCCACCATCTGGATTGCAGAAGCAAAGAAAATTATTGATAACGAAGACAGCGAAAATCTGTCTTAAGACATTTAAAAACGGTTCGTGCACTACCGGCGAGGCAATCAGGAGTCCCAGTAATGTCTAAAACAAGAGTCTACGAATTGGCGAAAGAGTTCGGCATAGATAACAAAGATCTTATCGCACAACTGGAGAAACTCGGAATAGCCGTCAAGGCCCCTTCCAGTTCTCTTGAAGATAGTGATGCTGATAAGGTGCGAAGGGAGTTCGCGCTGGGCGAGAAGAATGCAATCGTAGAAAAAAGGGTAAAGAGAACAGTTATCAGAAGAAGGGCAATCCGACAGCAGGTTCCCGAGATTGAGAAAATTCCTGATGAACTTCAGCCTGAGACAACACCGGAAGAAACGATAAAGGAAGCAGAAAAAGAACCGGTGGTGGTTTCAGAGAAAAATGTTCCTGCAAAAGACAGGACGAGAGAAAAGAAGGATGAGAAAAAAGAAAAAAGCGCCACACCGCTGATAAAACCACGTAAGACTCTAATAAAAATCGTCCGGGAAGCTCCAAAAAAAGAAATAAAGAAAATACCTCCGAAAGAGGAGGCCTCTCCCGGGCGGGGAAAGAGGATGCCGGCACCTCAAGAGGTCAAACCCGCGCGCGAGAAGGAGAAAAAAGCGCCGGAACCTAAATCTTTACACAAGGCAAAAAAGCCTGTTACCGTGCATATAGATAATGAACAAAAACGCCGAAAAGTCTTCGTCAAACAACATGCCGATAAAAGAGCAAAACGACTCAGAACCGGAAAAACCAGGGACGGACGCCAGAGCTGGAAAGAGGATAAGATTGCTACTGCCCGGATGAACACGACGGAAATTACAATCCCCAGGGCGATAAAAAGAAGGATAAAAATAGAAGAAGCCATAAGAATAAGTGATCTCGCAAAGAAAATGGGCGTTAAGGCTGGGGAGTTGATCAGCAAGCTTGTTTCTCTGGGGATGATGGTAACGATCAATCAGTCGATAGATATCGATGCGGCAACCCTCGTTGCCGGTGAATTTGGATATCAGGTGGAATCTGTCGGGGCGGAGTATGAGGATATCATGCACAGGGAGGAGCCCCTGTCCAAAAACATCAAGCCCAGGGCTCCTGTAGTAACCATTATGGGGCATGTTGATCACGGCAAGACATCGCTTCTGGATGTTATAAGGCAGACAAATGTTATAGAGGGGGAATCGGGCGGAATAACCCAGGCGATAGGGGCATACCATGTGCGTATCAAGGGAAAGGATATTGTGTTCCTGGATACACCGGGGCACGAGGCTTTCACGGCAATGAGAGCGAGGGGGGCCCAGGTAACCGATATCGTGGTACTTGTGATTGCCGCTGACGATGGTGTTATGGATCAGACGATTGAAGCAATCAATCATTCCAGGGCTGCCGGAGTCCCTATCATGGTTGCGATAAACAAGATCGACAAACCGAATGCCGACACGGAACGAATAAAACAGCAACTTGCGGACTTCGACCTTGTTCCCGAGGCGTGGGGAGGAGACACCATTTATGCGGAGGTTTCGGCAAAACAAAAAACGGGGATAGAGGAATTGTTGGAATTGATCCTCCTGCAGGCGGATATTATGGAGCTTAAGGCCGATCCGGACAGGCTGGCACAGGGAGTTGTTATTGAAGCGAAGCTCGACAGGGGAAGAGGTCCTGTGGCCACTGTTATCGTTCGGGAGGGCACTCTGAAAGAGGGGGATGCCATTGTTTCCAGAGCGGAGTATGGCAGAGTACGAGCCATGGCCAATGACAAGGGATTCAGAGTTATAGAAACGGGGCCTTCCATGCCGGTGGAGGTCGTGGGCTTTTCCAGTGTGCCGCAGGCCGGCATGGACTTTGTGTGTGTGGAAGACGATAAAAAGGCTCGGGCCGTAGGTGAACACTGGTTAAGAAAAGAACGCGAGAAAGAACTTTCCAAGACTTCAAAGATCACTCTTGAGCAACTGTATGACAGGATTAAGGAAGGGGCCAAGGAACTGAATGTCGTTATCAAGGCCGATGTTCAGGGATCGGTGGAGGCGCTTTCGGAGGCCCTCACCAAACTCAGCACAGACGATGTGAAACTGATCCTGATCCACGGTTCCGCAGGCACAATCACTGAAACAGACATAATGCTGGCGTCGGCGTCCGATGCGATCGTGATAGGATTCAAGGTCAGGCCTGACGCGAGGATTTCGGAAATTATCGAAAAAGAAGGTGTCGATGTACAACTTTACGATGTCATATATGATGCCATTTCTGATGTAAGAAATGCCATGGAAGGCCTGCTTGAGCCCATTTATGAAGAGGTTGTTCAGGGACGGGCGGAAGTTCTCCAGGTGTTCAAGGTATCAAAAATTGGTACTGTTGCGGGAACCCGTGTGACCGACGGCAAACTGACCCGAAATGCCAGATTGAAGTTGTTGAGGGACGGAACAGTTATTCATGATGGTAAATTCCTGTCACTCAAGAGATTCAAGGATGATGCAAAGGAAGTGCTCTCCGGTTTCGAATGCGGTATCGGGATAGAAAACTTTAATGATATCAAAGAAGGGGATACCATAGAGACGTATACAAAAGAAGAAATCGCCAGGAAGTTGTAGGGGCAAGGGCTGAGGGCTGTTGTCGGTTACCGGTTACCAGCCTTTTCAACTGTGAGCCGTCTTTAACTGTAAACTGTAAACTGTAAACCATTTTTAGAGATGGATTGAATGATTTTCAAGAGAGCTGATAAGGTTGCCGATCTCATAAAGACCGAGATTTCAGATATCTTGTTGAGACGGACAAATGATCCACAGGTAAGGGAAATAACCATCACCGGCGTTAAAGTGACGGATGACCTCCACCAGGCGAAGGTCTTTTTCGTCCGGACGGGAGAGGGCATCTGCAGCGACGAGACAATGAAAGGCCTGCAGAGGGCTACCGGTTTTCTGAGAAGGGAATTGGGGAAAAAATTGCGACTTCGCTATATTCCTGAAATAAAGTTTATATTTGATGAATCATTCGAATATGGAGATCGTATTGATAGATTGTTGGCGGAAATAAAGAAAAATGTTTGATAGAGTTATTGAAGTTATAAATTCCTGCTCCACTTTTCTCATAACCGCCCATGTAAAACCGGATGGTGATGCCATAGGGTCTGAGCTGGCCATGTACCATGTATTGCGCGGCATGGGAAAGAATGCCGTTATTTATAATCAGGACGAGACACCGGCTCTGTACGAGTTTCTCCCCGGTTCGCAGAATATTATACATTCACTGGATTCCGTAAACGGGTTTGAAGCGGTTTTTGTTCTGGATTGCAGCAATATTGAGAGGGTCGGAGACAAAAAGGACAAGATAAGTTCTATAAAAAAGATTGTTAATATTGATCACCATGTCTCAGTCGGCACATTTTCGGAAATATTGCTGGTGGATTCCACGGCGAGTTCCACGGGAGAGATAATCCATCGTCTTCTGAAGAAGATGGGGTTTGCGATAACCGGAGACATCGCCACGAATATATATACGGCTATCCTGACAGATACCGGTAGCTTCCGCTATTCCAACACTGGAAGCGACACCTTCAGAGTGGCGGCTGATCTGGTGGACAAAGGCGCGAACTGCCGATACATAGCGGAGAAAATTTATGAGACCAGACCTGCAAATCAGGTCCGGCTGATGGCAAAAGTGCTGGATACCCTGGAGTTTTATGAAGGTGAAAAGGTGGGTTTCGTTTATGTCACGCAGAAGATGCTTCGCAGGGAAGGCGCCTTATCGGAGCACACAGAAGGCTTTGTGGATATAGTCCGTTCAATACAGGGCGTTGAAATTGCTGCATGTTATTATGAAGTCTCCAAAAACCGGTTTAAGATAAGCCTGCGATCAAAGGGAAAAGTGAATGTGGAAGAAATTGCGGGCAAACTGGGAGGAGGAGGACACGTAAACGCCTCTGCCTGCAGGGTTGACGGAAGCATTAAAGCAGTCAAGGAAAAAATGCTCAGCGCGATAAGAACTGTATATAACACTTTGTAAAAAGGATTTTAGCGAGAGAAAATTAATGGCTTCGTAAAAAGTCCAGCTTCTGCGTTCCGCAGCATCCTTCGTCATTGCGGAGTACCGTAAGTACACCTCATTCCTCAGGATTTGCGCGCCTTGAATTTGAAGTTTTTTACTTTGCCATCCTATTTTGATTTTTTACGAGTGCATTAAAATTGATTCTGTCAAATTTTTAAAGATATGAAGTTTGTGATATGAATGGAGTGTTGATCATTGACAAACCGTCCGGCAGGACATCGTATGATATTGTCCGCGATGTCAAAAATCTGTTAGGGACGAAAAAAGCAGGTCACGCGGGAACTCTTGATCCACTGGCAACAGGGATCCTCACCATTTGTGTAAATGAGGCTACCAAGATCGCGCGGTTTTTTTCGAATAATGATAAGGACTATCGTGCCACGATGCTTCTGGGCGTCAGGACAGACACCCTTGATATAGAAGGTAAGGTGATAGAACGCTGTGAGCCCCATCTTCAGGCAGGAGAGATAAAGAATGTGGTGGAGGGTTTTGTCGGTCGGATAGAGCAGAGGGTCCCTAAATATTCTGCCGTCAAGTTCAAGGGCAAGCCTCTCTATAAATGGACAAGGCAGGGGGTTGACATTGAACCTCCCTTGAGAAAAGTTAATTTATATAATATACACGTAGAAGAGGTAAGAATTCCCTATGTGACTTTTACTGTTTCCTGTTCGAAAGGCACCTATATAAGATCGCTGTGTGCCGATATCGGGGAAAGGCTGGGATGTGGCGCGTGTCTGTCGGGTCTCAGACGGACGAGAAGCGGTTGCTTCAGTGAAAAAGATGCCATATCGCTTGAGAGCCTCTCTGACAGTGAAAAGGTTGAAATCCTCAAAAAAAACTTGCTCCCTATAGCGGATGCACTGCCTGGCATTTGTAATATCGTTGTTGATCAGGATATCGCAGACAGGATAAGGAAGGGATATCAGCCCGATCGCAGTGTTTTGAATGATAAAAATACTCCTTTGCTGGAGAAGGGAGATCTGGTAAAATTCACCATACATGATGGCAGGGTTATCGCTGTCGCGAAGGCGCTTTTCTCTTCGGAAAAAATCCCCCCGTTGAGTGATAAAGAGCAAATAGTTAAAATTTTAAGGGTATTTAATTAAAAAAATCGAGATAAATATATAAGGGAGGATAAATAACTGTGTTAGATGAAGAAAGAAAAAAAGAGATCATAACTGATTTTCAGACCCATGAGAGTGATACAGGATCTCCGGAAGTCCAGGTTGCGCTTCTGAGTGGAAGAATAACATATCTGACAGAGCACTTCAAAATTCACAAAAAGGATCATCATTCCCGAAGGGGACTTTTGAAGCTTGTCGGGCAGAGGAGAAGCATGCTCGATTATCTCAAGAAAAAAGATATAGCGAGATATCGGGAACTTATCAAACGTCTTGGGCTGAGAAGATAGAACAAAAAAATAAAAAATAGAGGAGGAAATGGATAATATGAGTGAAGTATTTAAAACGACTTTTGCGGGAAGGGATGTGTCCGTAAAGACAAATTATCTCGCAGGTCAGGCGGATGGTTCCGCCGTAGTGACATATGGTGATACAGTTGTTCTCGTAACTGCGGTATCCCTCAAAACCAAGCGGGAAGGACTGGATTTTCTACCCCTGACTGTAGACTATCAGGAAAAAACCTTTGCCGCGGGTAAGATCCCGGGTGGATTTTTCAAGAGAGAGGGGCGTCTCAACGAGAAGGAAATCCTTACGTCGAGAATTATTGACAGGTCCATACGTCCCCTTTTCCCCGAGGGATATTTTTACGAAATCCAGGTAATCGCAACTGTGCTTTCTGTAGATAATGAAAATGACTCCGACATAGCGGCCATGCTTGGAACCTCCGTGGCTATTGGCATATCCGACATACCATTCAAGGGGCCTATCGCGGGAGTCAGGATGGGAAAACTGGACGGCAAACTGATGTGCAATCCTTCTACCGAGGAGATGGACGAGAGCGATCTGGACCTGTTTCTTGTTGGAAGAAAAGTGCCTTCCGCTGATGGCAAGAGAGACTTTGATATCAATCTCATCATGCTGGAGGGAGGAGCCAACGAAATCCCTGAAGATGAAATACTCGAAGCCATCAGCTTCGGGCTTGAATCGATGAGGCCGGCCATTGAGCTTCAGGATCGTATCTGCCAGGCAGTGGGCAAGGTAAAGAGAGCGGCCGAACCGGTTGAAATCGGAGAAGACCTCAGACAACGGGTCAAAGATGTTGTCTATGATGGTTTGAAAGATGCGTATCTCGAGGGAAGGAAGCTGGAGAGGTACGCGAAGATAGGTGAGGTAAAAAAGAAGATGGTGGAAGAGCTCAGCAGTGACGATGCCGGGCTTGATCCTCAGGCAAAAACGGTCTTTGAAGAACTCGAGAGAGAGATCATCCGTGACATGATACTGGTGGATAAACAAAGGATAGACGGCAGATCCAGCAGGGATATCAGGACTATTACTTCCGAGGTCGGTATCCTCCCGAGGGCACATGGATCCGGACTGTTCACAAGGGGTGAGACTCAGGCCCTTGTTGCCCTTACGCTGGGAACATCTTCTGATGAACAGAGACTGGACTTCATAGGCGGGGAAGAGTTGAGAACTTTCATGCTTCACTACAATTTCCCTCCCTTCTCTGTAGGGGAAGCCAAGTTCCTGAGAGGGGCCGGAAGAAGAGAGATAGGGCATGGAGCCCTTGCGAGAAAAGCGTTGCTTCCACTGCTTCCATCACATGAAGAATTCCCATATACCATCCGGCTTGTTTCCGAGATATTATCCTCAAATGGTTCATCTTCCATGGCAACAGTATGCGGAGGTTGTCTCGCGCTTATGGATGGCGGCGTTCCGATCAAAGATACCGTTGCCGGCATCGCGATGGGACTTTTGAAGGAAGGCGATGAAGTCGTGATTCTTTCGGATATTCTCGGTGATGAGGATCACGCGGGAGATATGGATTTTAAGGTATGTGGTACAAAAAAGGGTATCACCGCCCTGCAGATGGATATAAAAGTTGACAGGCTTGAGGAAAACATACTGAAAGATGCTCTTTATCAGGCCAAAGAGGGCAGAGAATTCATCATTGGTAAAGTGAATGAAACTATGACCACCCCAAGGGAAGAACTTTCCATGTATGCCCCGAGGATTACCACCATGACGGTAAAGCAGGAAAAGATAAGAGACGTCATAGGCTCCGGAGGAAAAAATATAAGGGGGATTATAAGCGAAACAGGTGTGTCGATGAACGTGGATGATGATGGCACGGTCACTATAGCCTCCAGTGACGCACAGGCATCGGAGAGGGCGGTCGCCATGGTTAAGGCACTGACCGAAGAACCCGAAATCGGCAGAATTTATGAAGGCACGGTGAAAAAGGTCCTCGATTTCGGAGCCTTTGTGGAGATACTGCCCGGCACGGATGGACTTGTGCATATATCTCAGCTGGACAACAAAAGAGTGGAAAAGGTTACCGACGTGCTTAATGAAGGTGACACGGTTCGTGTCAAGGTTATCGATATTGACAGAAGCGGAAAGATAAGACTGAGCAGGAAGGATGCCCTTGAATAACAAAGTGGCAATTTCTGTTAAGAGGCTGCATGGCAAGGATATATCCCTCCCCCACTACATGACAGAGAACTCGGCGGGGATGGATATATTTGCGGCAGTGAATGATGAAGAAATCTTGCTGCCCGGTGAGAGGAAATTGATACCCACAGGTATTGCCATTGCGCTGCCCCCCGGCTATGAAGCCCAGATAAGACCAAGGAGCGGGCTGGCCATGGAGGCGGGGGTTACCGTGCTGAACTCCCCCGGTACGATAGACGAAGATTACCGGGGAGAGGTGAAGATTCTGATAATCAACCATGGAGACAGACCCTTTGTTATAAAAAAGGGGGATCGTGTTGCTCAGATGGTTATCCACAGGGTATACAGGGCTTCATGGAATATGACCGACAACCTGGAGATGACAGAGCGGGGAGATGGAGGGTTCGGTCATACAGGATAGACATGACTATCCGCATAGTTTTTGAGGAATCAGGCTGATTTCACACCAAAACCCCTGTCCGTTGCAATGGCAGGGGTTTTTTATTTGTCTTATTTACTGATTTGGTGTATCTCCCAACACTATATACGAGGGATACTGGTCAAATGAAGCGATACAAAGTAAATAAAACATACAGAGAAATAAATGAGAAGATAAAAAAAGGCAGGGCCGTAGTTGTCACCGCGGAAGAGATCATAGATATTGTAAAGAAAAAGGGAGACGTCGCGGCGGCGAGAGAGATAGATGTTGTAACTACCGGAACCTTCAGCCCCATGTGCTCATCGGGGGCATTTCTCAATTTCGGCCACACTTCCCCCAAGATAAGGGCCTCAAAGGTATGGCTCAATGATGTTCCGGCTTATGGCGGTATTGCCGCAGTGGATTGCTATATCGGAGCCACCGAGGTAGTTGAAGGAGATCCTCTCAACAGTATACATCCCGGCGAGTTTAATTACGGCGGAGGACATGTCCTGGAAGATCTTGTGGCGGGAAAGATCATCCGATTGCGCCTTGAATCCTATGGCACCGATTGCTATCCCGCTCGGAAACACGAAAAGAATATTACGATACATGATCTCAGGGATGCCGTCCTTTTCAATCCCAGAAACGCCTATCAGAACTATAATTGCGCGGTGAACATGTCTGGCCGGACAATCTACACCTATATGGGTGTGTTGAGACCCGAGATGGCAAATGCGACCTATGCCACATCAGGACAGTTGAGTCCCCTTCTGAATGATCCCTGTTTCAAGACCATCGGCATAGGCACAAGGATATTTCTCGGTGGTACCCAAGGGTTTGTGGCCTGGCCAGGCACTCAGCACAACCCCAACGTATTGAGGGGCGGAAACGGTGTCCCGAAGGAGGGAGCGGGAACACTGGCGACCATAGGAAACCTGAAGGATATGAGTTCGGAGTGGCTTGTGGGGGCAAGCATGCTCGGTTATGGTGTATCCCTTTATGTGGGAATAGGAGTGCCAATACCGATACTCAATGAAGAGATGGCGCGGTATACTGCCGTCAGAGATGAAGATATATACGCGCAGGTCTACGACTATGGCGTTGATTATCCCAACGGAATTTCAAAGAGCATCGGTGAAGTAAACTATAGAGAGCTCCGAAGCGGCAAGATAAAACTTGGGGGCAAAATTATTCCTGCCGCACCCATGTCCAGTTATTACAAGGCAAGACAAATCGCCAATATCCTTAAAGACTGGATTAAAAAGGGAGAATTCCTTTTGGGTGAGCCTCAGCAGCTTCTGCCTACCACGGTTTCTGACAACAAGGAATAGCCACCGAGCTTGCAAATGGCCGTCAATCATTCAAGAAAACACTGTTTTACCGGTGAAAATCACCAGTTTTCGCTTGTATATAAAAACAGAAACAGTGTATAATGGATGAAAATCTTGTTATTCCGAGTTGTTATAGTTAGCATGCTGGATGTTGCATTAAGATATGTCACTATCAGCGTGATATTGGCAATCTTCTTTGTTATTCAGGAG
>CAYLXS010000045.1:0-10795 GCA_964387765.1 uncultured Syntrophaceae bacterium
GGATAATACCGGTATCGTCGGTGAGCTGCCTGACGTGGGCCAGATCGAAGGGGGGGAGAACCAGCGGGTCGACGATAGCTTCCTCTATGGTACTCACCTCCGGATAGGATCGTGCCACGTCGTATATGAGGCTGGCATATTTCTCCCCGATAACGGGCCATGTCATCTGCCGCCCGTAGGTGTACGCCTTGTGTCGCAATTCGAGGAGGGTGGAAGGGTTATCCAGCAGTTCGTTGAGGATACCGGCCAGCGCGTTTGAATCGTGAAAATCAAAGAGTCTTCCCCTCCCGTCCGCCAGGAGCTCCTGTGCGTGCCAGTAGGGCGTAGAGATTACGGCCGCCCCCGCTCCTACGGCATAGGCGAGGGTCCCGCTGGTAATCTGGGCCTCATTCAGATAGGGAGTGATGTAGATATCGATGGCGGAGAGATACTCAAACAGTTCCGGTGCGCTGACAAAACTATTATAGAAATAGACGTGTTCTCTCAGCTTATTTTTTTCGACCAGGCGTCGCAGATAATTCCGGTATTCCTCGCCTGAGCTACGCAACACGGCCGGATGTGTTTTCCCCAATATGATGAACACAACATCCGGATGTTTCTTGACAACCTGAGGCAGGGCCTGAAGGACTGTTTCGATCCCCTTGCTTCGGTTCAGCAGGCCAAAGGTAAAGATGGCCTTTTTGCCCTCCAGATTAAACTTTTTTTTATATTGATCTCTCTGAACAAGATCGAGGTCGGGAACCCCGTGTTTAATAAGCTCAATCTTATCGGGCTGGACATTATAGATTTCGGTCAGGAACTTGATCGCACGATGACTCATTACCACCACTTTCTCAGCCTTATCACCGATTTCATGGATGATGGCCCTTTCGTTATAGGAAGGCCTCTCAAGCACTGTATGCAGGGTCACAACAAGGGGAATCTTCAGCCGATGGATTAATGGAAGGATGTAAATGCCACTGTCACCGCCAAATATCCCGAATTCGTGTTCCAGCACACAGGCGTCGGCGTCACTGTAATTGATAAATTTGACAGCTTTGAGATAATCCCGTTGATGGTTCTGCCGGATGATATATCGCACCTTCTCGGGATACGAGTAGTCCTGGCCCTGATCATTCATCGCGACGACGGAACACTCGGACCTATTGGTTCTTTCTATCGAATCGATCAGATCTTTCGTAAACGTTGCAATCCCGCATTCACGCGGGGGGTAATTCCCGATACACACAATTTTAATCTTTTTCATTTTTATCCCACTGGAGTCGTTTGCTGGGGTTAACTCCCTGGCTTGAGGTACACCCGGGCGGGTTTAAGATAGTACGTCTTCAGACGCTGACTTTTAGATTATACGTAATATCTTGATAATATGCTCTGTTGCAAATCATCAGTAATCCCCAGTTAAGCTTTTAGATTCTTCATAGATACAGGCTGTCCCGTTGCTTCGAGGACACGCATCCACAGGTTACCCTCCGTATTCACTTTTCTGCGGGATGCCACCGCCTTAAGCGGCAGATGGACATATTCTCCATTGTAAAGTCCTACCACCATTCCCGTCCTTCCTGCCATTCCGGCATGTACCGCAAACTGGCCCAGAAGTTCACAGTATATACTGTCGCTTGCATTGGCGGGAACGCTTCGTATAATATAACTGGGGTCGATATATTTGAGGTTGATCTCCATTGTTATCTTTTTAAAATATTCTTCTATCCTTGCCTTGAGGTATGTACCTATATCGCAGAGTCTTCTATTCCCAGATGCGTCAGTCTGCTTCGGGTCACTGCCGGCACAAAGATCCTGTCCGGCACCTTCCGCCACAAGTATAACGGCATGTTTCCTTTCCTCAAGGCGTTGTTCCAATACCTTCAGCAGGCCCTTTTTACCCTCCAGATCAAATGGAACCTCGGGGATCAGGGCAAAATTGACATCATTCTGTGCGAGGGCGGCGCTAAGTACGATATGACCCGATTCCCTTCCCATTATCTTCACCATGCCTATTCCCATGGGCGCGCCTTTTGCCTCTACATGGGCGCATTGAATCGCATTAACCACCATGGAGATTGCCGTATCAAATCCAAAGGTTTTGTCAATCAGCTTCAGGTCATTATCTATGGTCTTAGGTATGCTGATAACGCTTATCTTTAAATCTCTCCTGTTGATTTCTTCTGTTATAAGTTCAGCCGCGCTCATTGTACCGTCACCACCTATGCAGAAAAATATATTGATATTCATCCTGCACAGAGTGTCGACCATTTCTCCAATATCCTGGCTTCCACGGGATGAGGAAAGTATACTCCCACCCAGCATGTGTATGTCTTTGACAACTTCAGGTGTCAGACTTACCACTTCGTGGCGATATTTCCGGACAAGACCCTGAAGGCCGTACCTTATGCCTGTGATGTTTTTGACGCCGTAACGATAGTAAAGACCCATTACCACCGCTCTTATTACATCGTTTATCCCCGGGCTCAGACCGCCACATGTAACGATGGCTGCGTTTAGCTTTGTGGGGTTGAAGTAGATCATTTTTCTCGGGCCGGCGATTTCAATAGAAGGAGGAATCCCTTTGGCTGTTTCCGTGAAATCAAGATTATGGAGGTAACGGTCGTAAAGGACGCGTTTACTGTCCGACATAAAGTATCCCGATGTAACGGGTGATGGAAGAGTTGGTTCTCCCAGTTTCTGGATTTTAAAGTCAGGTGTTTTTTCCTTCATATTTAATTTTCCCCTATTGCAAGCCTTGCGGCGTTTGTCCCGGACATGATTTCTCCTTCAAAACCAAGACCTGGCATCAACATCCCCCCTGTGAGAAAAACATTTTTCAGGGGTGTCCTGCCGGACAGGAATGACATACCGATGGCAGGATTTTTCATCATGTATTTATGGTTAATAGTTTTATGGCAAGTGCTTGATATCTCTATCGACTTATCCAAATTCATAAAGTCCAGGTTCTCTTTCAGAAAGGGGAGAAACGATCCCAGGTTCTCCAGCATAGAGTCCGCGATTTTTTCGAGAGTACTGTTGCTGAACTTTGATGGGGAATTTTTGAGAAAGGTGGTAACGCTTACAGCTCTCTTTCCATCTGGTGCCCGCAGGATATCTCCCGGCTCGCTCGTTTCCAGAAACAGGGGATTGCCATTTTCAACAGACTTTTTTTCGTCTGATACAACAACATATATCCCCATCTTTTCCGGGATACACCTGTCATTTACACCAAGATGTATGGTGAATGGATAAAGTGATGGTTTTATCTTGTCATATTTTTTCCTGAATACTGAAAGATCTCTGTTACCCTCCAGCAAAGAGGTAAATTTTTTATATTTTGTGCTTATTATTATATTTTTCCCGTAGATGTCAGGCGCATCATTGCCTTCCCCTTTCGCGTTAATCTTGATAACCCTCTCTGTGTCCAGTGCCAGGGTGGAACACCTCTCTATAACACCCCCATCTGCCTCAAATCTTTTCTTCAGTTTTGCTGTCAGATGATGTTTTCCGCCCTCAGGGTAAGAGAGTCCATTTAAAGATAGAAAAAGCGTTCTTGCGAAGGAAATCGGACTCATCCCGCAAGGATCAAGATTCGACAGGAGAAGAATCTGAGCTTCCAGCATTTTTGCTATCAGGGGTTTCTTCCGGATATTCTCAAGACTTGCAGCAAAAGCCTTTTTTTTCAGCATAATGCCTGGCATATTTCGGAAGAGATTGATGTAATCTCGCGCGGTCTCCGGCTGGAGATGCAGGTTCTTATCGATTAATCCGGACGCGAAGGAAGCGCTCTTCTCGATGGAACTGTAAAATCTCAGCAAGTCCCGACCCTCATCCAGAAATTCACGCTCCATTTCCTTCAGATCCAAATCTGTATTGCCGTAAAGGTCTATTCTGTGATTCTGGAAAATTATTTGCAGTGCAGGATCCAGAACATGATCTTCAGGGGTTATACTCAGATGAGATAATAGCTGCCTGAAAACTCCCCCTCTGCTCATGCCGGTCCAGGGAAGGGGATCAATATCGAACGTATAGCCGGACTCCGAGAAGAAATCCGGAACATCCTCCATGGTCAGAAGCAGAGCTTTCCTTCCATGGTTTGCCAGAACTACCGCCGCTATGAGAGAAGCCGGATCATTTCCTAATACAATAGTATCATACATAGTTTTATCACCCGGCTCATAATCGATAGGTCCCGGTTTCCAGCTCGTCCTTAATCCTGTCCGATGATATGACGCGGATTCCTCTCTTTGCGAGGAGGGCCGATGTGACACCCGATCCTTGTACGATGGAGCTGTTTCTTTTTATATGACAAACGCCACAGGACGGACTTTTCTCTTTCATTATCGCGGTTGAGATTTCTAACAGTGCCACGAGGCGCATTACCTCGTTTGCTCCCCGCAGGAAACAGTCCGTAACATCACTGCCGGAGGAAGAGAGAATCCTTGATTTCCCTTCAAGCACATCCAGGCCATCTCCACTGATTATCTCGGAAGGAACGCGTGGTGTCGAAAGTCCTCCGAGCTGTTCCGGACAGACGGGCACAAAAAGCTTTCTTAAAGCGGATGAAAGCAAATCTTCATCAGGGCGACTCTGTCCGTCATATCTGCAGTTAAATCCAAGCAGGCACGCACTTACGATAATCATATTAGATTCTTCTCCAATTTGTTGGAGAAAAGGGTTCAATAAATCTAAATCCCATGCTAATAATATCTGCGTTTCCAGTTCGCAAACAGAACCATATCTTTCTGCTATATCTTTCTTTCACTCGAACCCTTGAATCCTTGACCCCTTGAACCCTCTATCAATTAAAACTTTTCCAGCGGCGGGTTGTGCATGTGCGGTGTTTCCATTGTGCCGGAGTTTTTTATCCGCACCCTCCGCCCGTCAATCTCAAGCCTTCCCTCCGCGGAGAACTGAATTGCCTGAGAATAGATCCTGTGTTCCTCCTTCAATATTCTCTGCTGGAGGTTGTCTGCCGTATCACCGTCGTATACAGGAACAACCGCCTGGATAATAATAGGTCCTGTATCAACCCCTTCATCGGCGAAATGGACCGTGCACCCGGAAAACTTTACGCCGTAGTCAAATGCTTTTTGCTGGACATGAAGACCCTGAAAAGAGGGGAGCAGTGCCGGATGTATATTCATTATCTTTCCGGAAAAAGCCCTCAGGAAAACGGGGGTAAGTATTTTCATAAAGCCTGCCATGATCACAAGATCTATGGAATAACTCTTTAAAACGGCAACAGCCTCCCGGTCAAATTCCTCTCTTGTGCTGAAGTTTTCATAATCAATAACAACTGTTGGTATATTATGGTTTTTTGCTCGCTTCAGTGCCCGGACGCCGGGGACATTACTTATAACCACACGTATAATTGCATCCAGTTTCCCCGACTCTATGTTGTCGATAATGGCTTGCAGGTTGGAACCACTGCCGGATACCAGCACGCCTAGGTTTACTTTCTTCATTTCTCTACTCGAATGTTACGGCCGGGCTCTCTTTTTCCCGGTTTGTAATATGACCGATTATATGGGCTTGTTCTCCAAGTACCTGCAGATGATTAATAATCTCTTTCGAATCTTTTTCCGGAGCGACGATTGTCATCCCGATGCCCATGTTAAATACCCTGAACATTTCGGATTCATCAACGCCACCCATGTCCTGGATAATTTTAAAGATAGGAGGGGGAGTCCATGTTTTCCGAACTATAACAGCCCTGCAGCGCCGAGGTAGTATCCTCGGAATATTTTCTGTAAGCCCGCCGCCTGTGATATGAGCTATTCCCTTTATGCTGAAATTCTTTATAAGATTCAGGACAGGCTTTACGTAGATTTTAGTCGGGCGGAGAAGTTCCATGCCAATGGAATCTTTAATGCCCTCTACCTTATCACTAATATCAAGGCCTCCCTGTGCAAACAGCACTTTCCGGGCGAGTGAATAACCGTTGCTGTGGACCCCGTTCGATACCAGACCTATAATAGTGTCGCCCACACGGATTTCGGATCCGTCGATAAGGTTGTCATACTCAACAACGCCTACACAGAAGCCCGCCAGGTCATATTCATCATCCTTGTAAAATCCGGGCATTTCGGCGGTCTCACCACCTATAAGCGCGCATCCTGCCTCGGTACAGCCTTTTGCTATGCCTTCAACTATCTTTACAGTTGTTTCAAGCTTCAACTTTCCGGTAGCTATATAATCCAGGAAGAAAAGAGGTTCAGCACCCTGGACGATTAAATCGTTTACGCTCATTGCAACAAGATCGATGCCGACAGTATTGTGCCTGTCCATCATATGGGCTATCCTGAGTTTCGTGCCTACTCCATCGGTTGCTGAGACAAGCAGGGGATTCTTGTATTTATCGGTATTTAGGTGAAACAGACCACCGAAATGGCCTATTTCTCCTACGGTTTCCTTACGCAGAGTGGGCTTTATGAGTGGTTTTATCCTGTCAACAAAGGTAGCGGCCTTATCGATATCCACACCTGCATCCTTATACGATGTCTTTTTGCCTGTCATGATATGTTTAACTCCTCATAGTATAAAGTGTAAGATAGCTCAGAGTTTAGCGACGCAATCAATATGAAAAATCAGATAATCCCGTAAAATCTATTTTTTGAAGATTACGTATATTAAAAACTTGTTAAAAGCTGATGGCTAGTTTATAAAACTAGCATCAACAGCGTTTCTTGTAAAGGGTTTTAAGAGCGCATTACATTAAAGGAGGTGTATTTATGAAAAGGCATGGAATGAAATTTCTGGTTGCGGTGGTCATGCTATTGATGGTGACCGTACAGTTCTCAGCGGCTGCTGAAGTTGTTCTGTATTCGTCTAATCCTTCAGCACTACAGGACATGGTGCGCCAGGGGTTTGAGGCAAAAACCGGCATAAAGGTTTTGGCCGTCAAGATGGGAACAGGATCAGCCATGAAAAGGATACAGGCCGAGCACGCTAATCCCCTCTGTGATATATTCTGGAGTGGCGATGTAGCAGTCCTCGACGGAGCAAAAGAATATTTTGAATCTTATGATTCTCCGGAGGCCGGGACGCTTCCCGCAAATTATGTGGAAAAAGATTATCGCTGGACGAGTAGCAATGCCCATGTAATGATAATCATGTACAATAAATCCTTGGTCAAGGAATCCGAGAAACCCGAGACATGGAAGGATCTTTTTAAACCTGAGTGGAAGGGGAAGATCGTTATGGCAAATCCCCAGAAATCAGGTTCCGCTTATGCTCAGACCTATGGTCTCTATAAGCTGTATGGCTGGGCCGGCCTTAAAAAACTTATTGCCAATGCAAAGATACTGGATAGCTCAAGTCTCATATATAAGGGAGTCGCGGCGGGCGAATATCCAATCGGCATTACCATGGAATACGCAGCCTATCGCTATATAGCCGGTGGTTCAAAAGATGTTGGAATTGTGTATGCCGCGGATGGTGCTTTTGTTGCCCCTGAAGGTGCTGCCCTTATTAAAAATGGACCCAATCCAGTGGAAGCAAAGAAATTCTTTGATTATCTCATAAGCAGTCAGACCGAAGGAAAGATATTTCAACAATTTTACCGGAGACCGGCCAGGCCAGATGTGCCGAGTATTTCAGGTCTTCCGAAACTCAGCGAGATCAAGACCCTGAAAGAGTTTGATCCCATGGAAGCAAACAGGCTGAAAAACGATATACTAAAACAGTGGAAGGAAATTATTCTCTCTAAATAGTGTCCATCCAGAAATGAATTCCTCAAAGAAATGGACACCAATGAATTTCCTGTTCAGAAATAAACAATTTTTCGTAAGGTCAAAGAAATCAAGAGATTGCGCGGAGGGGTACTAATGTACGCCGCACAAACAATCCCGGCAGATTGACGTAGAGATTGCGAAAAAGGACCATTTCTGGATGGAAATTAAATAGATGCGGGATGTCTATGTTAGTATCGTTACGTAATATCACCAAGAAGTTTGGACAATTAAAAGCGGTTGACGATGTCAGTATCCTGATCGAGGAGGGTGATTTTTTTACCCTCCTCGGTCCAAGTGGGTGTGGTAAAACCACACTTCTGAGAACCGTCGCGGGTTTCTATAATCCTGACGCCGGGGATATCTATTTCGGAGACACAAGGATCAATGATATCCCCGCTCATAAAAGGGGAACGGGTATGGTATTTCAAAATTATGCCCTGTTTCCGCATATGAGCGTCTTTGACAATGTTGCATACGGCCTCAGAGCAAAGAAGTTGCATTCACGGGAAATAACAACAAAGGTAAAAGAAATATTAGAGCGAATTCAACTGGAAGAATACGGCGATCGTTTCCCGTCACAGTTGAGCGGAGGGCAGCAGCAACGCGTAGCCCTCGCGCGAGCCCTTGTTATATCTCCTCAGGTGCTCCTCATGGATGAACCTCTTTCCAATCTCGACGCCAAACTCAGGGTGAGTATGCGAGAGGAGATAAAAAGAATGCAAAAAGAGCTCGGAATAACTACCATATATGTCACTCATGACCAGGAAGAGGCCATGGCGGTATCCGATCGTATTGCGATTATTAATCTGGGACGGCTGGAGCAAATAGGCAACGCTTTTGATATCTATATGCAACCCAAAAACAGGTTTGTGGCTGGATTCATTGGAAACAGCAATATCATGAAGATTGATGTAAATAGTTATGACGATGGTGAATCACTGCTTCATGCCGAGATAGAGGGGACAAAGATTTTTGTCAAAACAGACCGACCACATGGAGTGCGTGACTGGGTGTATATGTCGCTCAGACCGGAATGGATACGTATCGTCGGAGATACCCCGGAGGATGAAATAAATGTACTGTCAGGAACGGTCACGGGTGTTACCTTTCTGGGTTCAATAATACGCTACAAGATCCGTTACAGTGATAAGCAGGTTATAACCATTGATGTGCATGACCCTCGAGCTACAGAGATAAATAAGGAAGGGGATATCATAAATTTCCAGTTTGGGGTGGATAGCCCCGTCATTATTGAGGAATAGAGGATTATATTGTGCGCAGGTATCTGACTACATGGAATATAATTCTCCTCCTCATATTCACAATCCTTTTCTTTTCCATCCTGTATCCATTATTCTTCATTTTCAAGGCAAGCTTCATCAGCTCTGAAACGGGACAGTTTTCTCTCGACAGTTACAAATCTTTTTTCCATTATCCCTATTACCTGAGATGTTTGAAAAACAGCATATTCGTCAGCACCGTAGCCACCATCTTCGCGGTTGCTATCGGTGTTCCCTTTGCGGTTTTGCTGTCAAGGTTTCATGTTCCCGGTAAAAATATAATAAAAACCCTGGGGACGCTGCCATTGATCTTGCCTACTTTCATAGGGGCTGAGGCCTGGTTGATGCTCTTGGGCAGGAATGGAATCCTCTTCAATTTTTTGCATAAGTTTGGGGTGGACATTCCCAGCATGTATGGATGGAAAGGTATAGTTTTAGTTTTTACTCTGCAGTTTTTCCCTTTTGTTTTTCTTATGGTATCGGCGGCTATAAACTCTATCGACAGTTCACTTGAAGAAGCAGCCATAAATCTCGGAGCTGGCAGACTGAGGGTGCTTTTTACCGTGACGCTTCCTGTTATCACCCCTGCCATATTCTCAGGCGCGCTGGTTGTGTTTTACCTGTCAATCGAAAATTTTGGCGTTCCGATCCTTATAGGTGAAGATTTTCGTGTGCTGTCGGTTCAGGCTTACAACGAGTTTATCAGCGAGATGGGAGGAAATCCTTCCATGGCGGGAGCCCTGAGTATAATACTGCTGGTGATAACATTCGGGCTGACGATTCTGCAGAAGTACTGGGTGGAAAGAAAGAGTTATGCCATGAGCGCTCTAAGACCACCGGAAGTAAAAAGGTTAAAACCGCTTCCCACCTTTCTCATCTGGTCTTTTTGTGCAGGGGTTGTATTCGTAGCGCTTGCGCCCTTCGCGGTGGTCGTTATAGCGTCTGTAACGAAGACTCAAGGCCCGGTTATGTACTTTGGTCAGTTCAGCCTTGAGAATTTTGCAATGGCATTCAGAATCTCGCCACGCCCGATCCTGAACTCATTTTTTCTCGCCACCGTAGCAACGGTCGTCGGCATAGTGTTTGGCATCGCTGTGAGTTATCTGGTCGTGAGGAAGCGTGGCACGGTAACTTATTTGCTCGATCTCCTGATTATGCTGCCTCTTGCGATAGCCGGAACGGTTCTTGGTATAGCCCTGGCCGCGACATATAACGAGGGCATGATTGTTCTTACCGGTACCTGGATCATTCTTGCCCTTGCGTATTTCATCCGTAAAGTACCATTTTCCATCAAGACCACATCTTCACTTTTACACCAGATCGATACATCGATTGAGGAAGCATCCATCAATCTTGGTGTTCCTCCCCTCATGTCTTTTATAAAGATTATTATGCCGATCATGCTTCCCGGTATACTTGCAGGGGCTATCATAATGTGGGTCACCACCCTTGCTGAATTGAGTTCGACGATCGTCCTCTATTATGGCCCATGGGCTACAATGACAGTGGAGATCTTCCAGCGTATCGGGAGCGGTGACTTTGGTCCTGCATCGGCCTACGCAACCATCCTGATAATATCTGTGATTGTTCCGCTCTTTATCCTCAACAAGGTATCAGGAAAGGACCTGGCGTCATCCCTTTAATTTCCGGGATTACATCAATTACTACAGGAAAGTTTAAAGGAGGAGATAGTGCAATAGGATGGAGTGGCCGGGCAGAATTGTGCTATTCTGCCCGGCCACTCGTCTGCCAGGGAACAACAATTATATATGATAGAGATCGTCACCCCACACTTTT
>CAYLXS010000046.1:0-10373 GCA_964387765.1 uncultured Syntrophaceae bacterium
AATTCGAGGACGAAGATCTCAAATATCTCCTCGGGAGTGTCCCGATACCAAAATAGGTACCCCTTTTTTGAAAGTAGGCGTAATTACTCAGGTACGTAAAAAGGGAGTATCCCTATTAAAGAAAGGGAGGATCGATATGAAAAAGAGAATATTTATTTATTTCGTTCTTTTGCCGTTTCTGTTTCTGATATTTGCAGGCATTATTTATGCAGCAGATGTTCAGGTTGAAGCAATGGCCCCTGATCTTGAGATACGATCGGTTATCCGGTCGGTAGATGTTTACGCATATCCCGGTGAAGGAGAGAAGGCAAAACAGGTTCGCAGTAAGCTACTCTCAAGCGCAAGGGGGCGCATTCTTGAGGGGACAAAGAGGTATCTTGATTCCAGAACAAAGATTACCGGTATCAACCTTGAATACAGGATCATTAAAAACAAAGCAGGCCGGTTTGTTACGACCCTGAGCGTGAAGAATTATGACGTTGATAATAAGGGCCGCTACCACACGCAAATGCAGGGGGAAGTAAAATACCGGCTGAACGGCCTGACATATGGGGACGACAGACTGAGGACTGTGCTGATGAACCCCTCGGCGCCTCTTACCGTGGAGGTATGGACAGATAAAAGAAAATATAGCGAGGGCGAACACGTAAAGATATTTTTTAAGGGAAACAGGGATTTCTATGGCAAGATAGTGAAGACAGGTGTGAAAGGAAAAATCCTCCAGCTTTTGCCCAACAACTACAGGCAGATTTCTTTCTTTAAGAGGGCAAAAGTTTATACGATTCCAGATGAGGGAGACAGATTTGATCTTGAGGTTTGCTCTCCATTCGGGGAAGAGCGAATTATTGTGTACGCCGCCGACCTGCCGCTCAGTTTGAGAAACATGAAGATGGTGAAAGGGGGAATTTACAAGTACAGGGGAAAAGAAATCTCCCTCGGCAAAAGTGTAAGAAAAAGTATCTCAATCCCTGAAAACGGAACTGCAGAGTTCTGCGAGTCCATCTGGAAAATAAAGAAGGTTTTTTGACGGCAGATGAAGATACTTGCGAAACCTGTATTGACATCTACCGGTTTAGATATATATTAGCAGCAGATTTGCGGGAGTGGATTTGAAAAATGTATTTCAATCCATCAGAGATATCCCTTGTAAGGGAAGCGTTTTGCCATGCCGAGGAGCTGGCCGAAGGATATTTTCATCTTGGCGAGGGTGGATTAAAAGTTTACAAGTACGAGGTGGAAACTCTTGCCCGACTCAGGAATGATGAGGTAGAGAGCAAGGCCTTTGCGCATCTCTGTAGATATCTTTATCAGAAAGAGGATAACGCCGATCATACTGACAACTTCTATTTCTTTAAGATCTGCCTGCAGGATGACCGGATTCTTGACGCTGTGAAAAGAAGCGAACCGTTCGTTAAACTGGAGCCTCTTATGCTGTACATAGCCGCGCATGAGCTTGTTCATGTTATCCGGTTTAACGGCAGGGAAATCAAATTTGACGCGCCATTGGAAGAAAAGATTGTGGAAGAAGAGAAGGTACATTCGATTACCGGAAACATGCTCCAGCCGGTGGCTGACACAGACATTAATCTTGTGCTTGATTGTTTCAGCAGCCGTTATAACATAGGAGATATATTTAATTAGTGCCCGAACGAAGAAAATATTCGGGTGCAGAGGAATTGAACCGGAGAAAGTTTTATGCCTATTTACGAGTACAAGTGCGAGAAATGTAAAGAGAAGTTTGAAGTATTTCAGGGTATTACAGATGGTGAAGTCAAGACCTGCAAGTTCTGTGGAGGTCCTGTTGATAAATTAATATCCCTTTCCTCATTTCATCTCAAGGGGACAGGCTGGTACGTAACAGATTACGGCGGAAAGAAACCATCCAACCAGGAAATGCACCCATCGGAGGACAAGAATGATTCACCTTCCTCCCCGGCTGCAGGCGAAACGGCGGTTGCTTCGGATTCTAAACCCTCCTCCGAAAAGGCCGAATAAAAGGGCGTTGACCCTATTTAACTCCCACCCTCACCCCCACCCGGCGTAGTAGTAATACCACCCCGTTCACCCTGGAAAAGACCCGCAGCGCCGTTTTCGCGTGATTCAGATTCAATACCAGTATGAATTATTCCCCAAGCTCCTCCCATATACTCGCCGTTTGGCCCGTAAAGTGCGCCGGCAGCACTTCCCTCTATCTCTGAATCATAGGTCATTTCTCCATTTGTAAGAGTACTCGTAGCGGCATCAATCGTAAAGGAACTGCCGGAAAAACTTCCAGAGCCTCCAGTGACTTGGGCTGCCCTGAAATTAGGATCACTTTCTAAAACACCGTTGTCGACCTCTAGCTGAAAACTTCCGATATCGCCGGAAGTAACATTGACGTTGCAGCCAAAAGTTCCGATCATGTCCTGTGCGATCAAGCCAGAGCCGCCGGAGTATGTGCCGTATGCAACGCCGCTGTATGCTCCGACAATCCCGGATGCCACATCAGACGGGGTTATATCGCCATAAATATAATATCCCTTGGACTCTATTTCACAAGTATTATAATCTTCATCTCCACCATAGGGATCATGAACTTCAAAAGTCCCGGCCATTGTCCAGTAGCCCCAAGACTGATATTCATTGGAGCCGGTCTCTGTCAAGGATATAGGATAACCTGTTCCATAAGTGTTAATCACTCCATCCACATAGACTGTTTTCAGATAAGGATCAATCAGGCAGGAAACAGGTCCACCCACTTCCGCATAGTCTTGCGGGACCTCATCAATCCCATCGCCTCGTATTGAGTTGGAGTTAAAATCTTGAGGAGAACTGCTTACAAGAACGTCTACTATGCCAGCGAACGTGTCCTCTAAATCGCGTACCATATTGGAAAAATAGCCATATCGGGGACTACTATCTTCGCCGCCTGTATCGCCGCCTAAACCTTGAGCTGCAGCCTCTTCGTCCATATTCTGACCTGTTTGTGTCTGCGCAACATCCCCACCCTGGTTACCGCCTGTGTCACCATTGTCTCCATCCCCATTTCCATCGTCTCCTCCATCTCCATCTCCACCATCGTCTCCATCCGGCGCCGATGTGTCAGTGTCATCCTGAAACAGTTTGCTCAAGCCTTCCGGGGTAGGGGCCACTTCGCCGGCACCTGTGGTAAACATATAAACAAATTCGCCGGTTGACAATGTCACACTCTCTCCGGATACTGTGGAAGTAACCGTCACCGTTCCATCAAAACTGTACACTATCGTGTAAGACCCTACAGTGCCTGAGTCGCCGGGGCTGTTCTGGGCAAACCTTATCCAGCCCGTTTCCGAGGCATCGGCAAGGTATACGGGACGCGATGCCATTGAACCGCCGCTCTTTTCTTTGACTTCTATACCGAACTTTGTCCCCCTGATGCCGGCCACGGCTGTCGGGGTCTCGACCGACATGGATACCTTTCCGTATTTAAACAGTTTCAGGGCATAGAACATCGCCTTACCTTTAGCCATAGCGAAGACCGACTTCTTCTCCTTCATTTCAAGATCGACGACAAATTCCTTTATATTTATATTGGTATCTTCGGCTAAGGTCATCAGATTGTCATCGATAAACTTGACGCGGCAGCGGGATTCTTTCAGTGTAAGCATGACATCTTTTTCAAAGATCTTATCTCCGGGGACCGCAAAGTAGGCTTGTCCTGAATCCCCATGCCTCATAACCAAATGACCGGTCATGGTCTGTATGACGCCCACTTCTTTCGCATCGGAGCTGATAAAATAATCTTTTATATCCAGATCCTGCAGTTCCACTGGAAGCATGTTTGCCGGCACAGTATTTCCCCTGTCCAGCGCGGCGCCCTCCTGACCAAGCACGGCCTGCGAGCCTCCTGACAGAAAAATCAGAACAGCAAATACTGTAAAAATACGGTGTTTCATGATGACCCTCCTGTTCAGGCTAAAACTTAAACCCGACATTAAATGTATAGGTAGTCTTGTCAAATTTGTAAAGCGAGGCGTTTGAGTCATTGTCTATATAGTTGAAGGCAACACTTGCAAAGAAGTGTTCCATAAAGTCCTGACTCAACACCGCCATTATGTTGTGTTGTTTGTCTTTCCGATCCTGGGTGTACAGCAGCGGTTTTTCTTTGTAGTCTCTTTCGGTCCACCTGTACCGAACAAAGAACTCAGTCTTCGCTGAAAGCCTGGCAAGATAGGACAGTGAATAGTAAGAGGCGTCATAGCAGAACCTGCGTACATCCGCGTTCCGATTCTCAAATCCTGCCGCTGCCGAGATAATATGTTTCCGATTAAAAAGATAGATGCTCGGGCTTATCTCGTACCGGGATTGATTGTTGTCAAGGGAGGTATTCTTCTGATCGTAGTAGAACTCTTTGTTGAAGGAATAAGAGCCGGCAAGACTGAAATAACGGCCAAAATAGTGTTCATAAGACGGATCTATGTGAAAGATATTTGAAAGCCGCTCACTGCCATAATATTGTTCCTTATATCCCACAGGGAACTTCACGATATCGCGCCGACCCACCCACCAGGGACCGGTTGTAAAATCGACCATCATAAAATTGAATTTGGAGTAGCTCTGATAAGCGCTGTTGTAAAACGCACCCGTTGTGTTCCACATCAGCCCCTGTCTCTCACCGAAATCATACACTACGTTGCCCATCAGGCTGGTAATCAAGGCTTCGTCACGCAATTTGACGGATTCGTTTCCAAGGGTTAGTGTTCCACCAATGACGGAAAGCTCCCGCTGATCGGGTCCAGAGCTTGCATTGTCATCAAACTGTAATCCCTGGGAGAAGCGGGCATGCCATACGGTCTTCCTTGTACTTTCATCGATTGCGCCAAGGAGTTTCTCTATGTTTTTCCGGACGGCTTCAGGAGGTTTTGCCGCCATGACGGTTTCAAGCTCCAGGTGGGCTTCATCGTAACGCTGCAGCTTGAAATAGGCGGTTGCCAGCTCCAGTCTTACCCTGTGCAAGGCAGGATTGATTTTCAGCATCCCCTTGAACTTTTCGATAGCCAACCGGGTTTCCCCAACCTTCATGGCGCTTGTTCCGAGCCACCACATGATGTCCATTGTTTCCGCCTGGCTGGCGACCTCCTTGAAGATCGGTAAGGCCTGGCCAAATTTCCTGTCATAGTAAAGGGTTAGGGCCTCGGCCAGCTTTTTATCCAGGGCATTGATCTCATCCGGAGTCATCTTGCTAAGCTTTTCAATGGCCTCATCATTCACCTTCTCGCCGGTTTTTATCTCCGGACTGTCTGAAAAATCTCCAGCCTTGGATGAAACCGCGGGAAAGAGAAGAAAAGAAAAGATAAAAAACAGGATGATTCCATGATAAAATTTAAATCTGAAGTGCATGATTTCCCCCTCTTTAGAACATAGAGCAAGCGATAAAAAATTGAGAGTTTTGCTTAAGCTACCCCAAAACTGCACAGGTTTTAACAATGTGATTCTGAGTGCGAATCAAGATTTAAAATTGTCGAAAAAAATGTTTTGAACATCGACGAACCATAGTTTTTAACGGTATCAATTTCAATTTAATATAATTTTGTTTATTCAACACAATAATACAAATAATGTCAATATAAAAACTGATGGTTACGTCAAGAAAAGTTCGCAATTTCGATTAATGAGACCATCGATATCTTCGGTTTGTACTGCCGGATTTAATTTCCCGCGGCTTGTGGCGGCGCCGTCCATTTACTGAATTCCCGCTCCCTGATCATATCGAGGACAGGCTTTACGGGAATGACAAAGGCGGATATTTTTAGCTTTCTACGAGGCCATCATAAATGACGTTATGAATGATATCACGAGTTTTTGGATTCAAATGTTCCTCCCTCAGCAGGTCTTCCACGGTTTTCACCGGATTGAAGGTTATGAGAGGCACTTCAACGAAAATGGTATTCCATCCTGCCATGGAACCATTCCACAGCCCCGGAAGTTCCAGGACCTTCAAAGGTTTCCCTTCATAAGATTTATCTGAAACGATGTGAGTGTCTTTGTCAACATACCTTTTCAGATCGAACTTTTTCCCCCGGTAGTTTCTGATACCACATACGAGATCAACGGGATTGAAATATGTAGATGATTTCCAGATGGCTTTCTGCTCTTCCGATTTTGGGTCGATCTGTACTTCCTCCACAATCTGCAGCGATTGTGCGCCGTCTTTTCCCTCTACCCAGAAGGGGCCTCCGCCAGGCTCTCCCTCGTTTCTCACCATGCCGCACACTCGCAGTGGCCGGTTCAACATGTCGAAAATGAAATCTTTTTTTCGTGTGTCCGTGAATTTCTCAAAATTTGAAGGCAAAACAGTGCAGAGTTTTTCACGACAGAAATCGGCTATCTCTGAAAGGTGTTTTTTGGCCGGTTCATTTTCGTTCAGAAAACGCAGATAATGGAATATTTCTTCCTGCAGTTTTACAAGATATCCCCCAAGGAGTTTCTTATGAAGGACTGTTTCCGGCTTTAATCTGTCGGGGACAACATTGTCGATATTTTTAACAAAGATGATATCTTCGTCGAGAGTGTTTAGATTTTCAAGAAGTGCTCCGTGCCCTCCGGGCCTGAACACAAGCCTGCCCGTGTCATTCCGAAAAGGTTTACCTCTCGTGTCAATCGCTATGGTATCTGTGGACGAAAACTGAACGGAAAGAGAAATATCAAACTGCACGTTATATTGGGTCTCATAATATTCCCTTATGTTAGAGATATAATTTTCGATATCAGACCTGTGTTCCTCGGAGACAGTGATATGTATCCGGCAGATGTGGCTGCTGTCCTGCACATACATGGTGGCCTCAACGAGATGTTCTTCGAGGGATGTACGATTGCGGTCCGGATATGTGTGAAACTTGAGGAGCGCCTTGGGCAGATGCGCGTAGTTTAATCCCTTTGATGTAAGGATATATTCTAATATTCCGGAGATATTTCTCTGCAGAATATCGCGGATGTCACGGCCGTCGCGTGAGATGATATTTGACAAATCATCGTAAAAGGCAAACCTGGTGATTTCGTTTTTAAGGACTCTGGCTTCTATCGTATCATTGAAACCTTCTGTTTTATAATAGTTGAACCAGCTGCGAAACATACGGCTGGCGGCCCCTGAAGCTGGAACGAATTTTGTCATTTCCCCCTTTGCAGCCGCCTGATTGTGTATGGATATGAGGGCTTCTCTGTCTGAGTCGGGGATAGTCACTATCCCGTCACCGATTGAGCAGGGCCTGTCAAGTTTAAGGGGAATCGTTCCACTGTGGAGGATCTCAAGCTGAGAAGACAGCTCTTTCACAGTTAATCCTTCTTTCCCGATTATTTCCAGGTCACTCTCTGTAAATAGTTTTTCTGACATTCGCGGCTCCGTGGGGCGCTTTCTGTGATGTAACTGCCTGATTATATCCGATGTAAGAAAGAAAAACAAATAAAGCGGACGTGGCAGGTCCATGTATAATAAATTGCGCAGTGTGCTTATTTCTTGACAACTATCCTCTTTTTGCTTTAAATGCTACATAAGTATGCAACGTTACGAAAAGAGGGGGGAGTGTATATGGCAAAGATAGATGCTTTCTTTAAGTTAATGCATGAACAGGGCGCGTCGGATCTGCATCTCATTGCCGGTCAGCCACCTGCTCTGAGGATCAGGGGCGAGATAGAACGGGTAAAATACGATCCTCTGGAGAGCGATGATCTGAAGGCTATGCTGTATGAGATAACACCGGAACATAAGATCAAACAGTTCGAAGAAACAGGTGATGTTGATTTTGCGTATGAGATACCAACCCTTGCAAGGTATCGCGCAAATTTCTTTCAGCAGAAAATGGGTGTAGCTGCTGTGTTCAGGGAGATTCCCAGCGAGATTCTCACGACGGTACAGCTGGGTCTTCCCCCGGTTATCGCCAAGTTAGCGTCGCTTCCGAGGGGGCTTGTTCTGGTTACAGGGCCGACTGGAAGTGGTAAATCAACTACACTCGCAGCCATTGTTGATGAGGCAAACCGCACGCGTAAGGACCACATCATTACCATTGAAGACCCCATCGAATTCGTCCATGAGAGCAAAGAGTGTATCGTCAATCATAGAGAGGTGGGGCTGCACACAAAATCCTTCTCCTCCGCACTCCGCGGTGCCCTGAGGGAGGACCCCGATATCATACTGGTGGGCGAGCTGAGAGATCTTGAAACAATCTCCCTTGCCATTGAAGCTGCCTCGACCGGACATCTTGTATTTGGAACCGTTCATACGTCGAGCGCGCCGAAGACGATAGACCGCCTTATCGAGGTATTTCCCGCCAGCGAGCAGATGCAGATACGGTCAACCCTGTCGGATGGAATACGCGCTGTCCTGGCCCAGGTCCTCTTCAGGCGCGTGGATAAAAAGGGTCGCTGCGCGGCACTTGAGATAATGATTGCCACTCCGGCGATACGCAACCTTATACGGGAGGGCAAGACATTTCAGATTCCCTCCATGATACAGACAGGTAAGAAATATGGAATGCAGCTGCTGGATGATTCTATTATGAATCTTCTGCAGAAAGGATGGATAAGCGCTGAAGAGGCTTATACCAAGGCTAATGACAAGACAAAATTCAAGAATTTCTTAAAGACATCCCCGGCCGACTTTACGGAGGTGTAGAAATGTTTTTGGTTGCTCATCCGAAGGTGCTTGATAAAGGGGAAACGTTATCATGAGAAAGCAGGAAGTTGACTACATACTTGCCCATATGCTTGATTCCCATGAAGATATCTCCGATTTGAATATCACGGTGGGGAGGCCCCTCCAGGTGGAGAGCTCAGGTGAGCTGATGGCCGTTGATCTGGATTTTTCTCTTCCCGAGATTACCCCTTTTCAGGCGGAGATATTCGCGTTAAATCTTATAAATCGGGATCGTAAACTCATGCAAACCCTGGTCGAGGATGGCTCATGTGATGCTTCTTATGAACTGCCCGGCAAGGCACGATTCAGGGTCAACATATTTTCCCAGGGTGGGAACTACGCCACTGTTCTCCGAAAGCTGGAGGACCAGATTCCTACTTGCGGGGGATTAAACCTTCCAAAAGTGCTTTACGAAATACCGGAGGAGAAAAACGGACTCGTAGTATTCGCCGGCGCGACCGGAACAGGAAAAACCACATCGCTTGCAGCCGTCTTAAACGAGATAAACGAGAAGCGACCGGTTCACGTAATAACCCTCGAAGACCCCGTGGAATACAAACACCCGCACAAGAGGGCAACATTCAATCAGCGGGAGCTTGGTGTTGATTTTGTCAGTTTTGCGAGCGGACTTCGTGCCGCATTAAGACAGGCGCCCAAGGTTATCCTTGTTGGAGAGATGCGTGACAGGGAGACTATGGAGATCGGCCTCAGCGCCGCTGAAACCGGACATCTTGTCTTCAGTTCTCTCCATACGGTGAATGCAGGACAGACGATCAACCGCATTATAGGTATGTTTCCCCAGGAGGAAGAGATTCAAATCAGGGCGCGTCTGGCCGATACTGTTCGCTGGATCGTGTGCCAGAGGCTTCTTCCGCGGATAGGGGGGGGGAGGGTTGCCGCCTTTGAGGTCTTGAAAACAAATCTGCGGATCAAAGAAGCCATCCTTCATGGAGAAAAAGAGGGGAGCACCTTTCAAGAGATTGTAGAGGCTGGACAGGCTTTCGGTATGACAACTTTTGATAATTATATCATCGGTTTGTACAGGAACGGAGCCATCACGGAGGAAACTGCCCTTTCGTACGCGACGACAAAAGGAGTCGTGGGGCGCGGGATCGATTCGATCAAGAGTACAAAGGGTGAGACCACAACGGAGATAGAAAGTCTTGAGGTGGATTGGTAGGGGAGGTCTGTATGGACGACAAAAAGGAAATGCTCCTTAATGAAGCAGGATCTGAGTTATACAATGCGCTTGATAAACCCTTCGATTTTGTCGAAGAGGGGGGGAAGACTGCCCTTATCTGTGAATCTGATCATGCTGTTCGGGAAAATCTCGGTGCTGCTCTGGAAGAGATGGGGTATCATGTTACGAAGGCCACCACTGTTCCTGATGCCCTGAAGAGTATGCGGTTTCATGTATATGACCTGATTGTGGCAGGGGAGAGCTTCGATGAAAAAGGCTCGGATGAGGGCGGTATCCTGGATTATATCCGGCATCTGCCCATGGGTGTCCGGAGGAATATCTTCGTGACGTTGCTCAGTACAACAGTTCGCACGATGGATAACATGGCCGCCTTCGGAAAGAGCGTCAATCTTGTCATCAACCTGAAAAATATCGATGATGCGGGTGTTATAATAGAACGTGGCATTGCCGATGATGAAGCCTTTTACGGTGCTTTTAAAGATGCCCTGAAAAAGGCAGGGCGCCTGTAGCCCTCAATTGTTCACG
>CAYLXS010000047.1:0-10146 GCA_964387765.1 uncultured Syntrophaceae bacterium
AATCCGGGATTGACTACTTAACGAGAGCTTTTAAAACCATTGGAATACGCACTTACCTTTAAGCTGATTTTATTGGCTATCCTTCTTTGCCTGTCGGGATTTTTTTCCGGTTCCGAAGCGTCTCTATTCTCCCTTACATCTCTACATCTCCACAAAATGAAGGAGACTGAAATTCCATTTTCGGCATCCGTCATAAGACTGCTGCGACGGCCCCGGAGACTTCTCGTCACCATTATCGCAGGTAACGAATCCATTAATGTCGTGATCGCCGCCCTGACAACTTCCGTCTTTATCTATATCTTCGGAACTGAAGGCAAATGGATGGCAATAGCCGCCACGACTGTCACCCTCATTGTCTTCTGCGAGGCGATACCAAAGACCTTCGCGGTTACTCATCCAATCCGGTTTTCCAGCGCTGTTGCGCTTCCACTCGCCCTGTTTTCCAAACTGCTGTTTCCCGTGGTCTGGTCTCTTGAAAAAATATCAGACATATTTGTATCGGTTTTTGGCAAGGACACCCCCGCTGGGGAAAGGGCGCTGACCGAAGACAAATTCAAGGCGCTGGTTGATGCGGGCCATCGGGAAGGGGCACTCGAAGAATCTCAGAAGGACCTGATTCACAGGGTATTCGAACTTGCCGACACGAAGGTATCGGACATAATGATACCGAGGGTTGACATGTTCTGCCTCCCCCTCTCCATGAATATACTGGAGGTAGAACTGGAGATCATAAAGACACGCATATCGAGAATACCCGTCTATGGAACAGACAAAGACGACATCCTGGGAATTCTGCACGCAAAACGCCTGCTGACCGGAGCAGGGGGGGGACGCGGGGGGGGCAACTGGCAGCAGCTTCTCAAAAAGCCCCACTTTGTCCCTATGGAAAAGAGGGTGGACGAGATGCTCAGAGACTTCCAGATAAGAAGGCTCAAGATGGCCATGGTGGTCGACGAGTATGGGGGTATAGCCGGGCTTGTAACCCTGAATGATATCCTCAGAAATCTTTTCGCGGATATCTATGAAGAGGAGAGTGATTCCCGAAAAATGTACCACAGGATCGATGAAGACACATTTATGGTCTCCGGCATGATGGATATCGAGGACTTCAGCGAACTCGTGGATATTCCTGTCTCGACGGAAGAATTTGACACAGTGGGAGGTCTTGTGTTTCACCTGTTTGGAAAACTGCCGGCGGAGGGTGAAGAGGTTTCCGTGGAAAAATACACCTTCAGGGTGGGGGAAATAGACAAGGCGAGGATACTGACCATAAAGGTTACGAAAAGGGAGGAGCCGCGCGATGCCTGATCTCCTGTTTCTCTTACCCATCCTTGTATTTCTGTGTCTCGAAGGGCTGTTCTCCGGAGGAGAAATCGCCCTCGTCGCCTGCGATATCAACATTGTGAGACAAAAGGCGGAGGCCGGTTCCCGTTCCGCATCTGTCGCGTTGAGGCTGCTGGAGAGGCCGGAGTGGTTTCTGTCCACGACACTGACCGGCACAAATCTCTGCTCCGTCAGCAACACCGCCATCACCACCGCCATGTTCATATCCATGTTCGGACCCGAACGGGGCGCGCTGCTCTCCATAGTGGTCATGATACCCCTTATCCTGATCGTGGGCGAGGTCATACCCAAAAGCATCTTCCAGCAGCACGCGGATGTTATGGCCCCCAGGATTTCCTGGTTTATATGGATCGCCTCGTGGATTTTTTATCCGGTTGTCTTTGTCCTGTCAAAAATTTCACGAAGGGTGATTTACGCGTTCTCAAGAAAAAAAGACCTCGCGTACTCTTCATATATAACAAAAAATGGGCTGGAATCGCTCCTGCAGGAGGAGAAGAGCGGCGGGGATATCATGAAGTCGGAAAAAGAGATGATACAGAAGATTTTTGACTTTTCCGACTCCACGGCAGACCAGATTATGGTGCCCCTGTCCAACGTGACCCTCCTGCCGGCAAAAACCACTCTGAGAGAGGCCGCCCGGGTCATTGCCGAAAGGGGCTATTCTCATATACCCGTCTACAGTGAGAAGGTATTTAATATCATCGGGATACTGTATTCTTTTGACGTCCTGGAGTCTATCCACGAAAAAGACCGGCGCCTCCCCTCGGCGGATGAATCCCTCATTGAAAACTGCATGAAGAAAAGCATACTCTATGTCCCTGAAACAAAGCCGGCGAAGGAGCTCTTCTTCGAACTGCAGAAAAGAAGCGAGCAACTAGCCGTTATCGTCGATGAATATGGAGGGGCTACAGGTATTGTAACCATCGAAGACATACTGGAAGAGATTGTAGGCGAGATTGAGGATGAATGCCACAGTAACGGCGCTGTACTGTACAGGAAGGTCGGCCCGGGGAAATATCTTTTTGACGCGCAGGTAAAGATAGACACCTTGCAAAATCTGATACCGGTTGATATCCCCGATGGAGATTATGAAACTCTCGGCGGTTTTATACTGTATAAGATGGGGAGAATACCCGGGAGAAGCGATACCTTCAAATATGGCCCCCTCCTCTTTGTCATAGAGGACGCTGGCATGAAATTGGTCCGGGAGGTGCTGGTGGTGCTCCCTCCCGGTATGGAGCTGCTCCGATAGAAAGGTATAACCAATGAGAAGAAAAGGCCTGTCTACCGTTATTCTGGCCGCCGGCATGGGTACAAGGATGAAATCCGACCTGGCGAAGGTGCTTCATACCATCTGCGGGAAACCCATGTTATGGCATGTGGTTACGCTCGCGGAAAACCTCGGCTCAGAAAAAACCGTTGTTGTAACAGGGCACCAGGCGGATCTGATCAAAGAGGTCATGGAGGGCCGGAATCTGATCTATGCCTTTCAGGAAAAACAGCTCGGCACCGCCCATGCCGTTCTACAGGCCGGAGATGCCTTGCGTGATTTTGATGGAGATGTGCTTATACTGTGCGGGGATGTGCCACTTCTCCTTCCCTCCACAATAGAGGACCTGCTGGAAAAACACCGGGCAGGCGGCACTGCCATAACCGTCATGACCGCCATTCTCAATGATCCCGGCAGCTATGGAAGGATTATAAAAAATGAAGAGGGAGCCGTCCTGAAAATCGTCGAGGCACGCGACGCCAACACTGAGGAAAGGGCGATAAAGGAAATAAACACGGGCATATACTGCGCTGAAAACGCCTTCCTTTTTGAAGCTGTGAAAAAGATAGACAACAAAAACGCCCAGGGCGAGTATTACCTTACCGACATCTTCGAGATCGCCCGCAGAGAAAACCGCAAGACCGGATCATTTATAATAGATGACCCCTCCGAAGCCATGGGAATCAATACTGCAGATGACCTGAAAACCGCGGAAAGGATTATGCGAAACAGGAAATAGGATTTGCAGACAGGTCGATTCCGATCCTGTTTTTAATCCTAAATCCAAATTTTGAGATTGACTTCAAAAAGCAAAGTTGTTAAAAAAGTGTCTTTTCAAAAATCCAACATCCATTAGAGGAGGAATCACATGGAAGACGATAAACTAGTGCTGTGGTTTAACGAAATAGAATTGAATGACATCCCCCAGGTTGGTGGCAAGAACGCCTCTCTCGGTGAAATGATAAGAGAGCTTACCGCAAAAGGGGTCCATATACCGGATGGCTTCGCCGTTACCGCCTATGCATACAGATACCTGCTGGAATCCGCCGGCATAAAGGACGAGATGGAGCATATTCTTTCCGATCTGGATACACACGATATGCATAACCTCAGCGAGAAGGGGGAGGAAATCCGGGCCCTTATCTACAATGCCAGGGTTCCCGACGACCTCAACCAGGCAATCCTTGATGCCTACAGGAAGCTCTGTGAGGAGTATGGGGAAGATACCGATGTAGCCGTGAGGAGTTCCGCGACAGCAGAGGATTTGCCCGACGCGAGTTTTGCGGGACAGCAGGAGACATACCTGAATATCAGGGGGGGAAAGGCCCTGATAGATGCATGCAAGAGATGCTTTGCGTCTCTCTTTACCAACAGGGCGATCTCATACCGGGAAGACAAGGATTTCGACCATATGTCGGTCGCTCTCTCCATCGGGGTTCAAAAAATGGTGCGCTCTGATCTTGCGGCCTCCGGCGTTATCTTCTCGATCGACACGGAATCGGGATTCAGGGATGCCGTCCTGCTTACCGGTTCATACGGCCTTGGCGAAATGGTTGTCCAGGGCACGGTCAACCCCGATGAATTTTATGTGTTCAAACCCACGCTCAAGACAGGATTCAACCCGATCCTCCAGAAAAAGCTTGGCACCAAAGAAGTAAAGATGGTCTATTCCTCTAACAAAGAAGACCCTGTAGAGATTGTTCCGGTTGCCGAAGATGAAAGGAAACGATTCTGTATCACTGAGGATGAGATCCTGACACTTGCACGGTGGACCACCATCATAGAAGATCACTACTCGGAAAAGGCCGGATTTTTCAAACCCATGGATATTGAATGGGGCAAAGACGGAAATACCGGCGAACTCTTTATCCTGCAGGCCCGGCCCGAAACCGTCCAGTCCCAGAGAGATGTAAACGTCCTCGAAAGTTACAAACTTTCTGAAACGGGGAATCTCATCGTTACAGGGACATCGGTAGGCTCGAAGATCGGCGCCGGACCGGCGCATATCATAGAAAATGCCAGCGACATCAAAGAGTTCAAGAAGGGGGAGATTCTTATCACCGACATGACGGATCCTGACTGGGAGCCAATCATGAAAATCGCCACCGCTATTGTAACAAACAAGGGCGGGAGGACATGCCACGCTGCTATTATCAGTAGAGAGCTGGGAGTTCCCTGCATAGTGGGCACGGGAGACGGAACGGAAAAGCTGAAGGGCTTCAGAGAGGTAACTGCATCGTGCGCTGAAGGGGAAGTGGGAAATGTCTATGAGGGCATATTGAAATACGATATCAAAAGAGTCAATCTGGAAAACATTGAACGTCCCAAGACCAGCATCATGATGAATGTCGGCAATCCGGATATCGCCTTCGATGTGGCATCCATTCCCAGCGACGGCGTAGGTCTGGCAAGGCTGGAATTTATTATAAGCAATTTCATTCAGATACACCCGATGGCACTGATACAGTTCGACAGGGTGAAGGACGCAAAGACCAGAGAAGAGATAGAGACTCTCACATCGGGATACGAAAACAAGGCCGATTTCTTCGTGGATAAACTGGCCCAGGGCGTGGCAAAGATAGGCGCCGCCTTCTATCCCAATGACGTAATCGTCCGGATGAGCGATTTCAAGAGTAATGAATACGCGAATCTGATCGGCGGGCCATTCTTTGAAGTCGATGAGGAGAATCCCATGATAGGCTTCAGGGGAGCATCGCGTTACTACGATGATCGTTACAAAGACGGTTTCGCCCTTGAATGCATGGCGATGAAAAAGGTGCGAAACGAAATGGGCCTTTCCAATGTGAAACTCATGGTCCCTTTCTGCAGGACCGTGGACGAAGCCAAAAAGGTTGTCGCAGTCATGGCGCAGAATGGTATTGTCCAGGGAGAAAACGGTCTTGAGCTCTACATGATGGTCGAGATACCGAGCAATGTCATCCTTATAGAGGAATTCGGTAAAATCTTCGACGGATTCTCCATCGGGTCGAACGATCTTACACAGCTCACACTGGGACTCGACAGGGATTCTGCCCTGATATCCCACATTTTTGACGAGCGAAATCCGGCAGTTACAGAGCTGATCCGGACAGCAATTACCAAGGCGAACAAGATGGGCAAGAAGATAGGCATCTGCGGGCAGGCCCCGAGCGATTATCCCGAGTTTGCAGAGTTTCTGGTTGAATGCGGTATCAACAGCATCTCTCTTATTTCAGATACCGTTATCGAAACAACGCTCAACGTATTAAAGACAGAGAAGCGGCTGGGGAAATAGCAGTTTCTGTCAAACCCTGATCGTCTTACAAAAAAAGACAGGCGACCTGTAAAAAGCCGCCTGTCTTTTTTTTTGTGCGTCAGAGTAGATCTGTAAGCCGGGTTTTGTTTCTTTTTCAGGTTTCCCCGCAAAAGCGATGATCATTCATCTGGGGCAACAGTTGCCTGTTGCCTCAAGCAACCTACCCGGAAACTTCGGACGGGCAGTCCTCAAACGTTTCCCTATTTGGTCTTGCTCCGGATGGGGTTTACCAAGCTTTCCCGGTCACCCGGAAAACTGGTGAGCTCTTACCTCACCTTTTCACCCTTACCCCGGAAAACTGCATAAGGCCAATTTTCCAGGGCGGTATATTTTCTGTGGCACTTTCCTTAGGGTCGCCCCCAGTCGCCGTTAGCGACCATCCTGCCCTGCGGAGCCCGGACTTTCCTCCAGTCCGCCTGCGGCGGACCCGCGATCATCCGATCTACTCTGACATTTTTTGATTATAGCATATCTTGTAACAGTTCACAGTTATCGGTTCACCGTTTTGCAACCGTGAACGGTTATCAGGCATCGTCATCCCTGCTTTCCCAGTATATTATCCTGTTACAGTGCGGGCAGGACATCAGGCTCTCGTTCTTCTGCAATTCATTATACATCTGTGGGGGAATATTCATATGACACCCCAAGCAGATCTCCTTCCACACAGGTACAACCGATCGCCCATTCTTCCTCTTCTTTATGTTATCAAACTTTTTGAGGAATTTTGTCTTTATCCCGCTCCTTGCCTTGTGCATTTTTTTCATCACACCATCCAGCGCGGAGGCGATGGAGGCCAGCTCTTTTTCCAGTCTCCTCTTTCCGTTTTCACATCTGGAGCGGTGGCTGTCTGCCTCGCTCTCTTTTGCCTTCAAATCCTCACTAACCTTGTCAATCTCCTCCAGTATATGAATTGTTTCGTCCTCGATCCTGCTGCTTTTCTCGTTTATAGCATCTATCTCTTTCAAGGTCGCTTCATATTCTTTGTTGGTTTTGACCCCAAGCAGGCGACTTTTTGCCTTTTTTGAATTCTCGCCACTATTTTTCATGGCGGTTTCTTTTGCCCTATGATCGGCTTTCAGCTTATCCAGCCTTTGCCTGTCCTCCTCCAGTTCCCTCTTAATAGCATCTAATTCCTCATCAAGCCGGGCAATTTCTTTCGGTAAATCTACCTTCTTGAGCATAAGTTTCTCCATCTCAAGATCTATATTCTGAAGCTCAACTAACAAAAGTATCTGCTCTTTCAAAAATCTTCCCCTTTCAGACAGGCATGCAAAAAAAAAGTGCACCAAACTCCTGGTGCACTTCTCAGTAAAATTTATACAATCGTTTCTGCTGCCATATGTGTTTTTCTAAATTTCGCATATCCCTTTTAAAATGGTGGGCCCACCTGGGTTCGAACCAGGGACCTACCGGTTATGAGCCGGTGGCTCTTCCAGCTGAGCTATGGGCCCAAAGACACTTTGAGCTAGCCAAAGGGAAGTTTCTATACTCTATTAAGTTAATTGTCAAGAATTTTTACAGGTCCCACCCCGCGACGCTTTCCCTTCCAGTCCCAGAAACAACCCTGAGAGAATAAGGGCCGTGCCCAGCAGCATATACATATTTATTGTTTCACCCAGAAACATGACCGCCAGCAGAGACGCGAGGACAGGTTTCAGGAAAAATGCCATGGCTCCTTTTTGCGCCGATGTGTTTATAAGACCATAATAATACAGGGCATAAGCCAGCGCTGTGCCTGCCAGAGAGAGGAACAGGACTGGAAGCCAGGCCTCCGATAAGACCTGAATATCATTCATCCGCAGACGAAACAGTACCAGAGGGAGAAGCATCAGGCTCCCCGCGAGCGCGGAAAACCCCATGAGTAAAATAGCCCCATATCCGGCAAGAACACGTTTGGAGATACAGATGCTCAGGGCAAAAAAGAAAGCTGCGAGAAGCATAAGTCCCATGCCACGCACGGAACCTATGTCAAGGGCGCCGGATTCATACGCAAAAAATGAAACCCCCAAAACGCCGAAGATCACGGCAACCCACTTGCGCGCGCTCCATTCCTCGCCATTGATAAACCGTGCCAGCACGATCACAAACACGGGATTTATACAGAAAACCACCGCGGAGGAGGACGCCTTCCCCATTGTTAGAACGGCAATATGGAATACAGGTATTGCCAGGGTTATTCCTATAAAACCGTTCAGACAAAATATGCCATAATCCTTCAATCCAAGCGGTTTGATCCTTAATCGCAAAAGGGGAATGGAGATTATCAACAGTACAACTCCCGTAATAAAGAATCGTATAAAGGTGAGCGCCACCGGGTCTACGCGCCACCCGATAGACTTGCTTACAACTTCTACCGTGCTGAAGAGACCTACCCCACCTATCAGGCTGACAATTCCGAGAATCTCATCCTTTGTCATTGATGATTTCATGATCAACTATGCAAGTCCCTTTTCCGTTATGAAAATAAACTGCTTCACAAACTTCAAAAAACTGAAAATATGTATTTAAGAGTGAATCGCTACCGCATCCCAAATCCCGGCTTTAGCTTCCAGACAATTCGTCAATAACAAATAACCAGTATAATATCAAAAAAAGCTTGACATAGCAGTGCGATTAGCCTAGTAGAACTATTTTAGACCAATCTAATACTATTGCTTCCCAATTGGGGCTGGTTTTATGAACGCAAAGGCATTAAGTTCTACAATAGAAGATTATTTGGAGACCATCCTCAACCTGGAAAAGGATAAAAAAATTGTCCGGGTTAAGGACATAGCCCGGAAGATGGATGTAAAATTGCCAACGGTTACCAGCATGTTGAATAATCTTATAGAAAAGGGTTTGATCAATCATGAAAAGTACGAATATGTTGAGTTGACAAAAGAGGGTAAGCGTATTGCAAAAGATGTTTACCGTCGACATGTTATCTTTCGTGATTTCCTAACTGGCATATTAAATGTAGACGCGACAACAGCAGAAAAGGATGCCTGTAAAATGGAGCATGTCGTCAGTCCCGTCACGCTGGAGAGGTTTGTAAAATTTATGGAATTTGTTGAGAGCTGTCCGAGGGGTGGCTCCGACTGGTTGCTACATTTTGATGAATATCAAAAACATGGCCGTGATGAAGACAAGTGCCTGAAGCGAATGAAATATTTTGAAAAACAGTATGGCGCGGAAATAAAGGAGTTAGAAAATAAAATAAGATAATTTTTTTTGCAGAACAAGTTTGGGCTTTCTAATCTTATTTTAAGTTACAAACATTACTCGAGGTAGTAAAGATATTGCAATCTGCCTAATATATGCAAGGAGGTTTTATCTATATGATTTTAACCAATCTAAAATCCGAAGATCAAGCAAGGATCGTAGCTATAGAAGGGGGACGGGGTATCAGACAGCAACTGTTGCTGCGCGGTATATCGGAGGGGAGCATTATCAGGGTGGTCTCTTCCAATGGTGGTCCTGTGGTTCTTGAGCTTGATGGGGGGATGATTGCCATTGGTAGGGGGATGGCACAAAAGGTTATAGTCCAAAGAACAGTGGTTTCGTAATACATAAAAAGGGGAGGTGCTAAATGCAGAAAAAGTTGAATGAAATGGGTTACGATGAAGAAGGTGTAGTAGTCAAAATTGACGAAGACTTAAAGCAAAAGATAGCGGGTGTGGGTATCAGAGCTGGTAAAAAAATAAAGATGATAACAAAAGAACCTTTGAAAGGCCCTGTTGTAGTGATGGTTGATGAAGCTAAAACGTCACTGGGGCTGAGCGTGGCAGATAAGATAATTATGGAGGTTTAATATGAGAGTTTTGCTTATGGGGCACCCAAATGTCGGCAAAAGTGTATTTTTTAACAGGCTGACAGGGGCAAATGTTGTCGAATCAAATTATCCAGGCACAACAGTTGATTACACAAAGGGATATATGCGCCAGTTTGGTGAGGATATCGAGGTTATTGATGTGCCGGGGACATTCTCTCTCGAACCAAAGGATAAGGCCGAGGAGGTTGCAGCAAACATGCTGCACGACAGCAAGGGGGCAAAAATAATCTGCGTTGTTGATGCTTCCAAGGTTGAGCGGGGCCTTTATCTTGCGTTAGAGATTATTGAAGAAGGATTCCCTGCAGTGATTGCGCTTAATATGTGGGATGCTGCGGTGGATAAAAACATACAGATTGATGCTGCCGGATTAGAGCAGATCCTCGGTGTGCCGGTAATACCTACTGTTGCAATAAGTGGTGAGGGCAT
>CAYLXS010000048.1:0-10124 GCA_964387765.1 uncultured Syntrophaceae bacterium
GTTTCAATCCACGCCCCCGCATGGGGGGCGACTACAACACTACAACTTATTAATTTTAAAAAGGTTATTTGATACTTTCTGCGAACCTTCTTCTTTCAACGCATAGCATATTCGATTGTCAAAGAACATTTTCTGCAATCTCTTGATTTTCAACACATTGTAGGCCACGCGAACCCCCCGGGGAATTTATGTGAACTTCCGGTTCGCAAACCCTTGTCAGACTATCAGCGGGCCTTCTTGATCAATGCTCTCTTTGGCTCCAACATGTTCAACGCGACGCTTCCAATTAGAACCCAGATAATAGAACCTCAGGCTGTCTGATTTCTGGTCTATTTCACTTATAAGCCTCTGCCTCAGCACAGTCCATTGCGCCGGGTCAATAATACATTCAAAAACAGAGTATTGAACCCGTTGTCCATAATCGAGACACGCTTTTGCCACCCTGCGCAAACGGCGCTGCCCACCATCATCACTTGTTGCAACATCATAACTGACAAGCACGAGCATATCCTTCTCTCCTATTTCCAGATAAATGGCGGATATCCATCCAGATCGCCGCGCAAATAACGGGCCAGCAATAATGCCTGCGTATGAAACAGTAGCCCAATCGTGACCTTTTCGTTAATAAAAGGGTGCATGATCTCATCCTGCTTTCGTTTCTGGTAGGCAACCAAAAGGGTTTTTCTCGTGTTATCGTCCATCAGGACGGCACCGGATTCGGTTTTATTAAAACCCTTTTTCTGTACCTGAGACAGATTTATCAGGGAAAGAGTCATACGATCTGCTATGAACGGCCTGAATTCTTCCATTATATCAAGCGCAAGTCCGGGCCTTCCGGGCCTGTCCCTGTGCAAAAAGCCGACTGCGGGATCCAGCCCCACAGTTTCAAGGGCAGAGCGAACGTCATGCATGACAAGCGTGTACAAAAAAGATAAGAGACAATTCACGTTGTCCAGTGGCGGCCGGCGACTTCTTTCATGAAAGGAAAAGTCTTTCTTCTGTGAGGTTATCAAATGATCAAACACATTAAAATACGCATGGGCGGCATCCCCTTCAATGCCGCGTGCACCATCCAGAGTTTTCTCTCTGGCCAGTGATTTCAGAGAAGCGGCAAGCCGTTTTGACGCTTGCTGAATCTTGTCCGCATCCGGTTTGTCGCCATGATCTCTCAGGGCCCGCCGCAAGACCGTCCGACAGTTGGCAATCTTGCCGGTAAGTACGGCCTTTGCCATTTCAGCGGATGTGCCCAGATCATCGGCCTTCCGATATTGCTCTCTTCGCAACAGGACGTTTCCAGAGACCGGCCCCTGAACTCTTGCCAAAAAACGACCATGTTGAGACAGAAAACTGATCGCCACATCGCGTTCGGCGCAAAATCCCATGAGGAAAGGACTAATTGATACCTGCCCGAAGCAGACAATCCCACCAATTGTATGAATCGGAACACGCAACCGGACTTCTCTTTCCACTTTTACTACAGCCGTTTCCCCCTCTTTCGCGAGGTACGCCCCTTGTGTCGTTACAAAAAGCGTATTGAGGTGTCGTTTCATAATTCCCTCACCACTCCTGATAAATACCGTTTTACAGATTTTCTCTTCCCCACTGTTTTGGGCAGACACACATCTTCCAGCGAGCAACTGTCGCACTTCTTTGTGTAAACCGGTCTCGGTGTATGTCCGGATTCAATCAACTCATGTAAACGCATTGCAGTCGCTTCCGTCAATTTTCTTAAGGTGCCATCAAATACAACATCAAGCCTGCGTCTTGTCTTGCCATAAAAAAGCGCGCCATCAGGAACAGACAAATCCATCATCTCTTCCAGGCAAAGTGCCTGGGCGCAGAGCTGAACCTTGTCGCTGCTGTCCTTCTTCGGCTTCCCCCGTTTGTATTCCACGGGGAATGGTTGCCACTTTGCCTCTCCTGATCCCGGTATATCGCTTACCCGATGGAACTCAACAACATCCGCCTTGCCAATCAGCCCCAGCCGCAATGAACGAAGGGACATGCCATACTCAGTGCGAATATTACCCCTCGATTCACGATCTTCCGCGTGGACATGCTCATGCATAATCCTGCCTTCAGCAGTGAACAGGTTTTCGGCCCATGCCTGTTCGATATGTATCAGGGCGCACTGCCGCTCACAGAAAATCAGATGCTGCAAGGCGGATAGGGGAATGAGATCGTCTTCGGTGTACATGTCACCTCTTGTTATCTGTTCTTCTGTTTTGTTCCATTTTGCGTTTCTTCTACGGCCAAGGCATTCAACAACCCCTTGCGCCTGAAGGTCCTTGAGCACCCTGCGCTTCGTTTGTTTCGCGGATTATCCATCATGGCGTTTACTCCTTCTCAGTTAACTGTTCCCGTTTTTTTTGAGGAATGTCCAGATAGTTTTCGGGGGAGACAACCTTCTTGCGAGTCTTTTGTTCCAGGTCTTTTCTCGCCTTCCCGGCAACCTCTCCACCCTTATGAGCCGCACGCTTGTTTTCCTGAAAGCCCTTTGCATCATCCACCCGCGTTATCTCAGTCGTGGCCGCCTCTCCAAGCATGGAAAAAATCAATTCAAGATCCGTCATATGATCCCTGAGATTTTCCCGAATCAGTCCCTTAAGTTTTTTATGTTCGCTGGGAGTAACCCCAAAGGCTGCCTTTGCAATTTCGGCGGTTAGTATCGCGTATTCCTTCTCGCGCCTTACCTCCCTCTCTTTCCATTCGTCTGTAAGCTCCTCCCTGATAGCAATGCCGCGCATTCGCTTCTCAATCCAGTTGTCAGAATAGCCTTTCGCCTTATACAGGGCGCGGGTTCTTTTGGTTGCCAGCTCGGGGTCTTCTATCTCCTGCACTCGTTCATAACCGACCTTTGCCAGCCAGCGCTTGAAGGGCTCTGCCTTCGGGGATGGAATGGACTGAATAATGCGAAAAATGCCCTCGGTGTTGGCGCAATTGACCTTTTGGTTCCCTCCAGAAGTCTCTATCAAAAGGGGGGTGGCAATTTGCCCCCACCCTTTTGACAACTCCTTGTCACGACGCCGCATATCTTTAATATAACCGGGTGGATTTGCTGAGTCCGTCAACACACTGACCACATCAGCTATTACAAACCACCACTCATTGTTGTGAATCGTCTTCCTGATTCCCTTACCTCTGAAAACAGCTATGCTTGTTTCCATTACTCCTCCTGCCAATCAAGTATACATATTCTGCTGGTCCTACAGTCGCAGTGCAAGAAGTCCCGGAGGCCATACAGCCTTCGGTCACGCAGTAGACGCGATTCTGTTTTCCGCTACGCGCCACCTGCACTATCTGAATATGGGTGTGCCAGCGCCTTGAAATGAACTGGTTACAAAACACGACTGCACCGCCATAGACGATCTCCGCCATCTGGTAGGAGTGCAATTTACGATAACCGCCGGAACCCCGTTATAGTCACCTTTTTTACACTGCCAGACGTCAATTAGAGCATTTCAATTATATCTACCTTTTCCGGGACACCGGATTTATCAATGAGCACCTTATAATCAGAGAAATTACGGGGCGGTAAATCCGTATTTCCTGTTCGCTCAACCCGAACCAGGTCAAAAAGTTTATGGGCCGGAGCATTGCCCAGCTCAGAATCATGCTTAAAAACAATCAACTTTTGGGCTGCCATTTCACCTCTTGCGGCACTGCGATCGTGATCGAACATATTCTGCAATGAATTCCAAAACAATTCCAGATCCTCTTCGGAAAATCCGGTTTGTTTCGCCAAAGGAGCGGAAATGAAACCGTGCATACGATAAAGGCCGTAAGGTACATAGGTTTTCCGTCCCATAGTTCGATTATCACCATCCTGTGCGTCCGCCTCTTTCCTCGTTTCCACTGCCATACGGGTAATAGTGGCTTCCAACGGAACTATGGGATCAATACTTTGAGCAAAAGCCAACTGAACCGGTCCACGAACCTGACCACAATTATTTTCTTTTACAGACATGACCGCACCAAATGTCCGAACATCAAAAAAGTTCTTACACATCCAGTCCCGTGCTTTACTGATCTTCGTTGATTTATCTGTTTCATCTGCCACTGCTTCGTAAGCAGGTTGTCTACGTTCAGTTAAAATCGCTTTTTCCTTCACATAAATATTGTATGGTGTTTGGTTCTCCTTAACCAAATCAACATAGTTCCGAACCTTACGTTTCAAGCAGACATCAGTTGTAATGCCGTGTCCAGTCTCTGGATCGATGCGAGGCAGATTGCCACCATCTGGGTCTCCATTTGGATTTCCATTTTTTACATCAAATAACAACACGAATTCATAGCGGTTTTTGATTGGATCACTCATTATTCTTCTCCTTCAATTTTGGTTTCATTTTTTCGATAAAGTGCATTCTTCTGCTGATAGTAGGCAATAGCAAACAGCCCTTGATCTTGTAAATTCATATGGGCAGGGAACATATCAATATGCTCCATGATCTCTGAAATACGTTGATCTGAAACATAACCATATTTCGCCTTATCAATATGGTGCTGAGAAAGACGAATCAACCTGGGAAAAACGCTTGCAGGCGTAGCCGATGCAGCGCTAAAAAAACGATCCTTAATAGTTGAATTAATCTTACCCAAAGCATCCAATTGCGCTTTCTCCAGCGCGGCAAATAGCCGCCCTAAAAGATACGAAACTTCGCGCCTCTCTGTGTCTAAAGACATTGGAACCTCCTTTTTGTGATTTCTCTGTAATACTGCTTTTAAGATTGAAACTCGCAGGTAATTAACTCGATGATCCGCCCGAATCCGCCCCAATACCCCTTGATAAAGATTCTGTGGATAACGTGCACCGGTTAGAATTGAGCGAGTCAGGGCACCACCCAGCACCGGAGAGATGTTCTTTGTTTCACGGGCAGTCTCTTTTAACAGGTGCCAGACTCCAGGAAATGGAATATCCCTATCGGAACGTTCCATTTCCAGGTTATTAAAATGATCGCGGAACCGGTCCATCAACTCGCTTACTGTACAAACATGCCAAAAACGCAAGGCAAGTCTCGCCTTGTTAAGGGAAAGTCCCAGGATATAGAATTTCAAATTCTTGTCCCCTTCAAGATCCTTGGGCAACGATCCCTGGCGAACAGCTTCAAGAAACTTCTGAACGGGAACGGCCGCTGCTTCGTCCTCAATAGATGGGTTGAGTATCTGTCCCATAAAGGTTTCAACAGGCGAGGCCTGCTCCGCCCAGAAAACCGTGGTGGCATCACCTATCCTGAGTCTCTGGATTTTGCTGCGCAGCAGGAACTTGAGCGCCGCAGAGCTTTTAAATTCAGCTTCAACTGAAATAGGAGCATTCTCACCTTTCTTTTTTCCGTAGGATTCGTAAGCCACCTCATTAAACGAAACCAGTGAAGCTCCGGAACCAAACTTAAACTGGGCATACTGTGATTGCAGAGCATGAACCTCACCATCCAAGAGATTGACTCCCTGGGAGAACTCTTCCTTGGCGATAAAATCGGCCCATAATTTTTTTACCTCCTGTCGTTCATGAATAAATCCCGAATCACCCTGCAATCGAAAGGCAACCCATTTCCCATGGGTACCACAAATTTCTTTCCAGTCCCTTAACTCGACTGAATCCTCCTGCTTCCAACCAGCAAGAAATGCTTTAGCGGCAAGCACACCTTCATCGTTAGATTCTCCACAAACCTCATCAATCCTTTCATTAAACGATTGATGATGCACATCCTTTTTTGATGTCCCTGACATCCCAAAAATATAGTCTGCCTTATCAACCATAAAATTTGGGGTGGCCGAAGCATTCCCAGAACGCACATTCACCTGATTGGTGTAGGGAACAACCGATTTACGAAAATCAAAGATATTGGCTTTGATTTTTGTTCGCAAATCTTCTGGTTGCCCAATAAGATTTCCTTCTTTGTCAATGCTAATAACAAAACCGATATCTTCATCGCTAAACCCATAGGACGGTATTTTATCCATTTTGGCTTGACGTTCATACAAGGCAATCAACGACTGAAAAATCATGAGACCACCTCCTGACGGCAATCAATAACTCCATCCTGCATCACTGCCCGGAAAAAATGCGGGGCCATATCCTTGGCAAAATCAATATCGTATAACATAAACCCCAAATCCTGTTCTCCAGAAAATGATGGATGAGGAATATCGTCACACCACTCAAAGTTAACCGGAAACTCACGGCACCCGAAGTAAGGACGGTGAAAACACTGACCCTTTTTTACTCGCCGTTCAAAGATTGCCAGATGCTTCCCAGGATCAACATCTTCGCTTCCTGCTAATTCAAAATGGGCTTCAATAACATATTCGACATTTCGCAGAACCATGGATGCCCGTTGCTGGCGATCATCTTCTATGTAACGGCAGACCGGCTTACCTTCCTCCATGTCACGCTTATTAACCGAGACCCTGTTGGCGAGTTCGTTACGTCGAATGTTTTCAAAGCGAACGGGCTGCAACACATGGATTCGATCAATTACCCAACGAATGGCAGGCTTCCAGTAGATGGCTTCCAAAATCCCACGGGCGGCGGAAGGCGTTATCACATCATAGGAGACCCGTTCCACCTTCATTTCAGGGCGGGTAAATAACGCATAATCTCCCCACACCCTCAACTTTATTCCATAACTCATTCTCACACCTCCTTTCTTTATCCGAAAAACGCAGTTCCTTCCGGTGGCTTACACTTAAGCCCGGTGAGATCGGAATACAGCTCTTCCGAGCGTAACACCCAAACCCCCGGCAGCGGATTTTCTAACCAAGCTTCAATTTCTGCAAACTGATAGGGATATATCTGAACGCTAAACTGCTGGAGCTTCCTGAGAATCCCGCCCTTATGTTCCGCAAATCCAAGCGCACGTACCAATTTGACAGCATTCTCTTCCAGGGCAACGACAATGGGAATGGTTGCCGATTTAATCATTTGGAATTTTGCAATATCCTTAAATTGAATATTTCCTGATTGTGCTGGTCGACACAGATTTTCAATAATACCATCTTCATCCATCCGCTGTTCATTCTTCCAGAAAAAATCCGCAAAATATTCCCGCACACATTCAGGGGCAGTGAGCTTTCCTTTAAATGGCTCGAACAGCTTGGCGGCCGATTGCGCAGCCTGTCGAAAAAAGGAACAGCCGGATTCTTCCGGAAACTCAAAAACCGACACCTTGCATGGCATCTCGCTCAATCCATTGCGGTTACATCGTCCTGCAGCCTGTGCAATACTGTCAATTCCGGCCACCGCCCGAAACACACAAGGGAAATCCACATCAACACCTGCTTCGATCAACTGGGTGCTGACCACCCTGCACGGTTGTTTATTTTTCGCTGATAATCTGACCCTGATCTCATCCAATTTTTTTGTCCGATGAGCCGGGTACATCAAGGCACTCAAATGGATATTTTTCTCAGACTCGGGTAAGGCATTAAAAATATCCAGAGCCTGTTGTCGGGTATTGACGATACACAGCACCTGTTCCTGTGCCAACAGTTGGTTCGCAACATCCTGTTCGTTGAGTTCACCTATGAAAATCTCTTCCGTCCGTTTTAAGGTGGCAAAGAGTGCAGGAACATTCTGAATTATTTCTCTGACATTCTTTAAACCGGCTTGGAATTGTTCAGAAAAATTAATGGCCGGCTGTGTTGCCGTACACAACACCGAAGTAACGCCGTAGTTCAGCGACAACTCTTTGATGACTTCAAGACACGGCTCCAACTTCTCGACAGGGATAGCCTGAACTTCATCAAAGATGATGATACTGTCCGCCACATTGTGCAGCTTCCGGCATTTTGAAGTTTTGTTAGCATAAAAAGAATTAAAAAATTGAACATTAGTTGTCACCACGACAGGGGCATCCCAGTTTTCGGTGGCCAACCGGGTTTTCCAATCCGAATCATCAGGGAGAAAATTGCAGTGATGTGCCAAGACAGCATCATCACCGAGCATATCGCGAAACACCTTGGCATTCTGCTCGATAATACTGGTAAAGGGGATGACATAAATGATCCGCCGCTTTCCCTGTTTCCTGGCATGATTCAGGGCAAAGGCCATCGATGCCAAGGTCTTACCCCCTCCGGTCGGCACTGTCAGAGAAAACAATCCAGGTTTCAGTTTCCCTGCCTGCAAACAATCTTGAAGGACGCGCTCTCGCTGGATATTCACTTTTGTTGTTTGATCCGCTCTATCACGCAGAACATTAAAGTTTGACCAAAACCTTTCATGAAGCGTATCTATTCCTGAATATCTGGAACGCCAACTTGATTTCTTCTTGTCTAAAAAAGCTTCTGTATCGAGAAAATCCGCATCTACCAGGCAGGAAAAAAGCATTCGCACAAAAAATTGAAACTGGAAACCTAATCGCTCAGGTTCGAATTGAAGAGGAAGGTTGCTTGGAAAGTCTGGTGCTGGAGCAGGAACTACAACCTCCGGATAGTGTTCCTGCAATCTTGCCTCCAGTGATGAAGTTGCAGTACCATCCCAGTTTGGCAACCCACCATGATGTCCGGCAATACAGTAAGCCAGCAGCTTTCCTGCTTCAGCAGAATATTTATAGAGCCACTGAGCACCAACAGCCGCATGAATTGGATGCCCATCATAAAACTTATCAAATTCATCGACAATATTATTCGCTCGACGCAGATATGCCTGCCAAGCCGGGGTTCCTTTACCAAGGTCATGGTTTTCTCCCAATATAGAACCCCATACTCGTGCATCAAAATAGTCAGCGGATTCCGCGGTCATCTTTGCCACATTTTTCAGATGTTCTTCCAGCGGTTGCCATTCAGAAGGCGGTTTCCCTTCAAGGCTATGTGCGTAATATTTTTTAGTCATAAATCCTTGGTTTAGATCAGTTTTTGTAACACAAAATCGTTTCATCGATAATTATCTTCCTGCACATGAAAAAACCCCGCCTCTGTTTAAGAGATACGGGGTTTTTGTGATTATCTGCCATCTTCAGAACCTTTCTTGTGTTAGGAAGAAAAGATCATCTGCTGTTTAATACATAGCACCTTTTGTTTTTTGTTAAGACTTCTGCATATTTAACAAAAAGCCGTGAAATGTCAAGGAAAACCAACATAACGGTTCAAGATGAAAATGAAAAAACAATTATCATGGGAGTGCTCCCAGAAACTTTCCGGCAGGCATTATTCTGACTCTGCCATTGAATGTATCAGCGCCCTCTTCAAGTGTTATTTGATACAAGTAGGGGATTTTCAATCTTTCGCCATAATAGTTTAGCGCGGGATTCGGCGTGCGACTTGCGGTCTTGCATTCTACGGCAAACCACGGCTCATTCTCAACGGTAACCAGGAAATCAACCTCTCTTTTGCCGGCATCTCTTAGATAATGAAGTCCAATTCTGTAACCTTCCTGATCTTCAAGGACATGTTTCATTTTTAAAAGGTGACATGCCACGAGATTTTCAAAGCGGGGACCATCATCCGGCACCACAGACCAATCCCATAGATATACCTTTGCGGCTTTTTTAAGCGATCGTATGGATTTATGGGTAAATGGTGTTACGCTAAAACAGTGATAAAGACGTCCAAGAATTGTCATCCAGTGGGATACCGCCCGATGGCTGACTTCAAGATCTTCCCGCAATGACTGGAGGGAGAGAAGGCTGCCTATACGGTCTTCGAGCATGGACGCCAGCAGTTCCATTGACGAGAGATCCCGGACGTTTTCAAGATCACGCACATCTTCTCTGAAAAAACGATCCAGGCGTTCCCGCTGCCACCTTCTCAAACTGCGCGTATTCTGCTTCAGGAAAGGTTCAGGAAAAGAACCAAAATGAAATAATGCAGGCAACAGATCGTGTTCAAGCTTTTCGGGGAATTCAATCTCTTTTCCGGGAACGAGGGCTGACGAGGTCTTTCGCAGTTCCCCAACTGAAAAACCGTGCAAACGATGCGCGTGATACCGCCCCTGCAGAGAATCTCCGCCCTTTGTGAGTTTATTTGCGATAAAGCAAAAAAAGACGCAACAAATTTTGCTTAAGTGCAAGAATCAGCACGACCGGCTAATTGGAAGAGTTTTTTGTTGGGTTTCGTACCTCAACCCAACCTACAACCTACAACATTTTTCATATTCAGAGGGATTCAGTAACCCCTTTCAGCTTTTC
>CAYLXS010000049.1:0-10101 GCA_964387765.1 uncultured Syntrophaceae bacterium
AAATGACAATAAGCTTGCTCGGACATACCGACATGCAGAGATAACATCCCTTGCAAAGTTTACTGTCGATTACTATTCTGCCTTTTTTGGGTTTTACGGTCATAAGCTTTACTCAGATTGAATGCTGTTGTGGGTTTTCCATAAACAAGATATCAATAAACTGGATTTTTATACAGCGATGGTATTTATGTCTTAGCCTCGGTTTTGTCAAGGGTTTTAAGCATAATTATTCCATAAAAATTAATTATTACCCTGTGCCGGCTGCAACCGTTTCATTTTCTCTGCTATACTCCAGAAATTCCGTGGAACAGTTATCGGGTCCGAGGAGAGATTCGATGTTTGCGGGAGAAAAGGAACAGAAACGAAACATGTGTTCCTCCAGGATTTTTGTTTTCTCCCAGAGCATCCGAATATACTCCCTGCGTCTTGGCTCTATCCCATATCTTTCAATAATGTAATCCATTCGTTGTGAGAGGGTTGCCACTTTATCGTGAAGCACACGTTTATCCGCGTAATTAACCACATCCGCTTCTGTAGGACCGTCGGAGGCGAAAGACTTGTCCAGAAGAACATGTTGTCCAACTATGTTTCCAACCTCGGTATAACCCAGTCTTATGACTAACTGTTTTCCAGTCTGTGCGTGATCTTCATGGGTCTTTATGCTTCTTGTCTTGGTTATATCGTGCAGTAATGCAGCCGACTGGACAAGGTCCATATTGAGATCTGCCTCAAGAGAGTCCGCGAGGAACATGGCTACGCGGCAAACCTGGAGAGAATGGAGCACGATATGATCCATCATCTTCATATCATACATGATATGATAACACTCCTGCCGCGTTGGTATCAGCATATGTATCCATTCTTTAAGAGAGTTTTTTAAATTTGCATCCAGAGATGTATCTGTACACAATTAACGCCCGTCTCCCAAAAACTTATTCCAGGAAAATGCTTTTTAACAGATAGATGGGGAAAATGCGAGACTGTTTTTACACTTCTCCGGGTATTCCACCGGAAGTAAATCTCCTCCAGTTTCAATTCCATACGGGATGTCATACTGTGATTTCAAGACCTTAGGGGAGCAGTATATTGGGAAATGTGTCAAAAAACCCGGGAAGTTGCTGCACTTCCCGGGTAGGATGGACTTGCCGGTTAAGATCGGGGCATGCTTGGCTTAACCGGCTTTTAAAGGGTTTAAGCTTGAATCGGAGGAAGTTTAATTCGATTCTACTTGTTGTTCTGTAAAGCAATTTGTGTGCCAGAAGTCAGAGCCTTTCTCTAAGCGTTTGAAATATGGCCATGTCTGTTACAAAAATTCTGATAATCCATGCATTACTTATGTTCAATAGGGGAATAAAATGTCGGCACAAATCGAAGTTCAGACGAAAGTAGTGTAAAAACAACGGGTTCAAGTATATCCGACCTTTGGTAAAAAACGACATAATTGTCGGCTCAGTGTGTTTTGTAGGTTTTCTTCGAATTGTTTTGACCTGCCACTCTATTATGATAATAAAGCAATTTACAGTTATCGGTTCACGGTTGAAAAAACAGAGAATGAGATGGGTAATTTAGGAGGTCTGATTATATCATGGAATATCTGCTTGTTTTTATTATTGGTGTTGTTTCCGGGGTTGCTGTTGTGCTCTCAATCAGTTGGATGAGGAAGAGGGACGCGGAAAAAATAGCGCGTGAGGCGGTTGAGCAGGCTGAATCCAGAAGAATCAAGGATGTCGATTCATTGCTGGACAGGGTCAGGGAATCCTTCGGTACACTCTCACTAAACGCATTGTCAAAGAATACGGAAGATTTTCTTAAACTTGCTCATGAAACACTCTCCAAACAAACTCAGGCTGGGGAAAAGGATCTTGATGGGAAAAAAGAACTTATCGACCAGTCCCTTGCAGTTATGAAGGAGGACCTGTTAAAAGTCAGGGGGCTTGTAACAGAACTGGAAAAGGACAGGGAGAAGAAATTCGGGCAATTATCCAGTCAGTTGGAATCAACGGCCACACAAACCATGAAGCTCCAGGAAACAACAACCAAGTTGCAGATAGCTCTGTCGAACACAAAAACACGGGGACAATGGGGTGAGAGAATGGCTGAAGACGTACTGAGAATGGCCGGATTTATAGAAGGCATCAATTATCAGAAGCAGAAGGTTCTGGAAACTGTGGGAAAACGCCCCGATTATACGTTTCTGTTGCCTCATGATCTCAAGGTTAATATGGACGTGAAATTTCCGATGGATAACTACCTGCGATATATTGAAGCTGAAGTAGCTTCGGAGAGAGATTCATATAAGAAACAGTTCCTGAAAGATGTAAGGAACCGGATAGAGGAAGTGCTGACAAGAGACTATATCAATCCTGAGGAGAATACTGTAGACTATGTACTTGTCTTTATCCCGAATGAACAGATATATGCATTCATGAATGAAAATGATAGATCACTTATTGACGATGCGCTAAGAAACAAGGTGATACTTTGCTCTCCGACCACCCTCTACGCCATTCTGGCTATAATCAGACAGGCTGTGGATAATTTTAACCTGGAAAAGACGGCGTCAGAGATCATGTCGCTCCTCGGGGGATTCAATAAACAGTGGGATGCCTTTGTAAGCTCATTTGACAAGATGGGGAAAAGGATCGAAGAAGCGCAGAATGAGTTCAACAATCTTACTTCGACTCGCCGCAACCAGCTTGAGCGTTCCCTTAGAAAGATTGAGGACCTGAGAAAGCAGAAAAATCTTCCTGAAGCCCTATAGGATACTGGTGAAAGGGCAAGGAGGTAGATAACTTGACCCTTTGAACTATTCACTGGGGTTTTATCATTTCACTTGACCCCTCGAATCCTTGACCCCTCCCTTACAATCAATCGGGAGATAATCCTGATTTACAGAATTATATTCAAGATTCCCCCGACTACCAGAGCCGACGTGAGCATTATGATGGTCGATTTCATGAAGTCTTTCAATCCCAACTCTCTGAACAGGACAATAACAGTGGCAATGCAGGGAAAAGACATGGTCAGGACAACGCTGCCTACAACCATCTGTTTGGCCGTCATTGGGGATAACGCCAGCATTCCGAGAGCGGCATCCTTGCGAAGCAATCCTATAATAATTGCCGTCACTGATTCTTCTGGCAGGCCCAGTACGCCTTTTATTACAGGTGCTGTAAAACCGGCTATATCGTCGAATATTCCAAAGACAAAAAGTATGTTTATAACCAGCACAGCCGCCAATATCATTGGAACGGCCTCTATAAGAAAGCCGCGTGTTCTTCCCCACAACTTCTGTATGATCGTGCCCCATGGCGGAACACGATAGGGGGGAATTTCGATGAGAAGTTCGGGGCTGAATCCCTTTAATAAACGATTAAGAAAGACACCCAGGATTATCCACACCAGAAACAGCGTTATATAAACAAATGCAACATATTGTCCGCCATACTTTCCAACCAGACCGAAGATCATTGCCTGGGCGGAAGCGCATGGTATGGCTATACATACCAGTGTTGCCGCTATGAACCGCTCCCTTTTACTTTCAAGCACGCGGGTTGCCATTACTGCCGGCACATTGCACCCGAATCCCAGTAGAGTAGGTATTATCGCGAAACCGTGCAACCCGATTTTATGCATTGTGGTGTCCAGAAGTACCGCCAGACGTGGAAGATAACCAACGTCTTCAAGAATCCCAAGGATAAGATAAAATGATATGATGTACGGGAGTACCATACCAAAGGGCACATAGAGTCCGCTGCTCAGCAGTCCAAAAGATTCAATGAAGTGGATCTCTCCGTTAAACAGTCTGCCTACTATGACATCATGCAACAAGCCGCTTTCCCCCATAAACGTGCTGAGTTTCATCAATATTGGCAACCACAAAAAATTGAATATGGGATCAAACAGGTAGTTTATCAGGAATTCTCCTATGAAGCGTATCACCATAAATGAACATACCAGTACTGCTGCGGCTATAGCTATACCTGTTCTGGGTTTTACGCTTGCGTCTTCCAGGCGCTCAAACCATCGGTGATGTCTGTGCGATATTTGCTGAACCCGATCTATTATATCGCCGATATAAGACCAGCGTTCATTGCGGCTCCTTTTCGGGGCAGGGTGGACAGATACGGCTTCAGGAATATTTGTCACAAGTTCCTTTATTCCCTGACCGGTCAGACCGGATGTGGGAATAACAGGTATCCCCAGCATCTTTTTTAACTCTTCGAGATTGATGTTTACTCCCCGATGCTTTGTGTCATCCCACATATTCAGTGCGATTATCATTGGAATCTTCATTTCCGTCAATTGTAGTGTCAGGTAAAGATTCCTTTCGAGGTTTGTCGCGTCAACGACATTTATTACAATATCGCCCGTCTTGAGCATTTCAGAGGCAATTTTCTCCGCTTCACACGTTGGTTCAAGGGTATAGGTGCCGGGCACATCAATAATCTCAACCTGCCTGCCATCTATCTTCATAAACCCGCTTGTATAGCTGACGGTGGTCCCCGGATAATTGGAGGAGACTACACGCACCCCTGTGAGTCGAGAAAAGATGACACTCTTTCCGACATTGGGGTTGCCCATGAGGAGGATCTTCATCATGTCCGTTTATCCACCTCAATAAATATCTTGCCGGCCATACCGAAACCTATAGCCACTTTTGTTCTGTTTACCAAGACAGTAGCGGGCCCGCGCATAAGCATCGAATCTATTTTCTTTATCTTTTTTCCGGTTATGATTCCCAAAGCGTTAAGGCGGTTGATCATTCCCTGCCCACCCTCGATTTCATACACGATGCCGCTCTCTTCCGAATTCATATCATTCAGAGATTTAATCACAGATATGCAGTTTCCCTTCCTTCAAATAATCAGGGGACATGACCACTTAAACAGAGTAACTTAAAGTAGCATGTCCCCCTTTTTTTAACAGCGCCAATATACGAAGCTTTATACCGTGTTGCATTGCTCGTCAAGGAAAAACGCTTCAATTCCTTCTCAGATTGCGTGATTTCTATTCATTGAATATACAAAAGGCCAGCCGCTCAATAAAAAGCTTTTGCAACTTGCGTTTTCAGCGGTCGTATTATAGAAGCAATACGTAGCCGGTCAGCGGTCTTGCAAAGCTTATGCACCTATTATACCTGTGGGAGGAATACAAGAAACAATAATGAAATATGAAGGAATGGTAATAAGACCTCCGAGCGAGGCAGGAAGCCTCCTGTTGCAGGTGGCCGTTGGATGTTCGCATAACAAGTGCACATTCTGCCCGACCTATAAGGGGGAAAAATTCAGGATTAAAACCTTTGACGAGATTGAAGAGGATATACTGGAAGCGTCCGGATATGGTTATATTGAAAGAGTTTTTCTCTGTGATGGTGATGCACTGATTATGCCCATGAGAAAGTTGGTGCCTGTCCTTGAATCCATCAACAGGAACATAAAGGGTGTAAAAAGGATTGGGCTTTACGCGAATGCAAAGAGCATTCTGCGCAAAACGCCTGAAGAACTTCTTGAGTTAAGAAATCTGGGTGTAAAAATAGCTTATCTCGGTGTGGAAACAGGGAACGACGAGATCCTCAAAAAGATACAAAAAGGGGCAAATGCCCGCGAGATGGTGGAAGCGGGAAGAAAAATCAAAGCGGCAGGTATGACGCTTTCGGTTACGGTGCTTCTGGGGATCGGAGGAAAGGCAAAAAGCATGGAGCATGCCCTGGATACGGCCAGGGTGTTGACTAAAATGGACCCGGATTATGTGGGAGCACTTACTGTTATGGTAGTTCCGGGTACCGTTTTACATGAAGAACAGATATCAGGAAGATTTAAGCTGCCTGACAAGTTTGGATTTCTTGAGGAACTGGGGGTTATGGTGGCGAACTCCGATTTTACAAACTGCTTTTTTACCTCCAATCATGCCTCAAACTATCTGCCGATACGTGCCAGAATGCCTCAGGAAAAGGATGACACCGTGGAATTGATACAACACGTCATCAAATCTTCAAACAAGAAGATGCTCAGACCTGAATATTTGAGAGGATTATAAGGGCGCGTTTCTTGTTATTTCCGAATGTCAACTGAATGGAGGAATGAAATATTTTTCCGGAAAAAATCAAAAAGTGGATTGGCGGACTCTTTCCAGGTGTGGTCAGAAGAAAAAGCCTGACTTTGCTAGAGGGAAAAATACAGTCTATCATTGACGCAGGCGAGGAAGACGGTCTCATTGACAGGCAGTCTGGTGAGATGATCCATAGCATTCTTGAATTGCGTGAGACTATGGCCCGGGAAGTAATGGTGCCCAGAACGGAGATAGTTGCTGTTAACGACAATTCCACAATAGAAGATATACTTGCCTTGATCCTGAAACACGGGCATACCAGGATGCCTTTTTACAATGAAAATATCGACAATATTGTGGGAATATTAAATGTGAAAGACCTGTTGAGATACTGGTCGAAACCCTTTCAGAAGGGGGACATTATCTCAATCCTTAGAAAGACCTATTACATTCCGGAGACCAAGAATATTCACCTTCTCCTGCACGAACTCAAAGAAAAGAAATCGCACATGGCCATAGTTATTGATGAGTATGGTGGAACCTCCGGTCTTGTAACGCTGGAGGATCTGATAGAGGAAATAGTCGGTGAAATTCAGGACGAACACGATGTTGATGAAAACCCCTTCACAAAACTTCCCGGTGGCGATATTCTTGTGGACAGCAGGGTCGAGATTGAAGAGTTTGAAGAGTACTTTGACATAGAAGTTCCGGAAGGACAGTTTGAAACACTTGGAGGATTGATATTCTATCTTATCAAGAAGATTCCCGTTGTCGGTGAAACCATTACCTGCGAAAACCTGAAAATTACAATAGAAGCGGCAGATGAGAGGAGCATAAAGAAAGTAAGGATAAAACGAACCGGAGAGGGGATTCCTCAAATCGTCAACAAAAAAGAAAAGACGCGCAAAAACAATGAATAAGAAAATCCTGCTACTCTCCCTGCTTTCAGGATTGTTTATCGCTCTGTCTTTCCCCAAAGCAGATATGGGTTTTCTCGTCTGGATAGCTCTTGTTCCGCTTCTGTATGCCATAAAAGATACAGACATTCCGGGTGCATTCCGGACAGGATTTGTTGCTGGCCTTGTGTATAACACAGGCCTGCTATACTGGGTTGTATTCGTTGTCGTACATTATGGTCACCTTCCTTTCTATGCCGGCGTTTCGGTTTTGCTTCTCCTGACCATTTACCTGAGTCTCTATCCAGCGCTATTCTGCGCGGGTGTTGTCTATTTCAGAAAGAGGGGGATAAGGGAATCAATAACAGCGCCTCTTCTCTGGGTATCTCTCGATTATATGAAGGATCATCTTCTTTCAGGGTTTCCATGGGAAGACCTTGCCTATTCGCAACATGGATACCTTTCCATGATACAGGTTGGAGACATTACAGGAATCTACGGGATAACATTTCTGATAGTGCTTCTGAACGTTATTGTTTATGACTGTATCAGCGGTTCGTTTTTCTCATCCGGCAGTGAAAAGAGAAAGCTCCTGTCTGAGATTGTTATCGGATTTGGTCTTCTGGTACTGGTCTTCGGCTACGGGATCTACCGTATAGATAACTTGAAGAATACTGTAAAACATTCTGATTCTATTGATGTTTCTCTTATCCAGGGAAATATTGATCAATCCGTAAAATGGAGTCAGAAGTACCAGGCAGAGACTATGAAGATATACAAAGATATGTCCGCCGATGTTTCGAAGCGGGGTGTGTCATTGATTGTGTGGCCGGAAACAGCCGTGCCATTCTGTTTCCAGAACTATGATGCCAGGTCCAGAGATGTTATAAATACGGCAAGGGAGACAAATTCCTGGCTTCTGTTCGGATCTCTGGGTTACGTGAGAGAAGAAGAGGGAATTTCCTTTCGCAACAGCGCTTATCTCATCTCTCCTGAAGGTGCTGTTTCCGGAAGGTATGATAAGGTACACCTGGTTCCTTTTGGCGAGTATGTTCCGCTGCGCAACATACTCTTCTTTGTCGACAAACTCGTTGAAGGCGCGGGAGATTTTACACCTGGCGGAGAGATTACACCGTTTCCAATGGGCGGCAGAAAGATAGGTATCCTTATCTGTTATGAAGGAATATTTCCTGAAATCAGTCGTGAGTATTGTCTGAAAGGGGCGGAGCTTCTTGTCAATATAACCAATGACGCATGGTATGGAGACACATCAGCTCCCTATCAACACCTGACTATGGCAGCATTCAGGGCGGTAGAAAATCGCACATATATAATAAGGGCCGCAAACACCGGGATAAGTGCAATAGTGGACCCGACAGGGAAAATTGTATCGAGAACAGACCTGTTTGAAAGGACAGCCCTGAGCGGCCCCGTAAGATTCAGCCGGCAAAATACATTTTATTCAAGATATGGCAACGTATTTGCTTGTTCTTGTATTGCGTTTCTGCTAATTGGCTTTCTAATTTCATTGAGGAGGGGGAAGAAAAGATGATTGCAGATATTTTCGAAAAGAGAGAAGACCTGAAAAAGAGAATAGATAACCTCAGAGGTTGTCTTTGACATAGATGCCAATGAAGAAAAGATATATCAATTGGAGAAACAGGTTCTCAAAGAGGACTTCTGGAATGACCCCGGGACTGCCAGGAATATACTAAAGGAAAAGAGCAGAGCAGAAGATGCTGTCTGCAGATGGAAAAAACTGAGCAATTCCCTGCAGGATCTGGAAGTGCTCTTTGAAATGGCACGTGATGAAGAGGATAAAAGTGCGCTCAAAGAGATAGAAAAAGATGCTGTCGATCTTGAATCTTTAGTCAGAGATAACGAGTTCAGAATGATGCTGGGCAGGGAGGAAGACCCCGGCAACGCCATCATGACGATCCATGCCGGCGCCGGTGGCACGGAGGCACAGGACTGGGCACAGATGCTCCTTCGTATGTATCTGAGGTGGTCCGAGAGAAAGAGTTTTGAAACGAAGATTGTTGATCTCCAGCCTGGTGACGAGGCAGGCGTTAAAAGCGTAACCATTACAGTGGATGGAGAATATGCCTATGGATACGCCAAGGCAGAGGTTGGAATACACAGACTTGTGCGCATATCTCCCTTTGATGCCGGCGGGAGGAGACACACATCATTCGCGTCGGTTTTTGTATATCCGGAGGTTTCCGGTGACATTGATATCGAGATCAATGAAAATGACTTGCGGATTGATACCTACAGATCCAGCGGGGCCGGGGGACAGCATGTTAACAAGACCTCTTCTGCGGTAAGGATCACACATAGGCCCACAGGAATTGTTGTTCAATGCCAGAACGAGAGGTCACAGTACAAGAATAAGGCCATGGCTATGAAGGTGCTGAAAGCAAGGCTCTATGAAGCAGAACTTCGCAAGAAGGCCGAAGAGTTGAACGAGGTCAACAAGACAAAAAAGAATATAGCCTGGGGAAGTCAAATACGTTCTTATATTCTTCATCCCTACAAAATGATAAAAGACCACAGAACAAATATGGAAGTGGGTAATGCAGAGAAGGTGCTGGACGGCGATATAGACGGTTTCATAGAAGCATATCTGATAAGCTGAAGTGCTTGCACCCCTCGTAGCTGTCTCAAAATACGTCGCAGATAGATTTCATAACATGTTAATTCTAAAGTACGATTCAAGGGGAGTTTGAGTTTATGCCTGCATTAAAAAGACTGATAATAACAGCCTTTATGGCCCTGTTTCTGTCTTCATGTGTTCTACCGCATGGTTCCGTTCTTTCATCCTCTCCAGGTTCGGCAAGGGTGGAAGCTCCCGTGGAACACATAGTTGAATCTTCCCAGCCGGTTCAGAACGATCATGAATCCAAACTTGTCGAGGAAAACCTTTCAGAGGAGCCTGCCCCGGGCATGTCATCAGAGGAAAATTCCGCAGAACCAAACGCATCTGAGCAGGTAGATCCGGATGGGAAAAATCACAACCAGAACAACAAGCAGGTAATCATGGATGAGGCCCTTGACTTTTTGAGCCAGGCTCAGCTTCTCTGGGAGAAAGGGGAGATTGACAAGGCACTGACTATCCTTGACGAGGCATATTCTCTTCTGCTGGATGTAAATG
>CAYLXS010000050.1:0-9793 GCA_964387765.1 uncultured Syntrophaceae bacterium
GACTGCTGTAGAGTAGTATACCACCGAGAGGATTGTTCATCTCATGGGCAACACCGGCCGCTATCTGTCCAAGAGAAATCAGCCGTTTTGTCTGTGTCAGTTGCTGGAAGGCTTTGTTGAGTCTGTCATCGCGATCCTTGAGTGACTTGACCATATCATTGAACGCCTTGTCCAGCACACCAAAATCCGAAGATTTACTACTGGGCAATTGATAATCGAGATCACCGGTTGCGATTGTCTCCGCGGCCTGCTTCAATATGCGCATCCTTTCCATAATGGTCTGTCCCATCCAGAAAGAGATAATGAAGGCTACAACCATGCCAAGTGTCGTTATACCCAGGAATATCCACATGGCAAGCAGTTTCATGTCCCTGTATTTTGCCTCCAGTATTCCAACGTAGAGCATTCCTATTATGGTGTTGTCTATACTGTATATAGGCACATACGAACTGAGATACCAGTCATTGACTACAAACGCTCTCCCAATCCAGTTTTTGCCATTTTCAACAACCCTTTCATAGACTTCCCTCGACACAACGGTGCCTGTTGCCCTTCTGAGATCCTTCGTCATCACGTTGGTGGATACGCGCACGCCTCCCTGGAATATCGTGGCAAACCCCATATCAAGGCCCTTGTATTTTTCGTCGCGGTATACCGTTTCTTTTATCTTGTCCACTATGGCATAATCCTCGTTAAGCAAAACACCTCCAACAAGAGCGCCTCTGAACCTCCCATGCGCGTCAAAGACGGGATAGGCCGCTCTCAGCACCATCCCATCAGACAATTGTTTCTCCCCGGTTTCTATTGATCGAAGAGTCTTTACTATGGATATCCCAAGACGCTCCGAGAGCAGGGGGTTCTCCCTTTCTATTCTTTCCGAAGAAATCAGTTCTGTTGACGACAGGGGCGTTTTTTTATCAAGGCATTCCCGTATGACTGGATCCCACAAGACATTATCCCCTCTGGCCACGGGGTTGGAAGCCCTGTACAGCACGTTGCCTCTGGCATCCACCAGGAAAAGCATGTCAAGACACATACACTCGGTTATCTGCTCATTCTTCACCTCCATCCCCGTGCGTATCAACCCTTTCAGATCTTTCAGCGCGAGCATATCACCGGAAGAAATCGCATCGTCAAGATCGGATCTCAATGCTATGCAGCGGACCTGAAATGCCAGTCTCTCCATGTTGTGTTCATAGATGAGCCTCGCGGTATTTATATCCTGCTGCACCCTTCTCTGTGCCTCATCCACGGTATTTCTGCTGATTATCTTTATGCCAACGAACGTAGCCACCATGCCGGTAATGCAGGTGGCTGCCAGAAATCCAAATACAAGGCGTTTTTGCAGGCTTTCCTTGAAGATATCTCTAAACAATCTTTCGTTCCTCATCGCATGTGCAGAAAAAGAAAACTCTGAGTCCCCTTTTTTACACCATTCTCTCGATGTCTTTCCTGTTTATTCCTGAAATTGAAACTTTTTTATTCTTTGATCTGTAACCGGCTATGATTTTTATCTGAGATTTTTTTACACCCAGTATGCCTGAGAGGAATCTTATGCACTCTTTGTTGGCCGCGCCTTCAACAGGGGGCGCCGTTATTCTGAGCTTCAGGGCATCACCCTGAATACCCGCAAGCTCGCATCTGGACGCGCGCGGGATAACCCTGATATTGAATACAACACCATCAGCTGTCTCACCGACCGGGATCATGTCTCCCTCTTGTTCCACGTATCGAGGAATTCAATATTGAATCTGAGAAACGATTCAAAATAAGTCTCAAGCTGCTTTTTTGTCTTTTTTAGATGTTTAATTTCTTCGTCCAGTTTATCTGCTTCCACCCTCATTACGTCAAGGATATCCTCCGCCACAGACTGCAGAAAATCATCGACCTCCCTGACATCGAATCCCCTGAACCTCGTTCGGAACTTCTGGTTATCTATGTCCAAAGGCGTAATATTCATAAGCAGGCACCTTCCACTTATCTGAAATTAAACGCAATCTGCAGCATGGTTTTTACGAGGAAACTCTGTAGGAATACAATCACCAGGATTACAATAATCGGAGAAAAATCCATGCCCATACCTCTAAGCGGAATCCATTTCCTGACCTGGTAAAGCACAGGTTCCGTAACTCTATATAAAAACCGGACTATCGGATTGTATGGATCGGGGTTCACCCAGGAGATCAGAGCCCTTATGATGATGAGCCACATATACAGAGTAAGTCCCATGTCGACGATCCTGGCAAGAGCCTCTATAAAATTTCCTAATACAAACATCCCTTCCCCTTTACATTAAAATAGGTTATGAATAGTAATTGCTATCTTAAAAGTCAAGATTTATGTTTCCCGGGAAGACGGATAGAGCTGTGCCCCGGAGCATAAATTATCTTGTACAATCTGCAAACAGGGAGGCTATCACGCTAAAATGCCGGGAAAAAAGATATGCATCATAGGCGGAGGAAACATGGGGGAGGCGCTCGCCGTGGGAATCATTTCAAGCGGCCTGGCTCAGGTGGAAAATATAACCATACATGACATACGAGAGGAACGGCTTGCGCATTTCAGAGACAAATATCATGTATGTGTATCGGATGACATCACGAAAGCGGTAAAGGTCTCCGACATTGTTATCCTCGCAGTAAAACCCCAGAACATGGAAACAGTATTAAGTGATATGGCCGATACCGTTGCGGACAGGCTTGTCATATCCATCGCGGCGGGTGTCACCCTTGGATTCATAGAGAAACACCTCGGCGAAAAAACCCGCACAGTCAGGGTAATGCCAAACATGCCCGCCCTCATCGGCGAAGGCGCGGCGGCCCTTGCGGGCGGCAGGAATGCCACGGACAGCGATATCGCCACAGCCCGCCGAATATTCGATTCCGTAGGAGTCACAGTCGTTGTCAAAGAGGAACTCATCGATGCGGTTACAGGTCTGAGCGGGAGTGGCCCCGCCTATGGATTCATTATCATAGACGCGCTTGCAAATGCCGGCATCAGCCAGGGGCTTGAAGCCGGGACCTCGTTAAAATTAGCGGCCCAGACCATATTAGGCGCCGCGAAACTGTGTCTCAAAGGGGACAAGACGCCGGCCCAGTTCACCGATATGGTGGCATCTCCAGGCGGTACCACCATAGAAGGCATAAAGGCGCTTAAGGCCGGGAAAATCGGAGAGGCCCTTGCGGCGGCGGTGAAAGCCGCGACAAAGAGATCGAAGGAATTGGGGGAAAAATAATATACGGAAACAGGGATAATTATCACCCTCACTCCAACCCTCTCCCATCGAGGGAGAGGGGGAATTTTTAACTTTTTACGAAGCCGTCACAGCTTCTTCTCGAGATTCTGTCTTATACAATCTATAAAATCCTCCGTATAGACCCGGCGGTTTTTTGGATCAGGATCAGCGACAAGCATAAGGTCGCCGGTCATAATACCACTTTCAATGGTCTCTAATGCGGCATCTTCTATTTTCCGTGCAAATTCAGCGACCTCGGGTGTGCCATCGAGTTCCGCTCTCTTTTTCAGGCATCCGGTCCAGGCAAATATAAGCGCCATGGAGTTCGTGGATGTCTTCTCGCCTGCAAGGTGCTTATAGTAGTGTCTCTGGACGGTTCCATGGGCCGCTTCATATTCAAAGTAGCCATGCGGCGATACAAGAACCGATGTCATCATGGCCAGACTCCCATTTGCGGAGGCAAGCATGTCCGACATGACATCTCCGTCATAGTTCTTGCAGGCCCAGAGCATACCGCCTTCCGATTTGATGATTCTTGCAACAGCGTCATCTATAAGAGTGTAGAAATATTCGATCCCGGCCTCTTCGAATTTGTCCTTCCAGTTTGCTTCATATTCCTCATCGAATATTTTGCGAAATTCCGCATCATAGATCTTAGAAACGGTATCCTTCGTGCTGAACCAGAGATCGATCTTCTGATCCATGGCGTAGGTAAAGCAGGAAGTGGCAAAACTCCTGATGGAGGAAGCTGTATTATAAATTCCCTGAACTATCCCCGGGCTCTCAAATTCCTTGATCACCTTTCTGATCGGTTCACCCCCGTCACGGGGTGTAAAAACAAGCTCGCCTGTTCCGGGACCCGGGACCTTAATCTCCTGGTTTTCATATACGTCGCCACAGGCATGTCTCCCTATGTGCATAGGCCTCTTCCAGGTTTTCACGAAGGGATGAATATTTTTTACCAGAATGGGTGCCCTGAAGACTGTACCGTCCAAAATTCCCCTGATGGTTCCGTTGGGACTGTTCCATTGTTTCTTAAGTCCATATTCCTCAACCCTGTCTGCGTTGGGTGTAATTGTGGCACATTTTACGCCTACTCTGTATTTCATGATTGCATGGGCCGCATCGATGGTAATCCGGTCGTCCGTTTCATTCCTCTTTTTCAGGCCGAGATCATAGTATTCAGTCTTCAGATCGAGATAGGGCAGGAACAGTTTATCCTTGATCATCTGCCACATGATCCTGGTCATTTCGTCTCCGTCCATCTCTACGATGGGCGTTTTTACCTTAACTTTTTCCGTCACTTATTCGTCTCCCTGACATTAATGACTTTCTATTCTTTATTAGCGAAAGCATTCCTCCGGCGAGGACAATCTCCTTTGCCCTGTCGGACAGGTCGTACTCAACCTCAAATTCTACTCCTCTCGTAGTGTTTTTGATAATCAGTGTTTCACCCCTGCTGATCTTTTCGCGAATATCTGGAATTTCAAGATTATCTCCCCGACTTATCTGGTCGTAGTCGTTTTCATTCCTGAATGTCACCGGAACAATACCGAAGTTTATCAGGTTGGCCGTGTGAATCCTCTCAAAAGACTTGGCGAGAACCACCTTTACCCCCATATACATGGGACAGAGGGCCGCATGCTCTCTTGATGACCCCTGCCCATAGCTAAATCCGCCAACGATGATGTTGTGGCCCCCCGGTTTCTTTACCTCCCTTGCCCTCTCATAAAACAGGGGATCTACTACCTCGAATAGGAATTTGGAATACTCCGGTATATTTGATCTGTACTTCATCCGGGCGCCGGCGGGAATAATGTGGTCCGTAGTGACATTGTCCTCCACCTTTATGGTTACGACGCCGGCCACAGTTTCAGGCAGGGGATCATTGGCCGGCAGTTCTCCTATATTGGGTCCCCGCCAGATCTCGATGCCCGCCGGGTCGTCGGATGGGGGAAGTATCATTGAATCGTCTACTATAAATTCCTCAGGTATCGCCACCTCGGGACAGGGAAAACCAAGATTCCCCGGATCTGTGATTTTTCCGGTAATGACTGCGGCGGCGGCAGTTTCAGGACTGACGAGATACACATTGGCACTCTTCGTCCCTGATCTGGCGAGGAAGTTTCTGTTGCTGGTTCTCAGAGATACGGCATCGGTCTGCGGTGACTGGCCGTTCCCTATGCAGAAACCGCAGGCATTTTCTTCCAGCCTTACACCCGTTTCGAGGAGATCGGTGAGGGAACCGTTTCTCGCCAGCATATCCAGGACCTGTCTTGAGCCGGGGGCGAGGACAAAACTTACACGGGGATGCACCTTTTTCCCTTTCAGAATTTTTGCAACCATCATCAGGTCTCTGTAAGAGGAATTGGTGCAGGAGCCCACACACACCTGATTTACTTCCATGCCCTCAAGTTCCTTTACTGTAGATATGTTGCCGGGACTGTGGGGGGTCGCCGCGAGAGGGACCAGTTCCGACAGGTTGATTTCTACAATCTTAGAGTATTCGGCATCGGGATCTGCATCCATTTTTTCCCATTCCTTCTCTCTCGCCTGCGCCCTGAGGAATTTCCGGGTTTGTTCATCACTCGGAAATATGGATGTCGTTACACCGCACTCGGCGCCCATATTTGTTATGGTAGCACGCTCGGGAACGGTCAGGGTTCCAACCCCGGGGCCTCCATACTCGAATACACATCCTACATTCCCCTTCGTTGTAAATATCTTCAGGATTTTAAGTATCACATCCTTGGCGCTCACCCAGGAATCGAGTCTGCCGGTGAGATTGATTTTAATGATCCTTGGGCAGGTAAGATAGAACGGCTCGCCGGCCATGGCAAGTGCAACATCCAGGCCTCCCGCACCGATGGCGATCTGTCCTATTCCTCCGCCTGTTGGCGTATGACTGTCAGAACCGAGAAGAGTTGTCCCAGGCCTGCCAAACCTTTCCAGGTGAACCTGATGGCAAATCCCATTCCCTGCCCGTGAATAATCTATCCCGTATTTTGCCGCTACTGTCTGAAGATATCGGTGGTCATCGGCATTTTCGAATCCCATCTGTACTGTATTATGATCGACAAAACTTACCGAATGATCCGTCTTTACCCTGCCAATCCCCATGGCCTCAAACTGCAGATAAGCCACTGTTCCGGTAGCATCCTGGGTCAGGGTCTGATCTATGCGGATCCCGATTTCCTTTCCCGGTTTGTACTCACCCGCAACAATATGACTCTCCAATATCTTTTGAGTCAGCGTCTTTGGCATATAAGTTCTCCCTGCATCAAGTTTGAAATGCGTAATAGCTGGGCATACTCGAATAAGTGTAACTGTCTGTTCCTTACCCCCGGATGCTCAGGCCCTGTGTCTCAAAAATTCGGCATACTCCATCAAATGAGACACGGCTTTGAATCCAATATCCGGATCCTCTATGAAGTACAATCCCTTGCTGTGCAGATAGTCTGCAGCATAGTCAGTCATTTCCCTGAAGGTTATCGGGATAACCGGCTTATTAACTGTATCGATAAGGGACATGTATGATTCATTGAGAAACCCAACGGGATCATCCTTATCCTTTGGCGGAATAAAGATCGGAGCGATAATATCGATATTTTCATCTTCCATCATTGACCGAACAATCTCATTCAATCCCTGCATAAATCCTGACCCTGTTACATCGAGAGGATTATCCGGCTGGGCAAATTCGGGAAGAAGTGAGACTAAACGTTGTATAGTTTTTTCCTGCAGCGACGGCAGTTCGATGCCATACTTCTCACACAGGTCGGCATAAAGGCCGCACAACCCACCGGAGAAGGTACAGATCCCCAGACCTTTTCCTTTCGGAAGCTCGCACCGGGAAAAGATGGCGGTCGTTTCCACGAGTTCTTCTATAGTCTCAACCCGTATAATCCCAATCTGTTTAAAAAACCCGTCAACGATATTGTCGTTGCCGGCGAGGGCTCCTGTATGAGAAACTGCCGCCTTTTTGCCCTTCGCCGAGCGTCCGATCTTCAGAATTATAATAGGGATCTTCCTGCGGGCAGCCTCGAATGCCACCCGTCTCAGCTTCTCAATGTTCCTGAATTCTTCAATGAAGCATGTAATTACTCGGGTTGATTCATCATAAACAAGATATTCCATCCAGTCTTCCGCTTCAACCATTGCCTCATTGCCGGTTGTCACGTATAGAGAAACTCCGACAGACTTCTTCAATATCTTTGTAAAAATCACCTCGGAGATTCCACCACTCTGCCCGATCACACCAACCGCACCCGGAATCAATTCTCCTTCCACCCCCCCGCCGCAAAAGGTGCTCACTCTCTCCCGCAGATTGATGAATCCGAGACAATTTGGCCCCATCAGGACTATGCCGTGTTGTGTGCAGTACTGCCTGAGTCGATCCTGCATGCGCCGCCCTTCTTCGCCCGTCTCCGCAAACCCGGATGAGACAAGAAGCAGATTCATGATTCCCTTTTTTCTCAGCTTTTCGAGGGTTTCCAGAACGATAGAGCTCTTCACAAGGAGAATGGCAAGATCGATCTTTCCATCGGGAAGATCGGAAATGGTCCTGTATGCCCTGATTCCCTGTACTTCATCCGCCCTGGGGTTAACCGGATAAACCTGTCCCTCGAAGCCCGATTTCAGGGCATTTGCCAGTATGTTTCCGAACCACTGATTGTTTGGTGACGCTCCGACAACGGCTATATTGCGTGGTGATAAAAATTCTTTCAATTGTTGCTGCGTGTATGAATCCATTATGACCGCCGCCTTTATTTGTAAATAGATAAAAGCTTTAGCACTTTTGGGTCATTTCCGAAACAAGTAAATGAATGAAAAATGGGGATAGCGCCCATTAAAAGGGAAATACAGGGATACCTCCCCGTTTTCATTAGAAAGACAGGATAGCCAGGAAAGAAACAGAGGGGTGTCCATGCTTAATCCTTACAATAATCCTGCGTTAAAAGGGGCAAGTTGTGGTATAGTCCGCCGCGTGACCCCTGATACAGGAAAAAACCATCACACAGAAAAGGATGACTTGCATGAAATTTGATCTATTAAAGATTCTGAAATCTCTTACAGCGCTTATTCCAGGAAAGAAAGAGGAACAGCACACAACAGAGAAGGAAAAAGTGCCCCAGGTCGAGAAAAGAAAGAAAACACCAGCGGGGAGAAAGAGGAACGTCACAAAAGAGAAAATCCCGGCAGAAAAAAAGAAGGAACGCACGAAATTCCGTGAACTTGGACTTCCTTCACAAATCCTCAATGCGGTAGAGAAGATAGGGTACAGGGAGATGACCCCCATTCAGGAGGCTACCTATTCCATCATTACCTCGGGACAGGACCTCTGCGCCCTCGCGGAAACGGGATCGGGAAAGACAGCCGCGTGCTCGATTCCCCTTGTTCAGAAGATCGATATCTCACTAAACGCCATCCAGAGTCTGGTAATCGTCCCGACCCGTGAATTATGCCTTCAGTATGTGGATGAGATCGAAAAGATCGGCGCCGGGGCCGGGGTAGTCTCGTTTGCCGTCTTCGGCGGGTTCAGCAAGGAGATTCAGATCGCCAAGATAAAACACAAGGTACATATCCTCGTCGCGACTCCCGGGCGACTCATCGATCTTCTGTATGACGGGGTTATCAATCTGTCGAACGTGAAATGCTTCATCCTCGATGAAGCGGACGAACTCTTAAAGGAAGGGTTCCTCGAGGACGTCGAGTTTATCATGTCCTGCATGATCAATAAACATCAGACGCTCCTCTTCGCCGCGACAATGGACGACAACATTGTAAAGCTCTCTCATAATTATCTGCGGGACCCCGAATACATCTCCCTTATCAAAAAACGGGCGGCACCGGTAAGCATCGAACATTACTTCTCCTATCTCCACCCGAATCGCAAGGGAGCGGAACTCATAAAATATCTCGAGTCAGAAGATGTCAGCCAGGCGATCATCTTCTGTAATGCCCGGCACAGGGTTGACAAGTTATTCCGTGATATGCGGAAACACTATAAAGATATCGAGTACATACACGCAGGGCTCAGCCAGAACAAGCGCTCTTCCATATTCAGGCGTTTCAAAACAGAGAAACTCCGCTACCTCATTGCCACCGATGTCGCAGGAAGAGGACTCGATTTTACACACGTATCTCACATAATAAACTGGGATTTGCCATGGGACGGAACACAGTATACTCATCGTACCGGTCGTTCCGGGCGAATGGGGAGAAGAGGCCGGGCCTTTACTCTTGTGACCAAGCGCGACCTTCCCCAGCTTCGTGAACTCATCCGCAAGAAGAAGATTACCCCCCGCTGGATCGGGAAAGACCCGTTTCAGGAAAACAACACACCACAGGAAAAGAAAATCAAAAAAGGAAAAAGAGCCTACCGGCGTCACAGCAGTTTGGAGAGGAAATAAGTAAAAGGGGTCAGGTAAAAGGCAAAACGCAAGACCTGACCCCTTTTTATCTCTGAACGATTTTCTTAGTTTGAAATTTTCCCGGACACGAGGGCTATCTGCTCCTCGGCCTCTTTCATCATTCCCTCTACGAGTTCTTTGCAGG
>CAYLXS010000051.1:0-7623 GCA_964387765.1 uncultured Syntrophaceae bacterium
TTCCATCCTGTTTGTGCAACGGCATGATCAGATACCCGACAGACGTTTTACATTACCTCGCGCAGGAATCTGCCGGTGATCGATTCTTCGTTCTCTGCTATCTCTTCGGGGGTGCCGGCAGCAACAATCTCTCCTCCCCCATCTCCCCCCTCGGGACCCAGGTCGATGAGGTAGTCCGCGGACTTGATCACGTCGAGATTGTGTTCTATGACCACAACTGTATTTCCCATATCCACCAGTCTCGCGAGGACATGGAGAAGTTTCTCTATATCCGCAAAATGGAGACCTATCGTTGGTTCATCCAGGATATAAAGAGTACCTGCAGTCATGCGTTTGCCCAATTCCCTTGCCAGTTTTATTCTCTGCGCTTCGCCACCTGAAAGAGTCGTGGCGGGCTGGCCAAGCTTTATATATCCAAGCCCCACATCTGAGAGAAGCCGCAGTTTCGATCTTATCGGGGAGATGTTATCAAAAAAGGCAAGTCCCTGGTTGACCGTCATGTCAAGGACATCCGCTATGTTTTTCCCCTTGTAGAGTATCTCAAGGGTGTCCCTGCTAAACCTTTTTCCATGACAGGCATCGCAGGTTATGTACACATCGGGGAGGAAATGCATCTCTATTTTTTTTACCCCTTCTCCCTGGCATGCCTCGCATCTCCCCCCCTTGACATTGAAGCTGAAACGTCCCGGCTTATAACCCCTCACTCTCGACTCAGGGAGCTGGCTAAAGAGGTCGCGAACATATGTAAGAACACCCGTGTAGGTGGCGGGGTTTGACCTTGGTGTCCGCCCTATCGGCTGCTGATCCATAGTAATAACTCTCTCTATGCCGCCGAAATCCCTTATCTGGTTTATCCTGCCGGATTTGCCCCTGTATCTGTTCAGCCTGCGGCGAAGCGCTTTGTAAAGGGTCTCGATCACCATAGTGCTCTTTCCCGATCCGGATACACCGGTCACACAGGTGAAGACATTGGTGGGAATCCTTATATCAATCTCCTTCAGGTTGTTTTCCGATGCACCCTCAATGATTATGAACCGGCCGGAAAGAGGCCTTCGACTTTTCGGGACGGGAATAACGAGCCTGCCCGAAAGATACTTTCCTGTAAGTGAGACATCTGATCTGCGGATCTCTTCGGGAGTTCCATGAAAAACAATCTCGCCCCCGTTCAATCCCGCTCCCGGCCCGACATCTATAATATCATCTGAGCAGTTCATTATCTGTGCGTCATGTTCAACCACGAGCACGGTATTCCCCATGTCCCGCAAGTGTTTCAGTGTAGTGACAAGCCGCATGCTGTCTCTCGGATGGAGGCCTATAGTAGGTTCATCCAAAACATAGAGAACTCCGACCAGACCGGAACCTATCTGCGTGGCGAGCCGGATACGCTGCGCTTCTCCGCCCGAGAGAGTGCCTGAAGAACGCGAAAGACTCAGGTAATCCATGCCCACATCGATAAGAAACTGCAACCGCTCCTTTATCTCTTTTCGAATTCTTTCGGAGATAATGGCCTCATTTCGGGAGAAGGACAGGTTGTCAAAGAAGTGCATGCATTCATGAATCGACATCCGGCATATTTCATCGATATTTTTTCCGCCAACTGTTACGAACAGACTTTCCTTTTTCAGCCTGGCGCCCCCGCAGACCGGACAATCACTTATATTCATGTATCTCGAAAGTTCCATTCTGGAATCGCCGGATTTTTCCTCTCTGTAGTGCTGCTCCAGTTTATCGAGTACGCCCTTGAAACGCTTCTCGTAAAAGTATCTTCTTCCCCTCCTGTCAAAATAAAACCCTATCTTTTCATCCCCCGAACCGTGCAGCAGGACATGCCTCACCCTTTCAGACAGTTTGTTGAAGGGTGTGTTTATATCGAATCCATAGTGGCTGGAAAGGGCCTCCAGCATCTGGTGAAAATAGATGGAATCCTTCCGCTCCCACGGGGCGATGGCTCCCTCTCTTATGGAGAGTCCGGGATCGGGCACGATAAGATTTTCGTCAAAATATATCTTTGTTCCCAGCCCTCCACACTCGGGGCAGGCGCCGTATGGACTGTTGAAGGAAAACATTCTCGGCGCAAGTTCCGGCACGCTGATGCCGCATTCGGGGCAGGCGTAAGTTTCACTGAAAAACAGTTCTTCTCCGTCCACAATCTGGATGCCGACAAGCCCTCCAGAAAGCCCTGTAGCGATTTCAAGTGAATCCCTCAAGCGCGTTCCGATTCCGGTTCTGATAATAAGCCTGTCGATCACTACGTCTATATCATGGTGTTTATTTCTGTCCGGCGTGATATCCTCGCCAAGATCTCTTATCGATCCGTCGACCCTGACACGGGCAAAACCATCTTTCCGCAGCCTCTTCAGTTCCTTCTGGAATTCGCCTTTCTTGCCTCTGACGACAGGCGACATGATGTTGATTTTTGTGCCTTCAGGAAGAGACTGCACCCTGTCCGCCATCATATCGACGGTCTGAGCCTCGATCCTCTTCCCGCAGTTATAACAGTGAGGTATTCCAACGCGGGAGAAAAGCAGGCGCATATAATCATATATCTCGGTTACAGTGCCGACTGTTGAGCGGGGATTGCGGCTTGCGTTTCTTTGTTCAATGGCTATGGCGGGGGAGAGACCTTCAATGGATTCGACCTCGGGTTTATCCATCTGGCCGATGAACTGACGAGCATAGGTTGAGAGCGATTCTACATACCGTCTCTGGCCTTCAGCGTATATGGTATCAAACGCGAGAGAGGATTTTCCGGAACCGGACACGCCGGTTACAATAACAAGCCTGTCTCTCGGAATGTCAAGGTTTACATTTTTTAAGTTGTGCTGACGCGCACCCCTTATCTTTATATACTTCATAACGGTTTACAGTTATCGGTTCACAGTTACCGGTTGTTGGTTTTTCCAGTTGTAGCTTTTCATCTTTTCCCTTAACCCCTTGAAACCCCGGGTCCTTCATTATCTGTTGTCAGTTGCCGGTTATCGGTTGTTGCTTGTCGTTAGCTAACTGCTAATAGCTACTATTTGCTGCCCGTTGCCAGTCCACTGTTCTTCAACTGTGAACCCCTTTTCTATCCATCACAACTTTATCTCAATGAGGGATTTTTCCCTCAGTTCTTTCATCCACTCTTCAAACTTTTTCTTTATCTTTTTATTCCCTATATTTCGGATGATCTCTTCCCTTACCTCTTCGAAAGGCTTGATCCCGGCGCCTCTTTTGTCTATGACCTTGATAATATGAAAACCAGCAGGAGACTCTATTACTCCGCTTGACTCGCCCTTTTTGAGCTCGGAGGCAGCCGCATCCACCTTGGGAAACATCATTCCTTTTTCAACAAAACCCAGATCACCCCCGGATTTGGCGGCGGGACCCTGGGAATACATGCTCACCAGGACATCAAATGGTTCTCCATTCTCCAGCCTTCTCAGTATTTTTTCCGCTTTTGCGCGCAATTCCTTCCTGGCGCTGTCATTGCAATCCTTAGGTTTTACGAGAAGTATCTGCTGTATCCTGGCTGCCTCTTTACCTTCATAATCATTCCTGTTTTTGAGATAATACTCTCCAATTTCCTTCTCATTTATAGTTATCCTGGATCTTATCTCTGCTTCTACCAGCCTGCCCCTTACAATGTTTTTCCTGATCTCATTTCTGTATTCATCAAGCGTGCTGTCTTCTTTAGAGAGTGCTTTCCTTAATTCACCAACGGATATATTCTTCTCCCTCAGCATGCCCTCCATTGTCTTGGTCACGTCTTCATCCGTTACGACAATGCCCAGCTTCGCCGCCTTCTGCTCAAACAACATATTATCTATAAGCCTATCCATGGCCGCTACTCTGGCCTGCGCTACCATCTTTTCCCGTTGAGCCCCCTGAGGAATCTCTTTGACACGCTTCATAAAGGCCTGAAGAGTAGCATCCAGTTCAGAAAGGGTTATCACCTCGTCATTTACGATGGCGACAATCCTGTCTTCAAAAGCGGCATGGAGTAAAGCCGAGGAGAAAATAACAAGGATACAGACGACAAAAAGTATTTTTAGTTTCATATAATCCCCACATTATTTAATAATTGGTTATGCTATCAGAATATTCTCTGTTCTTCAATCACCAGTTCACCAAGAAGATGCTTTGCCCGGCCTGTAATATCTTTTCCCTCAAGACCCGGTATGGGAACAGTTAATCTGTAATCGGGCGTAAGTCTCATCCCCCTCAATTTCTTCTGTGAGAGTTTCATGATCCTGGCGGGATCCACAGGGCTGTCTTCACAAAGGTCGATAAACATCTCCCTGCCGTCGTACTCCATTCTTTTCCCCAGTATCTTCTTCAGCATGTTTTTGACTCTTATTATATCCATAAGATTATTTACCTGAAGGGGAACAGGGCCATAGCAGTCGGCGAGTTCTTCTTTTAATCCAGCCAGGTCGTCTTCCGAAGAGGCCATAGATATTTTCTTATATGTCATCAACCTGGTATGCATGTCCGAGATAAAATCATCCGGTATAAAGGCGGGTATGCCGAAATGTACCTCGGGATCTATCTCTTCTTTTAAATATTCTTCCCCCTTCAGTTCCCTGATGGTCTTTTCCATCAACTCTGTGTAGAGCTCATAGCCGATGGCGGATACATGTCCGGATTGAGATACGCCCAGAACACTTCCGCCGCCCCTTATGCTCAGATCATGTGTTGCCACCTTGAACCCTGATCCCGGTTCAGAAAACTCTCTTGCTATGCCAAGCCTCTTCCTGGCATCCCGCGAAAGGACGGACTCTTCAGGTATCAGGAGATACGCGTACGCGTCCTCATTCCCCCGGCCGACCCTTCCCCTCAGCTGATATAGCTGGGAAAGTCCGAATCTATCCGCTCGATTTATTATTATGGTGTTGGTCGCGGGTATGTCGACGCCGGAACTTATTATCGTGGTGCAGACAAGGATGCTGAAATCTCTGCGGACGAATTTAACCATGATGTCCTCAAGCTCCTTTGCCTTCATCTGCCCGTGTGCCACGCCTATCTTTGCCTCGGGAATCAGTTTTTCGATAAAACGCGCGATACTGTGTATGGACCTCACCCTGTCATGAACAAAGAAGACCTGCCCCCCTCTTGCAAGCTCACGCTGTATCGCGTCTCTTATAACATCATCATTGAATTCGCATATGTGAACCTCCACGGGGCGGCGTTCCTGAGGGGCGGTATCAATAACGGAAAGGTCTCTCATCCCTATAAGAGACATCTGTAGCGTTCTCGGTATTGGAGTTGCCGTCAGTGTAAGCATATCTACAAGTGCCCGCATTTTTTTGAGTTTTTCCTTGTGGGACACACCGAAACGTTGTTCCTCGTCTATAATAACCAGACCGAGATCCTTGAATTTTACATCCTTCTGCAGGAGCCTGTGTGTGCCGATGGCGATGTCCACGAGACCCCTGTTTATGTCCTCCGCTATCTTCTTCTGCTGGCCACTTGTTTTATACCTGTTCAAAACCTCTATGCGGACCGGATATTTATCGAATCTGCCGGCAAATGTCTGGTAATGCTGTTCCGCCAGAATAGTCGTAGGCACCAGGATTGCCACCTGTTTCCCATCCATGGAGGCCCTGAATGACGCCCTCAGCGCGATCTCTGTCTTCCCGAATCCGGCATCGCCGCATACAAGTCGGTCCATCGGCCTTGGATCGCCCATATCATAGTAAACATCTTCAATGGCCCTTGCCTGATCGGGTGTCTCTTCAAACTCGAAGGAAGACGAAAACTCTTCATAGTCCCTGTCGGAAGGAGAAAACCTGTGCCCATTCATTACCTCTCTGGCGGCATAGATTGAAACAAGCTCTTCGGCGATTACCCGCACCGATTGTTTAACCTTTTTCTTGACCGTTTCCCAGGATGTGCCGCCAAGTTTGTCCACATTCGGAATATGGCCGTCGGGACCGATATATCTCTGAATCTGGTTCAGCCGGTCCACCGGGATATAAAGCCTGTCTCCCTCTTTGTACTCAAGCAGCAGAAAATCGTTCTCCGCGGCGCCGAATGTCAATCGCTCAAGTCCCAGGTAAAGGCCTATGCCATGATCCACATGGACAACAAAATTTCCCTTTTCCAGTTCCCCAAATGATTTGAGGAAATATCCTTCCCTGGCGCGCGCTCGTCTTCTCCCCCTTGTCTTCTTTCCGAATATTTCCTCTTCGCTTACGATAACCGTTTTCATCCGGGGATATGAAAATCCCTTTGTTATTTTCCCCTCCCTCAGGATGAGACGGCCCCCCTTTATCTCCCCAGGGTCGGAAAAGAAGGGATGAGAAGACCTGTAAACCGGGAGAGAATATCCCTCGAGGAGGTGCTCCATCTTCTGCATCTTCCCCTCGCCGCAGAGAAAAGTTACCAGACAACCCTGGCTGATCCACGACTTTATCTTATCCGCGAGCGGGGCGAGGATACCATCTCTGTCCGCGTGAAATTTTGTGTCGCCCTTTAATTCTGTTTCCTCTACCTCAAAAGGGATAGCATTCACTGCCTGCAGCCTGTCCATGTATATCCTCTGCAGGGTGTTGCATCTCCGGGAGATGTCATCCCATGATGTCAGGAAGTACTCCTTTTCAAGATAGAATCTCCCTTCCTCCTCGGCTTTCCGGAGAAATCTGTCCGCGTCATTTATGATTTCCTCCGCGGCCTTTTCCATGACACCTGGGCTTTCACAGACTATCAGGCTGTTTCCGGCAAGATACTCAAAAATGGTGTCCATGCCGTTCGCTTTGTTACCGGCACAGAAATCTTCAAAAAAGAGCGGAAGAAGCTGTGGATTTGCCGGAGAAATGAGGTCGTTTTCAAACGCATCAATAAGTCTTCTCCCCCTTGTCCCTGAAACGCTCGATTCATTAACTCTGATCCTCATATTCCTCGATGCCAGTGCTTTTTGTTCTTTTGACAGGATTACCTCTCCCGCTGGGAAAAGAACGAAATCCACTATTTCTCTCACGGACCTCTGTGCCCCGGGGTCAAATTCCCTGATCGATTCAATCTCGTTACCTGTAAATTCCATCCTGAAGGGATATGGGCATGCCGGGGGAAAGATATCAACGATGTATCCCCTCAGACTAAATTCCCCCGCTTCTTCCACCAGCGGAACTTTTTGATAACCTCCCTCAATCAGTTTTTCCGCTAATCTATCCCTGTCTCTGTCGTCTCCGATTGAGATTGTTTCGGTATAACTGTCGAAAACACTTGCCGGGGCAACCTTTTGCATAATGGCTCCCAGGGGAGCAACCACCACAGCCGGTTTTCCTGACAGGAGTCTCGACAGGACGCCTGACCGCCCGGTGGCGTTTTCATTCTGCCTGGATAGTGTGTCGTCCGGATGGATGATGTCCCATGGAGGGAAAAGCAGGACATTTTCTTCGCCAAGAAAGAAGGAAAGATCGCTGAAGGCATCAAGCGCCTCCTTTCGGGAAGGCGTTATAAAAAGGATGGTTTTTCCTACATTTCTGAAAAGGAGTGATGCGATAAAGGGCTTCGCGGACCCCTGAAGGCCGCAGATATCCGTTTCATCATCTCCCCGGTGGATATTGTCGATAAGTGCGCGGAGGGAGGAATCCGAAAATTGTGTCTTTTTATCTACTGTTTTCCTCACGCAAAATTTCA
>CAYLXS010000051.1:7723-9534 GCA_964387765.1 uncultured Syntrophaceae bacterium
CACCACATGTTTCATTTCCAGGAGAGAGGTGAGTATGTCATCGAGTGTAATTCTTTTCATATCCAGGCAGATCAGTTTATCAGATGCCGGTATGAATGTTTTGCCGGGATTCTGTTTTTTCAGCTGGTGCATGATTCCCTGCTCCGTTCCGACAATAATCTTTTCCGTGTCCGCCTCTTTGGCGAATTTCAGTATTCCACCAGTGCTTCCTACAAAATCCGCCATCGCAAGAACTTCGGGGCGGCATTCAGGATGAGCTGCAAACAGGGCCCCGGGATTCTCATCTTTCACCTTAAGCACATCGCCAGGCAACAGGTTGTTATGTACATAACAGAACCCCTTCCAGGGGATTATCTTTTTTTCGGTAAACTGTGCGGTATAGCATGCGAGATTGCCGTCGGGAACCATCAGAACGGTGTCCGCGTCAAGACTGTTGACTACGCGTACTGCATTTGCGGAGGTGCAGCATATGTCGCTGTGGGCCTTGGTTTCCGCCGATGAATTGACGTATGTCACCACCATGGCATCCGGATGCTCTGACTTTGCCTGCTTTAACTCTTCGACGGTTATCTTGTCCGCGAGAGGACACCCGGCATCCAGGCGCGGGAGGAGGACCGTTTTATCCGGCGACAGTATCGAAGCGCTCTCGGCCATGAATTGCACTCCCGCGAAAAGAATAATACCCGCCGTCGTTTTAGCCGCTTCAATACTGAGGGCCAGCGAATCACCCAATATATCCGCAATATCCTGGATCTCATCCCGCTGATAATAGTGAGCCAGCAGGATGGCATTCCTGTCATCCAGCAGTTTTCTGATTTTTTTCTGTGTCTCTATAATGCTCATAATATCTTTCCTCCACAGTTATCGGGTATCTGATTACTGCCTGTCTATAAATAAAAAGAACTACCTATAACATAGCCCATATTTATTCAAGGCGGAAATGATTCAGAGATATTGACAAGAATAGGGGTTTAATATAGTAAGAACTTTCTATGCACAAATCCGGGTACAACGTTTATTTTCCCGGAGTGAAAGGATCCCCATTATGATAACTGTCAGAGAAGCGTTGGATCGCATTCTCGGTTCCATATCCCCCCTCGGTCTTGAAAAAGCGAATATACTAAGCGCCCTGGGAAGGGTTATCGGAGAAGATATATATGCCCCCCGCAACATACCTCCGAGAGATAACTCCGCGATGGATGGCTATGCGCTGAAGTCGGAAGAGACAACCGGAGCCGGTGCTGAAAGCCCTGTTATTCTGAATGTCATTGAAGATATTCCGGCCGGATATACACCTCAAAAAACAGTGGGGTCCGGAGAAGCGGCAAGGATCATGACAGGCGCTCCCGTTCCAGAGGGAGCCGATGCCGTCGTGATGGTGGAAGAAACAGAGTCTAACAATTCTGGTGTGCGGATATACGCTCAGGCGGCAGGCGGTCAGAATATCAGATATGCCGGAGAAGATGTGAGGGAAGGGGATCTGGTTATACGCGCTGGGACGCTGCTCAGGCCCGCAGAGACTGGAATGCTGTCCGCTCTTGGACGTTCCTTTGTGAAGGTATATCAAAAACCCCTCGTGGCGCTTATAGCCACAGGGGATGAACTTGTCGATATAGATGACGCGGCATCACCCGGAAAGATTGTAAGCAGCAATAGCTATTCCCTCGCGGCGCAGGTGATGGAATGCGGAGGCATACCTCTTCAGCTTGGTATCGCAAAAGATAACATGGATGATCTGACTGAGAAATTCAGAGACGCCATGCGGGCTGATATCATCGTGTCGTCGGCCGGGGTATCGGTTGGAGATTACG